>NZ_CVSF01000068.1 GCF_001179925.1 Candidatus Pelagibacter communis | reverse complement strand
GCTAAAAAGGAAGAGGCTCCAAAAGCAGAAGCTAAAAAGGAAGAGGCTCCAAAAGCAGAAGCTCCAAAAGAGGAGAAAAAGTAATTTAAGGTTTAATTATGTTAAAGACACAAGTGTTAACACTTTATCCAGAAATTTTCCCTGGTCCGTTAAACAAAGGACTATATGGAAAAGCAATGGCTAAAAAGTTATGGAGTCTTAATGTAGTAAATATAAGAGATGCAGCAACAGATAAACACAAAACTGTCGATGATACTCCATATGGCGGTGGATCAGGTATGCTGTTAAAACCAGATATATTAGCAAAATCAATTGATAATAATACCCAAAATGGGGAAAGAATTTTTTATCTTTCACCAAAAGGTAAAAAATTTGATCAAAGACTTGCTCAAGATTTATCAAAAGAAAAATCATTCACTTTAATTTGTGGACATTTTGAAGGTGTTGATGAAAGAGTATTATCAACAAGAAATATTGAGGAAATAAGTATAGGAGATTATGTGCTTTCTGGTGGGGAAACAGCTGCTCTTGTAGTTCTTGATAGTGTGTTAAGACTTTTGCCTGGAGTCTTAGGTAATGATAAATCATCTTCTGAGGAAACATTTGAAAATGGTCTTTTAGAATATCCTCAATATACAAAACCTCAAATTTGGGAGGAAAAATCAGTACCAGATGTCTTATTATCAGGGGATCATAGCAAAATTAAAGACTGGCGTTTATCTCAATCTGAGGCTATAACACGCGTCCGAAGACCAGATTTGTGGCAAAAATATAAGAAGAATTAACTTAATAAATATTTAAATGAAGACGATTGAAGAAATAAACCAACATAATGTAAAAAAAATTCTATCGGAAAAAAAGATTCCAAAATTCTTTCCAGGTGATGTTGTAAAAGTTGGTGTAAGAATAACAGAGGGAAAAAAAGAGAGAATTCAGTATTTTGAAGGAGTATGTATTGCAAAAAAAAGTAGAGATTTAAATTCTTCTTTTACTGTAAGAAAGATTTCTTTTGGTGAAGGTGTTGAGAGAACATTCCCCCTATTTGGTACAGTAATTGACTCAATTAATGTCATCCGTTCAGGAAAAGTTAGAAGAGCTAAACTATATTACTTAAGAGACAGAACTGGTAAATCAGCTAGAATTGCTGAAAAAATAAGAAAGAAGATTGGTATTGATATAGATGTAAAACCAGAAACAGTAACTGAAGAAAATTTAGCTCCTGTTTCAACAGAAGAATCTAATAGTAAAGAAGATATAACTAAGGCAGAGGCTAAGAAAGAAGAAACTCCTAAGAAAGAGCCAAAAAAAGAAGAAACTGCCAAAGTTGAACCAAAACCTAAAACTGAAGAAAAACTTGAAACTTCTCCAGAAAAAAAATAATTTTTTTTTCAATGCCTAATACCCTTTACGACAAAATTTGGAAAGAACACTTAGTTGATCAGCAAGATGATGGTACAGCTTTATTATTTGTTGATAGGCATCTCGTTCATGAAGTGACTAGTCCACAAGCATTTGAAGGTTTACGAAATTCTAAAAGAAAAGTAAGACACCCAAAGCTTACATTGGCCGTTGCAGATCACAACGTCCCAACAACTGATAGAACCAACGGTATTTCAGATAAAGAATCTAAAATTCAAGTTGATACATTAGAAAAGAATTGCAAGGAATTTGATATCCAACTTTTTGGAATGGAGGATAAGCGTCAAGGTATAGTTCATATAATTGGGCCTGAACAAGGATTTACTCAACCTGGAACAGTTATAGTTTGTGGAGATAGTCATACAGCTACACATGGAGCGTTTGGTGCTTTGGCATTTGGAATAGGTACCTCAGAGGTTGAACACGTGCTAGCGACACAAACTTTAGTGCAAAAAAAAGCAAAAAATTTCAGAATAAATGTTAATGGAAAACTTCCGTTAGGCGTTACATCAAAAGATGTAATTTTACAAATAATTGGAAAAATAGGGACAGCAGGCGGAACAGGATGTGTTATTGAGTATGCTGGTGATTTAATCAGATCATTGAGTGTTGAGCAAAGAATGACTATATGCAACATGACTATAGAGGGTGGAGCAAGAGCGGGTTTGATTGCACCAGACGAAAAAATTTTCAAGTATTTGAAGGGAAAACCTATGTCACCTAAAGGTGAAAATTGGGATAAAGCTTTAGCATACTGGAGAAGTTTAAAATCCGATGATGGTGCAAATTTTGACAAAGAAATAAGTCTTCAAGCTAATGAAATTTCACCAATGATTACTTGGGGAACTTCACCTCAAGATGTCATTACTATTGAGGACAAAGTTCCAAACCCAAACAATGAAAAGGATAAAGATAGAAAAAACTCTATTGAAAGAGCACTAAAATATATGGGTTTAAAACCTGATATGGCTGCTAAAGATATTAAGATTGATAAGGTTTTTATAGGTAGTTGCACAAATGGAAGAATTGAGGATTTAAGAGAAGCAGCAAAGATTTTAAAAGATAAAAAAATTGCCTCTCATGTTCATGCAATGGTTGTTCCAGGGTCTGGTTTAGTGAAAGAACAAGCAGAGCAAGAAGGTTTACATAAAATATTTGAAGAGTCTGGTTTTGAATGGAGAGAACCAGGATGTTCTATGTGTTTAGCAATGAATGCTGATAAATTAAAACCAGAGCAAAGATGTGCATCAACATCAAACAGAAACTTTGAGGGAAGACAAGGTAGAGGTGGAAGAACACACCTCGTGAGCCCGGGAATGGCAGCTGCAGCAGCAATTTCTGGAAATTTGGATGATGTAAGAAAGTATCAAAATTAATGCAAAAATTTTCCACCTTAAAAAGTATTCCAGCATATTTACCAATAGTAAATATCGATACTGATATGATTATTCCAAAACAGTTTTTAAAAACTATTAAAAGAACTGGACTAGGAAAAAATTTATTTTTTGAAATGAGGTATGATGATAATGGAAATAAAATAAGTGATTTTATATTAAATCAAAATCCATTTACAAATTCAAAAATACTTATAGCAGGAAAAAACTTTGGTTGTGGATCCTCAAGAGAACACGCCCCTTGGGCATTATTAGATTTTGGTATTACATGTGTAATTAGCTCTAGTTTTGCTGATATTTTTTATAACAATTGTTTTAAAAATGGAATTTTACCAATTATAGTTGATGAGGAAAAAATAAAAGAATTGTCAGAATATGCTAATAGAAAAGAGGAAATTTCAGTAGACCTTAAAGAAGAAAAAATAGTTTATGGTAATAATGAAATTAAATTCAAAATAGACTCCTTTAAAAAAAAATGTCTTTTAGAAGGTTTAGATGATATAGCACTATCTTTAAACAAGTCTGATAAAATTAATAGTTTTGAGCAAAAATTAAAAAGCTCTAAGCCATGGATTATAAGTGATTAAGGTAAAAAAAAGAAAGATATTATTACTTCCTGGAGATGGTATTGGACCCGAAGTTATTGGTGAAGTAAAAAAAATTATCAGTTGGTTCAATGATAAAAAATCTTTAGATTTTGAGATGGATGAAGATTTAGCGGGAGGATGCTCTTACGATAAGCATGGTACACCAATCACAGATGAGGTTTTTTACAAGGCATTAGAAAGTGCAGTTGTTTTGTTAGGCGCTGTAGGAGGACCAAAGTGGGATAATGTTGAGTTTTCTAAAAAACCCGAGAGAGCACTTTTAAAATTGAGAAAAGAATTAAAACTATTTGCTAATTTGAGACCAGCAATATGTTTTAAACAATTAGTTGATGCCTCAACATTAAAACCTGAAATTGTTTCAGGTTTAGATATTATGATTGTTAGAGAGTTAACAGGAGGAATATATTTTGGTGAGCCTAGAGGAATTAAACCAATAGAAAATGGTGAAAGAAAAGGGATTAATACTCATACTTATACAAGCAATGAGATTATAAGAGTAGCTAGAGTTGCCTTTGATTTAGCAAAAAAAAGATCAAACAAAGTGACATCTTGCGAAAAATCAAACGTTATGGAAGCAGGCCAACTTTGGAAAGAAGAGGTTCAGACATTACACGATAAAGAATTTAAAGACGTTGAATTAAATCATATGCTTGCAGACAATTGTGCTATGCAGTTGTTGAGAAATCCAAAGCAATTTGACGTAATTGTAACAGATAATTTGTTTGGAGATATGTTATCTGACCAAGCCTCAATGTTAACTGGTTCATTAGGCCTTTTGCCTTCTGCATCTTTAGGTGCAAAAAATAAAGATGGAGAGATGAGGGCTATGTATGAACCTATTCATGGTTCGGCTCCAGATATAGCTGGTAAAAGTATTGCTAATCCAATAGCTACAATTTTAAGTTTTGCTATGGCTTTGAGGTATTCATTAGATTTAGATAAAGAAGCAGAAGCTCTGGAAAAAGCTGTACAAGATGTGTTAAATGATGGTTTAAGAACTAAAGATATTTTATCAAAAGGTACAAAAGAGGTGACTACATCACAAATGGGTGATGCGATCATTTCAAAATTGCAATAATTAATTAATTATTTTAAAATCAAATTATGCCAACTTATACTGCACCTGTTGAAGATATGATGTTTCTTTTTGAAAAACTAAGAAACAACAAAGAGTATAATGAATTGGAAAAATATAAAGAAGTTACACCAGATTTAGTAAAAGATATTTTACAAGAAGCAGCAAAAATAAATCAAAATTTAATTTTACCATTAGCTAAAGCTGGGGATGAAAATCCTGCAATTTTAGAAAATGGGGTTGTAAGAACTCCTCCGGGTTACAAAGAGGCTTATAAAAAATATATTGAAGATGGTTGGACATCTTTATCATGTGATCCAAAATATGGAGGTCAAGGTATGCCAAAAACTGTAAGTGCATTTTTTGATGAAATGCTATCCTCTGCTAGCCTTTCCTTTAAACTCTATAGTGAACTAAGTATTGGTGCTTATAATTGTATTAATCATCATGCTAGTGACGAAATAAAAAATAAATATTTACCAAAAATTGTAGAAGGTAAGTGGAGTGGAACAATGTGCTTAACAGAGCCAGTATGTGGTACTGATTTAGGACTATTAAAAACAAAGGCTAAAAAACAATCCGATGGTACATTCAAATTAACTGGTCAGAAAATTTTTATTACCTCTGGTGATCATGATTTAACTGAAAATATTATCCATTTAGTTTTAGCAAGAGTCGATGACTCTCCAGCTGGCACTAAAGGTATCAGCCTGTTTTTAGTTCCAAAGTTTATTGTAAAAGAAGATGGAAATGTTGGTCCAAGAAATGGAATATCAACTGGTTCTATCGAAACAAAAATGGGAATTAAAGGATCAGCAACTTGTGTTCTCAATTTTGATGAAGCAACTGGTTACATGATTGGTGATAAGGAAAAAGGTTTGAGTGCAATGTTTACAATGATGAATCTTGAGAGAATCGTTGTTGGGATACAAGGTTTAGGTATATCAGAGATTGCTTATCAAAACTCACTTTCATACGCAAAAGAAAGAAAGCAAGGTAAGTCGAATAATTCAAAATCTAAAAATGGTGCTGATTTTATAATTGAGCATGCAGATATTAGAAGATCGTTGTTAAATATGAAATCTATTATTGAGGGCGAGAGAGCCTTATGTTTTTGGTTATCTCAACAAACTGAGGTAAGTCTATATCATCCAGATGAAAAAGCACGGCAGGAGGCATCTGACTATGTCTCATTAATGACTCCAGTAGTTAAATCTTTGTTTACAGATTTAGCAATGGAGATCACTAGTGATGCAATGCAAATTTATGGTGGGTATGGTTATACTAAAGATCAAGGAATAGAACAGTTGTATAGGGATAATAGAATCACACCAATTTACGAGGGTACAAATTCTGTGCAAGCTGCCGATTTAGTTTTTAGAAAATTATCAAATAAGAACGGGAATGTAATTAATAAATTTTTAGACCAGGTTAAAAATGAATGTAATTCTAATAACGAAAAAATAAGACCATTCATTTCAGATTTTAATAATTATTTAGATATATTAAAAAAATTTAGTGATTGGATGATTGATAAATCTAAAACAGATAAAGATGATGTAAGTGCTGCTGCTAATGATTATCTTAAAACTCTCGGATTTGTTTCGATTGCTTACGCATGGATAAAAGTACTAGAGGTAAGTTTTAAAGATTATAATGAAAATAAAAGCTTTTATGATGACAAAATCGATACTGCTAGGTTTTATTTTGATAAAGTTCTACCAAGAGCTGAGCAACATTACAAATCAGCGATTTCTGGAAGTTCCAATATTATGAATTTTAAATTCAATTAAATGAGTCATTACGATACTAATTTAGATAAGAATAGCGCAAATTATGTTCCTTTAACCCCTTTGACTTTTTTGAAGAGAGCAAAAGAGATTTATCCTGATTATGAAGCTATTGTCTATGAAGATCGTAAATACACTTGGGCTGAGATTTACAAACGTACTATTAAATTTGCTAGCGCCCTTAATAAAATTGGAATAAAAAAAGGAGATACTGTCTCATTTTTAGCTTTCAACACACCTGAAATTTTTGAGGGACATTACTCTGTTCCTATGACTGGTGCAGTTTTAAATACAATTAATATAAGATTAGATGCTAAAACTATTGCTTATATTTTAGAACATAGTGATGCTAAAGTTCTTGTTGTTGATAGACAATTACATATTGAAGTTAAAAAAGCGTTAACCATTTTAAAAAGGAAAATTATAATTATTGATATAGATGATAAATATGCAGACCAATCAAAATGTGAAAAAATTGGTGATCTAGAATACGAAAGTTTTTTAAATACCGGTGATGAAAAATTTGACTGGAGAATGCCAGAGGATGAGTGGCAAGCAATATCATTGAGCTATACATCTGGAACCACTGGAAACCCTAAAGGCGTTGTTTACCATCATCGGGGGTCATATTTAATGTCCACGGGCAGTGCAGTTGCTTGGAACATGCCAAACAGACTTAATTTTTTAACTATTGTCCCAATGTTCCATTGCAATGGATGGGGTTATCCTTGGACTATCCCTATGTTAAATGGAAGAACAATTTGTTTAAGGAATATAGATGTTAAAAAAATATTTGAGTTAATAGACAAACATAATGTCACTCACTTTGGTGGAGCGCCCATTGTACTTAATATGATAACTGGTGCACCAGAGTCTGATAAAAAAAAATTAAAACAAAAAGTATATGTGCTTACCGCAGGAGCCCCACCGCCAAGTATAATTTTCAAAAAAATGAAAGAGCTTGGTTTTGAAGTTATGCATGTTTATGGTTTAACCGAAACTTATGGACACGTAACTCAATGTGCTTGGAATGATGCTTGGAATGACTTCAATGAGGAAAAACAGAACGAAATTAAAGCAAGACAAGGAGTTAGATATCCTAATACAGAAGGGATTGCTGTGATGGATCCAAAATCAATGACTGAAGTTCCAAAAGATGGAAAGACGATTGGTGAAATAATGATCAAAGGAAATGTAGTCATGAAGGGTTATTTTAAGGATAAGGATGCTACAAATAAAGCGATGGCTGGTGGTTGGTTTCATTCTGGAGACTTAGCAGTGATGCATCCAGATGGATATGTGAAAATACAGGATAGATCAAAAGATATAATTATTTCTGGTGGAGAAAATATTTCATCAATTGAAATAGAAAATACTCTATCCAAACATCCCTCAGTATCAATTGCCGCTGTGGTAGCTAAACCCGATGAAAAATGGGGAGAAGTACCTTGTGCATTTATTGAGATGGTTAAAGATAAACCAACTACTGAGAAAGAATTAATAAGCTTTTGTAAAGAAACTTTGGCTGGTTTTAAAGTTCCAAAACAGGTCGTTTTCTGTGAATTACCAAAAACTTCTACAGGTAAAATTCAAAAATTTGAACTTAGAAAAAAATTTTAGGTAATTGATTGAAAGTAACTATACAAAATAAAAGCGTTTATGCTTCTGATGCTGGCCAAGGTATAAAAAATTCTAAAGACACAATAGTATTTTTGCACGGAAGTGGTTTATCACATATCGTTTGGTCTTTAACTGAACAATTTTTTTCAAACAAAAACTTTAATGTTTTATCAATTGATTTACCTGGGCATGGTAATTCTGAAGGCCCATGTTTGAATAGTATCGAAAAAATTGCAGATTGGTTAGAAAAGGTTTTTGAAGAATTAAAATTAAAGAATATAATTCTTGTTGGTCATTCACAAGGTTGTCTAGAAGCTCTTGAATATTCATTTAAATATAAAGACAGATTAAAAAAAATAGTATTTGTTGGAGGCTCTTATCAAATGCCTGTTAATAAAGATCTAATTGATTTAGCTTCAGATGGAGACTCTGATGCTGTCAAATTAATGATGAAATGGGGCTATGAAGGTTCAAAAAAATTTATTGGTGGAAACCCAGTAGAAAAAATAATTCAATCACCTAGAGATATTAGTGAAATTTTAGCTGTCGATCTAATTGCATGTAATAATTATCAAAATGGATCTGATGCGGCTAAAGCTATAAATTGTCCTACCATGTTTATATTTGGAGAACTTGACAAGATGATTAACTTAGAAAGTGGAAAAAAATTTACTAATTTAGTCAAAAACTCAACTACTCATACTATTATTGGATCAGGACACATGATTATGATTGAAAAAGCTTTTGAAATGCGAGAAAAGATTTTTGAATTTTTAAATAAATGAAAAACTATTCTATAGCTAAATCAAGAAGAATAAGAAGCACTCCTTACACCTCAAGAATAGAAAAACAAGGAGTTACAGCTTATACAGTATATAATCACATGTTGCTACCAGCTGCGTTTGGATCAATAGAAGAGTCTTGTGAGCATTTAAAAAAGAATGTTCAAATATGGGATGTTGCAGCAGAAAGACAAGTTCAAATTTCTGGACCAGATTCAGGGAAACTTGTTCAGCTTATGACCTGTCGAGATTTATCAAAATCAAAAATTGGGAGATGTTATTATTGTCCATTAATTGATGATAATGGTAATTTAGTTAATGATCCGGTAATATTAAAATTAGCTGAAGATAAATGGTGGATCTCGATTGCAGACTCCGATGTTATTTTTTTTGCCAAAGGTCTAGCAGCAGGAAATCAATTTAATGTTAAAATTTTTGAACCCGAGGTAGATATAATTGCAATACAAGGTCCGAAATCGTTTGATTTAATGGAAAAAGTATTTGGAAAAACGATTAAAGAATTAAAATTTTTTGGGTTTGATTATTTTGATTATAAAGGTGTTGAACATTTGATAGCTAGATCAGGATGGTCAAAACAAGGTGGTTTTGAGGTTTATGTTGAAAATACGGAGTCTGGATTAGATTTATATGATTATTTTTTTCAAATTGGTCAAGAATTTAATGTAAAACCTGGTTGTCCAAATCTTATTGAAAGAATTGAAAGTGGACTTCTATCTTACGGAAATGATTTTGATAATAACGACAACCCTTTTGAATGTGGATTTGATAAATATGTAAATTTAGATACAGATGCAGTGTTTTTAGGAAAAGAAAAATTGAAAAAGATTGAGTCTGAAGGAGTAAAAAGAAAACTTATGGGGGTTCATATTGAAACAAATTATATTAGTTTAACTGGTTCATTAGATATCATGAGCGATGATGGGAAAATTATGGGAAATCTTCGATCAGCATGTTATTCACCTTATTTTAAAAAAGTTATAGGTATTGCAATGATAAATGAGCCTTTTTGCAAAGCTTCAGAGACTGGTAAGCTTGAAATTGAAGGTAAAATTTTCGCTCTAAAAGTTTGCGATTTGCCTTTCATCTAGTATAAAACTCACATCATGGATATTGCGATAGTCGGTGCAACTGGAAATGTTGGTAGAAAAATATTAGAAGTTATTGAAAAAAAAGATATTTCTATTGATAATCTATATTTGTTGGCATCGTCTAAAAGTGTCGGAAAAAAAATAAAATTTAAAGGTAAAGAATATGAAGTCTTTGATTTAGAAAGTTTTGACTTTTCAAAAGTAAAAATAACTTTTTTTTCAGCTGGAGGAAAAATCTCAGAAAAATTTGTAGAAAAAGCCGCAAAAAGTTGTCTTGTAATAGATAACTCAAGCTATTATAGGATGGATCCAGACGTACCTTTAATAGTTCCACAAGTTAATTCTGAAGACTTAAATAATATCAAAAAAAATATTATAGCAAATCCAAATTGCTCAACTGCTCAATTAGTAATTGCACTTAAACCTTTGCATGATTTATATATTATTAAAAGAATAGTTGTTTCTACTTATCAATCAGTTTCAGGAGGAGGCAAAGCACCTATGGATGAGTTAATTGAACAGACTAAATTAGCGTTAGATGGAAAAAAAATAAATTCTCAAAATTTTACAAAACAAATAGCTTTTAATGCTATTCCTCATATAGATGTATTTTCTGATAATGGTTATACTAAAGAAGAACTCAAAATGATTAATGAGACAAAAAAAATTTTAGACAACAGAATAGATTTAACAGCTACTTGTGTAAGGTTACCTATATCTGTCTCTCACTCTGAATCAGTAAATATTCAATTTGAAAAACCTTTTTCACTTGAAAAAGTTAGAGATGCGTTAGACAATTTTGATGGCTGTAAAGTTATTGATGATAGATCAGATGGAGGATATTCTACACCTCTTGAGGCAGAAGGTAGAGAAGAAACCTTTATTTCAAGAATAAGAGAGGACAAGACTATAAAAAATGGATTAAACTTGTGGATTGTTTCAGACAACTTACTTAGAGGTGCAGCTTTGAATTCGGTAGAAATAGCTGAAACATTAATCAAAAATAATTTTTATGGAAAATAAATCTCCTTTATCACCTCACATACAAATTTATAAGTGGCATATTTCGTCTTTGGTATCTATTTCTA
Source organism: Candidatus Pelagibacter communis (assembly GCF_001179925.1). Taxonomy (GTDB): domain Bacteria; phylum Pseudomonadota; class Alphaproteobacteria; order Pelagibacterales; family Pelagibacteraceae; genus Pelagibacter; species Pelagibacter ubique_E. The sequence goes on along the minus strand of NZ_CVSF01000068.1, from coordinate 152,634 downwards.
ATAGAATTACAGGTATAATTAATATTATCGCAATTACATTAGTTTGTTTATGGGCCTCTTTGCTTCTTTTAGGTGAAAGTAGTTATGAAATTATAAATTTATTCTTAAACTCTTTTATCGGAAAATTTATGATCCTAGGAATAACATGGTCTTTTTTGTTCCAAGTTTTAAGTGAGATTAGGCATTTGATTATGGATTTAGGATATGGATTTGAATTAAAGACAACAAGAATTACTGGACTATTAGTTATCTTTGGATCAATAATTTTAACAATAGTTTTTTATTTGATTGGAAAGAATTTTATATAATGATTAACGCTACAAAAAAATGGATCTTTTTGAAAATTAGTGGAGCTATATTAGTTCCATTGATGTTGTGGTTTATTTTAAACTTAATAGTTATTTACGACCAGGACTATATAAATGTTGTCAATTTTTTTACAAATTCATTTTCTAAGTTTCTATTTAGTATTTTTATTATTGTTGCATATTTCTTTTCAGCTTTAAGTATTAGCGAGGTTTTTGAAGATTATATTAAAAAAGATAAAATCAAAAATGTCGCAAACAGACTTTTATATGCTTCAGCAGTGGTAATTCCATTAATTACAATTATATTAATATCTAATATATGAGTTCATATAAAATAATTGATCACGAATATGATGTAGTAGTCCTCGGTGCTGGAGGTTCAGGTTTAAGGGCCGCTGTAGGTTTAAGTGAAGCTGGTTTAAAAACTGCTTGTATTTCAAAAGTGTTTCCAACTAGAAGTCATACTTCTGCTGCTCAAGGTGGAATTTCAGCTGCCTTAGGAAATATGGGAGAAGATGATTGGCGTTGGCACATGTACGATACAGTTAAAGGTGCTGATTGGCTTGGAGATCAAGATAGTATTGAATATTTATGCAAAGAAGCTCCAAAAGCTGTGATTGAATTAGAAAAATATGGAGTTCCATTTAGTCGAACAGATGATGGTAAAATATATCAAAGACCTTTTGGTGGTATGACCAAAAATTATGGCAATGGCATTGTTCAGAGAACTTGTGCTGCTGCTGATAGAACAGGCCATGCAATTTTACATACACTTTATGGTCAGGCGCTTAAACATAATACAGAATTTTTTATTGAATATTTTGCTTTAGATTTATTAATGAAGAATGGCGAATGTAAAGGATTGATAGCATGGAATTTAAACGATGGAACAATTCATAGATTTAGATCTCATACTGTAATTATTGCAACAGGAGGCTATGGAAAAGTTTATTATTCAGCTACCTCTGCACATACTTGTACTGGTGACGGAAATGCAATGGTTTTGAGAGCAGGATTACCTTTGCAAGATATGGAATTTGTTCAATTTCATCCAACTGGAATATATGGGCATGGAACTTTAATTACGGAAGGTGCAAGAGGAGAAGGTGGATATCTTACAAACTCAAAAGGTGAGAGATTTATGGAAAGATATGCCCCTAAAGCTAAAGATCTTGCATCAAGAGATGTTGTAAGCCGTTCTATGTCAATTGAAATAAATGAAGGGAGAGGAGTTGGGAAAGATGGAGATCACGTTCATCTAAACTTAAGTCATTTAGATAAGGAAATCATTGAAAGTAGATTACCAGGAATAACTGATGCAGCGAGGTTATTTGCTGATGTAGATATTACTAAAGAGCCTATACCGGTTGTGCCAACAGTCCATTACAACATGGGCGGTATACCTACAAATTATAAAGCTGAGGTTTTAACAGTTAATGGATCAGAAAAAACTGTTCCTGGTTTAATGGCAATAGGTGAAGCTGCATGTGTTTCAGTTCACGGAGCAAACAGATTAGGTTCAAATTCATTGATTGATTTAGTTGTCTTTGGAAGAGCTGCAGCAAAAAGAGCTGCTGAATTGATTAAACCTGGAGCTCCTCATGAGGAAATAGGAGATTTAGAAACACAAAAATGTTTAGATAGATTCGACAAGTTAAGAAATGCCAAAGGAGAAAATAGTACTGCAGAATTAAGATTATCTATGCAGAAGACAATGCAATCAAAATGTGCAGTTTTTAGAACAGAAAAAACCTTAAAAGAGGGTGTTGAAGAAATTAAAAAAACTTATGATGGTATGAATTCTATCTCAGTAAAAGATAAATCATTAGTTTTTAATACTGATTTAGTAGAGACACTTGAGTTTGATAACCTTATAAGACAAGCTGTTGTAACGGTGGATTCAGCATACAACAGGAAAGAAAGCAGAGGAGCCCATGCTAGAGAAGACTACCCTAAACGTAATGATGAACAATTTATGCAACATACATTATCTTGGTGTGATGGAAAAAATACAAAAATTACCTATAGACCAGTTCATAAGTCAACACTCACAAACGAAGTACAATATTTTCCGCCTCAAGAAAGAGTATATTAATGGTTAATATAAATTTACCTGAAAATTCTAAAGTTAAAAAAGGTAAGTATTTTAAAGATAAAACAGGATCGAACAATATCAGAAAAGTAAATGTTTACAGATGGGATCCATCTGATGGAGAAAATCCAAGAATAGACACATATGAGGTAGATATGAATAATTGTCCATCTAAAGTTTTAGATATTTTAAATAAAATTAAAAATGAAATAGACTCAACATTAGCTTACAGAAGATCTTGTGCTCATGGCGTTTGTGGGTCATGTGCAATGAACATAGATGGCAAAAATGGATTAGCTTGTACTACTTCACATTCCCAAATAGATGGTGAAATTAATATTTATCCATTACCACATCTTAAAGTAAAAAAAGATTTAATTGGTGATTTAGATGGTCTTTATAAACAATATCAATCTATTGAACCTTGGTTAAAATCTCAGAGTAAAACTCAGTCAACTGAAATTTATCAATCAAAAAAAGATAGAGCTAAACTTGACGGGGCGTATGAATGTATAATGTGTGCCTGCTGTTCAACTTCGTGTCCTAGTTATTGGTGGAACGGTGATAAATATTTAGGACCAGCTGTTTTACTTCAGGCGTATAGATGGATTATAGATAGTCGTGATGAAGAGAGAAAAAAAAGACTAAAAAAAGTTGCCGATGAGCTCAAGCTTTATAGATGTCATACAATTTTAAATTGTACTAGTGCATGTCCAAAAGGGTTAAATCCCGCAAAAGCTATTGCTGAAATCAAAAAAATGGTAGCAGCATCTAATCTTTAAAAAGAATTTTTTTTAAATTTAAAGCAGCTGTTTGCATAGAAGGTAAAATTTTTTTTAAATCTTCTATATTTTTTCTACTTTTAGCAGTATGTGTTGACAAACAAAAACATAATTCGTTGTTCTTGTTAAATATCGGTACAGAAAGTCCAACCATTCCATTAAACCACTCCTCATCATCAAAAGCATATTTATTTGAATTTATTTTTTTAAGTTCATTCTTAAATTGAGTAATCTCAATTATTGTATTTTTTGCAGTTTTAGGAGTTTTAATATTTTTAAAAATCTCAATAGCTTCTTTTTCTTTTAAACAAGATAAATAAAGTTTTCCCGAAGCTGATGCGTGTAGAGGAAGATGATCTCCAGCTTCTAAATTTAATTGCATAGGCCAATGAAATTCAATTCTATCGAAATAAACAAGTTTGGTTCCGATAGGAATCGATAAACTTACAGTTTCTTGGATATCATTAGTGAGTTTTCTTAAGTGAGATCTTCTTAAAGTAAAATTTGGCTCATATGGTAAGCTATTTAAAATTATATTTCTTATTTTTGGACCTGGTATGTATTTTTTCGTTCCAGTGGGTATTATATATTTTTCTTCACACAGGGTGTCTATATGTCGATAAATTGTAGCTAGAGGTATTTTTAATTTATGAGATATTTTTTTTGCTGTAAAACTATCTGGGTCTAACAGTATCTCTTCAAGAATATTTAATATTCTTTTTGGAGAGGTTCTGGTATTACTTCCGTTCATTCAACTTAACTTTAAACAGATTTAAGACAAAACTGGAATAGTGAATTCTGGCCCAGCATTATCTTCTACCCAGGTGACAGTAGCTGTTTTTAATTTTGTATAAAATCTAACACCCTCTGGTCCATGCATCGAATGATCTCCGAATAAGGATCTTTTCCATCCACCAAAGCTGTGATAAGCCACAGGTACAGGTATAGGAACATTAACTCCAATCATTCCAATTTTTGCATTTTCAGTAAAATGTTTTGCGATATTTCCACTTTTTGTGAAGACTGCAGCACCATTCCCTAATTCATGATCATTTACTAGTTTTAAGGCATCTTCATAAGTTTCTGTAGTCATCATGCTAAGTACAGGACCAAAAATTTCTTCTTTATAAATTTTCATATCAGGTTTTACATCATTAAAAATAGTTGGACCTACAAAATAACCATTTTCATATCCTTGTTTTTTAAATTTTCTGCCATCAGCTAATAATTTTGCTCCCTCTTTTTCTCCAGTGTCAATATAACCTAATACTTTTTTAAAATGTGCCTGATTATTTAAAGGACCAAAATCACTTTTTTCATCAGTATAAGGACCAACATTTAGTTTTGATGCTTCTTTTAAAAGTTTTGTTTTTATTTTTTCATTAGTTTTTTTTCCTACACATACAGCCACTGAAATAGCCATACATCTCTCTCCTGCAGATCCAAAAGCAGAGCCAATAAGTGCATCAGTTGTTTTGTCAATATCAGCATCAGGCATTATAATCATATGATTTTTCGCTCCACCTAATGCTTGAACTCTTTTATTATTTTTTGTGCCAGTGTGATAAACATATTCTGCAATCGGGGTGGATCCCACAAAACTAATTGCTTGCACTGTTTTGCTCTCTAATAAAGTATCTACAGCTTCTTTATCTCCATTCACACAATTTAAAACTCCTGGAGGCAAACCTGCTTGAATTGCTAATTCTGCTAATTTCATTGGACAACTTGGATCTTTTTCTGATGGCTTTAAAACAAAAGTATTTCCACATGCGATTGCAACGGGAAACATCCACATAGGAACCATTGCTGGAAAATTAAAGGGTGTAATTCCTGCACAAACTCCTAAAGGTTGTCTTAATGTATGAGAGTCTACATTTGTTCCAACATTTGCAGAATGATCACCTTTAAGTGAGTCAGTTATTCCTGTTGCGTATTCAACAACTTCGATGCCTCTTTGAATAGAGCCTTTTGCATCAGGAATAGTTTTTCCATGTTGTTCTGAAACCATAACAGCTAGGTCATCCATATTTTTTATTAATAAATCTTTAAATTTTGCTAGAATTCTTGCTCTATTTATCGGAGTAGTTTTGGACCATTTTTGAAAAGCTTTTGCTGAATTTTCTATAGCCATTTCAACTGTTGTTTTGCTGGCTAACTCAACTTTTGCTATTTCTTCTCCTATTGCTGGATTAAATATTGGACCTAGTCTGGACTTGTCATCACTATAAATTTTTCCATCTATGAAATGACTAATTTTTTTCATCGTATTCTTTTGTATTTTTAGTTTATAGCAGCTTTTTTTCTATTGCAAATAGTATTCCTTAAATGAGAAAAATATTATCAATTAAAGTTGACTCCTATTTTTAGGTACGGTTAGATTGTAATAATAAAATTTGGGGGATGCTTGGTTAATAGAGACAATGTCCGAGTTTGCGTGCCAAGGTATATGCAGATTGGCAAGGGCAGCCTAAATCAACTACCAGAAATAATTAGAATAATTGGATCTGTAAAATCTTTGCTGATTGTAACAGATAAACAAATGGTAAAATTCGGTTATGTTAAAAAACTTCAAGAATTGCTAGATAAAGAAGGTTTCAAATCCAATGTATTTGATGAGACGATACCTGATCCTACAGACACTGTTGTTTTAAATGGAATTGAATTATTAAAGAAAAACAAAAATGATGCAGTTATAGGCTTTGGTGGTGGAAGTCCAATAGATACTGCAAAAGCAATTGCTGTTTTATCGCAATATAGTAGTGACATTCAAGATTATAAGCCCCCGAGAACTTTCGATAAAAAAGGTTTACCGATTATAGCAATACCCACTACTGCAGGAACAGGATCAGAAGTTACACATCATTCTGTTATCATAGACACAAAAAGCAATAATCATGAAAAAATTTCATGTAGAGGAGAAGGCTTTGTACCTATTGTTTCAATTGTTGATTATGAGTTGACTTTATCTAAGCCAAGAAGATTAACAATAGATAGTGCAATTGATACATTAACACATGGCATAGAAGCTTATGTTAGTAAGAAAGCTACACTGTTTTCAGATAGAATGGCCTTAGATACAATAAGGCTTGTTACAGAAAATATTTACAAAATAGACAAAAATCCTAAGGACATGAAAGCTAGAGAAGGACTTATGCTAGCAGCTACTTTAGGTGGTTTAGCTTTTTCAAATGCTTCAATATGTTTAGTTCATGGAATGAGTAGACCTTTAGGTAGTAACTTTAAGGTTCCTCATGGATTAAGTAATGCAATGTTATTACCAACTATAACTGAATTTTCTATTGATCATGCAAGAAACAAATATGCTGATTGTAGTAAAGCAGGAAATTTTGCTTTACCAGAAGATAATGATGAAACTGCATGTAATAAGTTGATTGAAGGACTTTATAAAATTAATAAAGATTTTGAGGTTCCATCCATGAAATTATTTGGAATCAATCAAAAAAATTTTGAGGCTGAGTTAGAAAATATGGCAACTGATGCTGAGATTTCAGGTGCCCCTAGCCTTAATCCAAGAGTGCCTTCTGTAAATGAAATGGTTGATCTTTACGGAAAAGCATGGAGAGCATTTTAAAATGAGTTGGGAATGTTCTCTAATTTAAAACAACTCAAAACAGAAGAGAGGGGAAAATGAAAAAACTAATAAAAACATCTGTTAGTTTTTTTGCTGTATTTGCTTTAATGATTACTTTTTCATTACAACAAGTTACTGCAGCAGAAAAAATAAGATGGAAAGTACAATCTACTTTTAATACTGGTTGGCCTGCATTAGGAGATCCTGTTGCTCGTTTATCAGATACATTAGATAAAGCGACTGATGGTAGAATAAAATTAAAGGTTTATGAGCCTGGAAAAATACTTCCGCCATTAGAAATCTCACCTTCAATTAGTAAAGGTGACTTGCCTGCAGCTTATAACTACATGGCATATGATCAAGGAAGAATACCTGCGGCAGTTTTATTTGCAGCAGTACCTTTTGGTATGGAGCCTTGGGAATATGCAGCTTGGTGGTTTGAAGGAGAAGGTGCTAAACTAGCTAATGAAATATACAATAAACAAAATATTCAAGTTTTATTGTGTAGTACAATTGGACCTGAAACTGCAGGTTGGTATAGAAACCCTATAACTAGCTTAGCAGATCTTAAAGGATTGAAAATTCGTTTCTCTGGTTTAGGAGGAATGGTTTTAAATGAAATAGGAGCTTCTGCTACTTTAATGGCTGGTGGAGAAATATTTGCTGCTCTAGAAAAAGGAACACTAGATGCTACTGAATATTCTATGCCTGCTATTGATGAGGTTTTAGGTTTTCATAAAATCACGAAGTTCAATCTTTTCCCAGGTTGGCACCAAGTATCAACTTCAACTCATTTCATGATCAACTTAGATTTATGGAAAAAAATGGGTGCAGCAGACCAAGCTTTATTTGAAATGGCTTGTACAGCAGCAGCTATGAGAGCAATTACAACTGGTGAATATCTACAAGGTAAGCAAATTCAAAGCTTCCCTGGTAAAGGTGTTACAGCTGCTAGATTGCCTGATAGTGTATTGAGAGAACTACAAAAAGTAAGCGCTAGAGTAATGAAAGAAGAATCTGCTAAAGACGCTGACTTTGCTAAAGTATGGGCTTCTCAACAAGCATTCATGAAAGAGTATGATGTTTGGCAAAAATGGGGATATTTACCTCGAAACTTTTAGTATTTAATACTAAAAAAGTTGATTATAATAATAAAAGCGGCCGGTTTTACCGGCTGCTTTTGTTTTTAAGTAAAAAAAATTATGTCTAAAGATTTTACATCTGTAGGAAGTTCTCTTGATAAAAAGCTGCCGCTTAGACATACATCTATCACAAAAAAAATAGATGATTTTGTTTTACAGATTGGTGAAATTTTTAATTGGCTATGGGTATTCTTGGTCATTGTTATCATCTTGAACGTAGTTTTAAGATACGTCTTTAAAAATGGAATGATTGAATTGGAAGAACTTCAATGGCATCTTTACTGTATTGGTTGGTTAGTTGGTTTATCTTCAACATATATTGTAGACTCCCATGTTAGAGTAGATGTTTTAAGTGAAAAATTGAGTTTTAGAAAAAAGTTATGGTTTGAACTATTTGGTATATTAATTTTATTTTTACCATTTGTAATTCTTGTTCTTTACTATGCAGTTCCTTTTTTTGAATTATCATGGACTACAAGTGAAAGATCAACCTCTGCTAATGGTTTGCCTGCTAGATGGTTTGTAAAAGGTTTTTTAGTAATTAGTTTCTTCTTGTTATTAATTTCTGGAATATCAAGAATAACAAGAATAATAACCACACTTCGATTTGGATTAGAGGATAAAAAATGATCTCATTAGTTACAGAATATTTTTTAGCAATAGCCCTATTTTTTAGTTTTATAACATTAATATTTTATGGATTTCCAGTAGCTTGGACCATGGGTGGCTTAGGAGTTCTCTTTATATTTATATCAATGATCTCTGATAATTTATTTGACACTTTTTATGGTGTAGATTTTGGATTTGCTTCAATGGTGGTTTACCGGCTTTATGGCGTCATGGCTAACTGGGTTTTAGTTGCATTACCAATGTTTATTTTTATGGGAATCATGATGGATAAGTCTGGGATTGCTGAAGATTTAATGACAGATCTGTCTAAATTATTTGGTAAAACAAGAGGTGGACTAGCAATCTCAATCGTATTCATTGGAGTTTTACTTGCTGCTTCCACAGGAATTATTGGTGCCGCAGTAGTATTGCTTACAATTTTAGGTGTGCCATTAATGTTAAAAAATAAGTACAATCCAAATTTAGCATGTGGAGTAGTTTGTGCCACTGGAACATTGGGAATTTTAATCCCTCCTAGCATTATGCTTGTAATCATGGGAGATCAAGTTCGAATATCAGTTGGAGATTTGTTTATGGGTGCAGTATTTCCAGGTTTATTACTTGGATTACTTTATACAATATTTATTGTCGTTTATGCATACATGAATCCAAAAGCAGCCCCACTACCAAAAGATGCAGAACCAGTAGATTTTAAAATAGTTTTAAGGGTACTTAAATCTATTATACCACCAGCACTGTTAATCGTAGCAGTTTTAGGAAGTATATTTATGGGGATAGCTACACCTACAGAGGCATCAGGAGTGGGAGCTTTGGGGGCATCTTTATTGGCAATGATTAGAGGAAGATTGTCTTTTTCAGATTTAAAAATTGTAATTAGAAAAACAACACATACTACAGCTTATATTTTTGCTCTTTTTGTTGGAGCAACTATGTTTGCTTTAATTTTGAGGGGTTTGGGAGGCGACGAATTAATAGAAGGAGCTCTTAAGGCACTACCTTTTGGAACTAGTGGAGTTGTAATTGTAGTTTTGTTCGTTGCGTTTCTGCTAGGATTCTTTTTAGATTGGATCGAAATTACATTAATTATTCTACCTTTTTTAGCACCAGTGATGGTAGATCTGGGCGTAGATTTAGTATGGTTTATAGTTATGTTTGCAGTTGTTTTGCAAACTTCATTTATTACTCCGCCTGTTGGTTTCGCTTTATTTTACATGAAAGGTGTTGCCCCTCAAGGGATTTCAATAACAAACATTTACAAAGGAATAATTCCATTTGTAATTCTTCAAGTGATAGCAGTTGCTATAGTATTTAATTTTCCAGAAATAGTAACATGGTTGCCAAAAGTAGCATACGGCCCATAATATAGAAATATATCATCATGAATAAAATAAAATTGATCATTACAATATTATTTTTATTGTGTTTAATTAGTATTGCTAAAGCTGATTTAAACATTTCTTTAAAAAAATATTTAGATGGAAAAGATATTGAAAAGGGCTCCACACAGATATATCTTCTTAAAAGGTGTAGTTCAGTTTATGCTTACGCATCCGGAATAGTTCTTAAATCTGATGCAATATCATCAAAAAACTTTATAGAAATTTCAAATAATTTGCTATTTAAATCTGTAGAATTAATGGTTATAGAGGAAAATAAGAAGCTTGAAGAAGCCCAAGAAGAAGCTGAGAATAACAGAAAAGAGTTATTCAGTAATTACATAGCTGACGGTAAAAAAAATTGGGAAAAAAATAAATCACACTTTAAAGGCTCTTACATATCTGAGGATATGGCTATCTGTTCTAAGTTAATTGAAGACGATTAAAATAAAGATTTAAATTTTTATTGAATAATCACAAGTTATCAATAAAAGATAAGCTCTATCATGAAAAAAAAAATTTCTTTAATTGGTGCAGGTCAAATAGGTGGAACGCTTGCACATTTAATTGGAATTAAAGAGTTAGTTGATGAGGTCGTTTTATTTGATGTTGCAAGTGGTCTTGCGAAAGGTAAAGCTTTAGATATAGCTCAATCTTCTTCGGTAGATGGTTTTAATGTCAATTTTTTAGGAACTGATGATTATAAAGATATAAATGGTTCCGATGTAATTATTATAACAGCTGGAGTACCAAGAAAACCTGGCATGAGCAGAGATGACTTACTAGGTATCAACTTAAAGATAATTAAACAAGTTGCAGAAGGAATTAAACAAAATGCTCCTAATGCTTTTGTTATATGTATTACAAATCCATTAGACGTAATGGTGATGGCTTTACAAAAATTTTCAAACTTACCATCAAATAAAATAGTTGGAATGGCTGGTATATTAGATAGCTCAAGATTCAAATTATTTTTATCATTAGAATTTAATGTTCCTGTGAAAGAAATAGAAGCTATGGTTATGGGCGGGCATGGAGACACGATGGTGCCCTTGCCAAGATTTACAAAAGTTTCCGGGAAAGCTTTGTTAGATTTAGTTAAAGAGGGAAAAATTTCAGAAGAAAGATTAGAAAAAATTAATCAAAGAACTAGAGATGGTGGAGCTGAAATTGTTAAATTTTTAGAAAAAGGTTCAGCCTTTTATGCACCAGCAGCCTCAGGTATCGAAATGGCTAAAGCTTATCTTAAAGATGAAAAAAAAATGCTACCTTGCGCAGCTTACTTAAATGGTGAATATGGAATTAAAGATATTTATGCTGGAGTTCCAGTTATCATTGGTAAAAATGGTGTTGAAAAAATTGAGGAGATAAGTTTAGATGAAAAAGAAAAATCTGAATTCATCCACTCTATCAATGCTGTTAAGAAACTCTGGGAAGCAGCATCTAAAATTGATCCAGATTTAGCTAAATAATGAACATACACGAGCATCAAGCTAAGCAAATTTTAAAAAAATATGGCGCTGTTGTTCCAGAAGGAGTTTTTGGATTTACCGTCAAGGAACTTTTAGAGAAATGCAAATCTTTAAAAACAGAAAAATATGTTTTGAAAGCCCAAATCCATGCAGGTGGAAGAGGAAAAGCGGGCGGTGTAAAAATTTTAGATAATTTGAGTGAACTTGAAAAATCAGCAAATGAACTTTTAGGAAAAAAACTAGTTACTCATCAAACTGGGCCAGAGGGAAGAGAGGTAAAAAGACTCTATGTAGAAGTTTCATCAAAAATCGATAAAGAATTTTATTTATCTTGTTTAGTAGATCGTGCATCCTCAAAAATTGCATTTATCTCGAGTGATCAAGGAGGAATGGATATTGAAGAAGTAGCAAATAAATTTCCGGAAAAAATTTCAACAACTAAAGTTGAATTAAAAGAAGATATTTCGAATGAAGAATGTCAAAAAATTGTTGAAATATTTAATCTGGAGGGCAGTTCTAAAAATGAAGCTATTCTATTAGTAAAATCAATTTATAAGATGTTTATAAATACAGACTCGAACATGGTAGAGGTAAATCCATTAATATTAACAAAAGAAAAAAAAATTGTATGTTTAGATGCTAAAGTAAGTTTTGACAGCAATGCTTTATTCAGACATCCAGAAATTTTGAAACTTAGAGATTTAAATGAGGAAGATTCATCAGAAATTGAGGCTAGTAAACATGATTTGGCTTACATTAAATTAGATGGAAGTATTGGTTGTATGGTCAATGGTGCTGGACTAGCGATGGCCACAATGGATATAATTAAGCTTTATGGATCTGAGCCAGCAAATTTTTTAGATGTAGGAGGTGGAGCTTCAAAAGAAAAAGTTTCAGCTGCATTTAAAATCATTTTATCAGATAAAAATGTAAAGGGTATTTTAATCAACATTTTTGGCGGAATAATGAGATGTGATGTATTAGCTCAAGGCGTTGTTGATGTAGCAAAAGAGATGAAAATTAAAGTTCCTGTAGTAGTTAGACTTGCAGGAACAAATTATAAAGAGGGAAAAAATATTTTAGATAATTCGGGTCTAGATTTAATCTCGGCTGAAAATTTAGATGATGCAGCAAAAAAAATTGTTGAGGTAATTAAATAATGTCAGTTTTAGTAAATAAAAATACTAAAGTGATTTGTCAGGGCTTTACAGGAAGTCATGGAACTTTTCATTCAGAACAAGCTATAAATTACGGAACCAATCTTGTTGGAGGAGTTACTCCAAATAAAGGTGGTCAAGAACACCTCGGGAAGCCAGTTTTTAATTCAGTAAAAGAAGCAAAAGACAAAGTTGGAGCAGATGCAACTATGATTTATGTACCCGCTAAATTTGCTGCAGCTGCAATTATTGAAGCTATAGATACTGAACTAGAGTTAATAATTTGTATTACAGAGGGAATACCGATTCAAGACATGTTAAAAGTGAGACAAAAGTTATCTAAATCAAAGAGCAGATTAATTGGTCCGAATTGTCCGGGCATTATAACTCCAGATGAGTGCAAAATTGGAATTATGCCAGGAAGCATTCATAAAAAAGGATCAGTAGGTATAGTATCGCGATCTGGAACTTTGACCTATGAAGCTGTTGCTCAGACTACTGAAAATGGATTAGGCCAATCTACTTGTATAGGAATTGGAGGTGACCCCATAAATGGAACTAATTTTATAGACTGTTTGGATTTGTTTTTACATGATAAAGAAACCCAATCAATTTTGATGATAGGTGAGATTGGTGGAACTGCAGAGGAGGAAGCTGCTGAGTTTATAAAAAATCATCAAATTAAAAAACCAATAGTAGGTTTTATTGCTGGAATAACAGCACCTCCGGGTAGAAGAATGGGCCATGCAGGAGCAATAATTTCAGGAGGTAAAGGTGGAGCAGAAGATAAAATTAAAAAGATGGAAGAATGTGGGATTACAGTAGCAAACTCACCATCAAAAATTGGGGAGACACTTTTTAATAAATTGTCTAATTGAAAAAAATTCTTGTAAGTCTATATTAGAATAAAATAATGTCTTCTTCTAAGAACCTCGAATACGAAAAAACATCTTTTTTAACTAAGTCAAATAGTATTTTTTTAGAGGAGATGTACTTAAAATATGTAAATAATGACCCTTCATTACCTGAAAGCTGGAAGAAATACTTTAATAAAATAGGAGATGAAAAAGACGTTATTTTAAATGAAATTAATGGACCGTCGTGGAGACCCTACAAAAAAGTTGCATTAAAAAAAATTACAGAGACAAATGTTGAAATTGATCAGCCAAGGGAAATAGAAACAACGAAATCTAATGCAAATTCAATTAAAGCAGTTGCAATGATAAGGTCATATAGGCAAAGAGGTCATTTAATCGCTAAATTGGATCCTTTGGGATTATTAAAATCTGATTATTTAGATGAACTACATCCAGAGTCGTATGGTTTTAAAAAAGAGGATTACAAAAAAAAAATTTTTTTAGATGGGGTAACAAATAAACAATATTCAAACATTACAGAAATACTTAACTTTTTAAGAGAAAAATATTGCGGATCATTAGGTTATGAATACATGCACATTTCAAATCCAAATGAGAGAAAATGGTTTAGAGATAGAGTTGAAAAAACTGATGATTTTAAATTTACACAAAATGGAAAAGAGGCAATTTTAAATAAATTAATTCAAGCCGAGGGTTTTGAAAAATTTTTGCATACAAAATACGTTGGTACTAAAAGATTCGGTCTTGATGGAGGTGAGAGTTTAATCCCTGCTCTTGAACAAATTATTAAAATCGGTGGGCAATCAAAAATAAAAGAAGTTAAAATAGGAATGTCTCATAGAGGCAGACTTAATGTTTTGGCTAATGTATTACAAAAGTCTTATAAAAGAATATTTAATGAATTTGCGGGAGAAATAAACTCAAAATCTAAAGATGATACTGGAGATGTAAAATATCATTTAGGAGCTTCATCTAATAGAGAATTTGATGGAAACTCAGTGCATGTGAGTTTAACTGATAATCCATCTCATCTTGAGGCGGTTAATCCAGTCGTCTTAGGGCAAACAAGAGCTAAACAATTTTTTCATTTAGACAAAAAAAGAAAAAAAGTTATTCCTATTTTAATTCATGGAGATGCAGCTTTTGCTGGACAAGGTGTTGTAGCAGAGTGTTTTGCGATGTCAGGTCTTCCAGGCCACAATACTGGAGGAACAATTCATATTATTATAAATAATCAAATAGGTTTTACGACAAGCCCTAGATTTGCTAGATCTTCTCCTTATCCTTCAGATATTGCAAAGATGGTTGAAGCTCCGATTATTCATGTCAACGGAGATGATCCTGAAGCAGCAGTTTATGCTGCAAGAATAGCGACAGATTTCAGATTAAAATTTAATAGAGATGTAGTGATTGACTTAATTTGTTACAGAAGATTTGGTCATAACGAGGGAGATGAACCTTCTTTTACTCAACCATTGATGTATAAGAAAATTAGATCTCATCCATCTCCAGTAAAGGTTTATGGGAACAAACTTATTAAAGAGGATTCAATTACAAATGACTATTTAAATTTATCAATTAAAAAATTTAAAGATTTATTAGACGAACAATTTAAAAGTGCAAAAGATTATAAACCTAAAATAGAATGGTTTGAAGGAACTTGGTCGAGGTACAAACCTGAAAGAGGTAAAGATAAAAGAGGAATCACTGGATCAGACACTAAAGAACTAAGGGAAATTTCAGAGAAGATAAATAATATTCCAAAGGAGGTAAATATTCATAAAACTATAGCAAAAGTTTTAGATAGTAGAAAACAAGCAATTTTAAGTGGGAAAGATATAGATTGGGCTTCAGCAGAATCTTTGGCTTTTGGATCATTATTGAATGAGGGCTATCCAGTAAGACTGGTGGGACAAGATTCTGGGAGAGGAACCTTTAGTCAAAGACATTCAGTATTAAGGAATCAATTGGATAATTCTAGGTATATACCTTTAAATAATATTTCAAAAAAACAAAAAAACTTTGAAGTTGTTGATAGTTTTTTATCTGAACTTGCAGTTCTTGGATTTGAATACGGTTATAGTTTAGTTGAACCTAACACCTTAACTATTTGGGAAGCACAATTTGGAGATTTTGCAAATGGTGCTCAAGTGGTGATTGATCAATTTGTTGCATCAGGTGAGAGAAAATGGTCTAGAGCCTCTGGGTTAGTGATGCTATTGCCTCACGGATACGAAGGTCAAGGACCTGAACATTCTTCTGCAAGATTAGAGAGATTTTTACAATTATGTTCAAATGACAATATGCAAGTCATGAATTGCACTACACCAGCTAATTATTTTCATGCTTTAAGAAGGCAGATGCATAGAGATTTTAGAAAACCATTAATTATTATGACACCGAAATCATTATTAAGAAACAAAAATTGTGTTTCTAATATAGAAGATTTTAGCAAGAAAAATTCATTTCATAGAATTTTATGGGATCATGCTATTGATCCTAAAATTAAAGGTTTCATTAAATTAAAAAAACCAGAGAAAATTAAAAAAGTGATATTGTGTTCTGGAAAAATATATTTTGATCTACTTGAGGCTAGAGAAAAGTTGAAAAGGGATGATGTTATATTTTATAGGATTGAACAGCTTTATCCATTTCCTGCTAAAACGCTTGTAAAAGAACTTAAACCATATGCTAAAAATGCAAAATTTTATTGGTGTCAAGAGGAACCAAAAAATATGGGAGCTTGGTTTTCAGTAAGAGACTATATCCAATGGACATTAGATAATATTAAGGCTAATAATAATAAGATTTCTTATATAGGAAGAAGTCCAGATGCATCACCAGCAACCGGATATGCAAAAAGACATATTTCTCAACAACAAGAAATTATAAAAAAAGTGTTTGAATAAAACTAATGAGTGAAAAAATTGTAGTTCCAGTTTTAGGCGAAAGTATTACAGAAGCAACTGTTTCAAAATGGCTAAAAAATGAAGGTGATGTAGTTGAGGCTGATGAACCAATTGTTGAGTTAGAAACAGATAAAGTTAATTTAGAAGTCCCCTCACCAGTAAGTGGTGTGTTGTCTAAAATTAATTCCAAAGATGGAAGCACTGTCGAAGTAGGTGCTCTTCTTGGTTTAGTCTCAAATAATGGAGCTAGTGAGAATAAAAAAGAAATAATTGAAAAAATTGAACCTTCATCAAATGAAGATAATGTTGTCAATTTAGAAGTTGCGGAAAAGGAGTTAAAAGTTTTTGATAAAACGACAGATCAAGTTCCAAAGGATGAAGAACCTTTAATTCTAACAAATGAAATTGAAGATGAAAAAACTTTAGATATTAAAACAAAAAAAGAAGATATGTCACCAGCCGTTCGAAAAATTGTTACTGAAAATAATATAGATATACAATCAATAGAGGGAACAGGAAAAGATGGAAGAATTTTAAAAGGAGATTTAATTAGTCTAATGGGAGTACAACCCAAGCCATCTGAAAGAAAAACTGAATTTGGTCCTGAGGAAAAAATTAGAATGACTAGATTAAGACAAACCATAGCGAAAAGATTAAAACAAGCTCAAGAAAATGCTGCAATTTTAACTACTTTTAATGAAGTTGATATGTCTAATATCATAGAAATGAGAAAAGAAAATCAATCTGATTTTCAAAGCAGGTATGGAATTAAATTAGGTTTTATGTCTTTTTTTGTGAAAGCTTCTATTGTTGCTCTTAAATCTTTTCCAGCAGTTAATGCTGAGATAGATGGTGAGCATATAATTTATAAAAATTATTATAATATTAGTTTTGCTGTTGGCACAGAGAAGGGTTTGGTTGTTCCAGTTTTAAAAAATGCAGACGAATTATCATTTGCTGATATTGAAAAAAATATAAAAGAAATTTCAGAAAAAGCAAAAGAAGGCAAATTGATTATTGAAGATTTACAAGGTGGAACATTTACTATAAGTAATGGTGGCGTATATGGATCAATGTTATCCACGCCAATTTTAAATTTACCTCAATCCGGCGTATTAGGAATGCATAATATCGTTGAAAGACCAATTATAGTCGATGGAGAAATAAAGATAAGACCAATTATGTACTTAGCTTTGTCTTACGATCATAGGATTATAGACGGAAAAGATTCAGTATCGTTTTTAAAGATGATTAAGGAAAATTTAGAAGACCCAAGAAGGTTGTTTTTAGAAATTTAAATGTCAGAAAATTTTCAAGCAGTAGTAATTGGTGGTGGACCCGGGGGATACGTTTGTGCGATTAGGCTTGCTCAACTAGGATTAAAAACAGCCTGTATTGAGTCTAGAGGATCTTTGGGGGGAACCTGCTTAAATGTTGGGTGTATACCATCAAAAAGTCTATTAAATCTATCGGAAGAGTTTAACAAAGTTAAGAACTTATCCAATAAGGGTATAGAAGTTGGTGAAGTGAAATTAAATTTAAGCAAAATGATGAAAAGCAAAGATAAAGCAGTTACAGTTTTAACCAAAGGTGTGGAATTTCTGCTAAAAAAAAATAAAGTTAAATATTTTAAAGGTGTTGGAAGTTTTAAGTCAGAAAAACAAATCTTAATTAAAGATATTGAGAACAAAGAAATAATAATTAATGCTGAGAAAACAGTAATTGCTACTGGTTCTGTTCCTGTTTCACTTCCTGGAATAGAATTTGATGAAAAAATAATTTTGTCTTCAACAGGAGCTTTAAATATTGAAAAAGTCCCAAAAAAAATGATTGTAGTTGGAGGTGGATATATTGGGTTAGAGATGGGATCAGTTTGGTCGAGACTCGGGACGGAAGTCCACGTGATTGAATTTTTGGAAAATATAACACCTGGTATGGATATGGAAATTTCAAAAGAATTTATGAAGATTCTTAAAAAACAAGGAATAAAATTTCACATGCAGCATAAAGTTAATACAATAAAAAAAAATAATTCTGGCGCAGTGGTTTCTACCACTGATAAAGATGGAAAAAAAAACGATTTTGACTGTGAGGTAGTTTTGATTTCAGTTGGAAGAAAACCAAATACCAAAGATTTAAATTTAGAGATGCTAGGTATTGAGTTAGATGAAAAAAAAAGAATAAAAACTGATAAGAATTTTAAAACTACTAAAGAAAATATTTATGCTATAGGTGATGTTATTAGTGGCCCAATGTTAGCTCATAAAGCAGAAGATGAGGGTATTGCCGCTGCAGAAAATATTGTTGGTCAATCTGGACATGTCAATTATGATACAATACCAGGAGTAATTTATACAACACCAGAGGTTGCTTCTATTGGAAAGACTGAGGAACAATTAAAAGAAAAGAAAATAGATTATAAAATTGGGAAATTCTCTTTTATGGCCAATTCCAGAGCGAAAGCAATTGACGATGCCGAAGGATTTGTAAAAATTTTAGCAGATGCAAAAACAGATAAAGTTTTAGGAGCGCACCTAATAGGACCTCACGCTGGAGAATTAATAGCAGAAATTGGTGTTGCTATGGAATTTGGGGCAAGTTCAGAGGATATTGCCAGAACATGTCATGCTCACCCAACATTCTCAGAGGCAGTGAAAGAAGCAGCACTATCAGTAGATAAAAGAGCAATACACTCTTAATTTTTTTTCATATTATAAAAGTATGAAATTTCCGATTCTTGTACCAAATATTTTTAATCATCCATTTACTTATGAAAGTAATTTAAATCTTAAAGTTGGTGATTATGTACTTGTACCTTTTGGAAAATCCAAAATTACTGGTGTTGTTTGGGACGAATTTGAAAAAAATAACAATAAAGATTTTAAGACTAAAAATGTAATCAAGAAATTAGACGTTACTCCATTAAAAGAAAATACAATAAACTTTTTAAATTGGTTTGCAGAATATAATCTTATCCCAAAGGGTATGGCATTAAAACTAGTGCTCTTAAGCAGTAAGGCAATAGAAAATAAAGAAACTCAACTTTATCAAATATTTGATAACAAAATTAAACAAAACTTAATCAAGCTTTCTAGTGATCAAAATAAATCTTTAAAAAAAATGAATGTTTCAAATAAAAAATTTAGAGTTCATGTTTTGCAAGGTACTACTGGATCAGGTAAAACTTTAGTTTATTTTGAAGCGTTAAAACCTCTGATAAAGAAGGGTTTTCAAGGATTAATTTTATTACCAGAAATAGGTTTAACTAGTCAGTTTGAACAAAAATTTTTTGAATATTTTGGTTTTAAGCCCGCAGTTTGGCATTCTGGTATTTCAAAAAAAAAAAAGGAATTAATTTGGAGCGGTGTTTCTAATGGTAAAATAAAAATAATTATTGGTGCAAGGTCTTCATTATTTTTACCATTTAAAAAATTAGGAATGATAATTGTTGATGAGGAACATGATCAATCATTTAAACAGGATGAGGGCATAACCTACAATGCTCGTGACATGGCGATTTCTAGAGCATCTTTTGAAAATATTCCAATCAATTTGATTACTGCTGTTCCATCTATAGAAACTTTTGAAAATATTAAAAAAGGTAAATACGAGGTTTCTAGGTTAAACGAAAGATATCAAAACGCAGCTTTACCTAATTATGAAATTATTAATTTAAATAATACAAAACTTGAAAAACAATCATGGCTATCAAATAAAATTATTGAAAAAGTTAATTTACATTTGGAAAAAAAAGATCAAGTTTTGTTTTTTTTAAACAGAAGAGGTTTTTCTCCAAATGCTTTATGCAATAAGTGTTTTACAAGTTTTACATGTCCAAATTGTAGTATCAATTTAGTTTATCATAAAAATAAAAATAACTTATTATGCCATTATTGTGGATATAAATCTGATCTTAAAAGGAACTGTACAAAAGAAGGGAATTGTGAATTTATTTTTAGTGGCCCTGGTGTTGAGAGAATTTCAGAAGAGGTCAAAAGAAAATTTCCTGGAAAAAAAATAGAGATTTTTTCAAGTGATACAATGAATAAAAAAGATTCTAAAGAAAAAATGGATAAAATTATTAATAATGAAACGCATATTTTGGTTGGAACTCAATTAATTTCAAAAGGTTTTCATTTTCCAAGCTTGAATTGTATTGTAGTTGTTGATATCGATCTTTCATCTCAAGGACATGATTTAAGAGGTGCAGAAAAAAATTTGCAGCTTTATCATCAACTTTCAGGACGTGCAGGAAGAACAGGAAAGCCAGCAACGGTATATTTTCAAACTTATGAAAATAATACTAAGATGATTTCAGAAATTACAAGTAAAAATCCAGATATTTTTTTAGAAAGAGAACTAGAGATAAGAAAAAAAAATAAACTACCTCCATTTCAAAGGTTTATTTCTTTAATCTTAACGGGAGATAATGAAATTAAATTAGAAAAAGAAGCTATTAATTTTCAAAATTTTATTGAAAATAAAATTGAAGGAAAAATATTAGGGCCAGTGAATGCTCCATTATTTAGATTAAAGGGAAAATTTAGAATTAGATTTTTAATTAGAGGCTTAAAATCCATTAAACTACAAAGCTCTCTTGCAAAAATTATTCCAAAATATAAATTTTCTTCTGGAATAAAACTTTCAGTTGATGTTGACCCAATTAACTTTAATTAACGACCAAAAAGAGGACTTTTTTTCGAATCCGTTACTTGAAGACACAAAGGTCGTATGCTATTTAGAGCGTGATTTTTAAATAATCTTCAACATTATAGAGGAATTAAGTTGAGTAAAGACACAGGATTTTCAATAACTTCAGCTGAAAGGTATTCTCTTGCCCTTTTTGAACTTTCAGAGGAAAACAATCTTTTAAGTCAGATCGAAGATCAGTCTTCATCTATTCTTAATTTAATTGATCAAAGTGAAGATTTTTCTAATTTGATTAAAGATCCAACTACAAGCCAAGAAGATTTACTAAAAGTAATCAATACAATCTCTGAAAATAATAAATTTGAGTCTTTATTTAAAAATTTTTTAAGTTTCTTAATTCAAAAAAGACGTTTCTTTTTTATTGAACGTATCCTTAAAAGCTTTATCGAAATTTGTTCAAGAAAAAGAGGTGAACTTAAGGCAGAATTAAAATCAGCAAAAGAATTATCTAATGAAGAAATTGCAAAAATTACAGAGGAGTTAACAAAAAATTTTAGCTCAAAAATAAAATTAAACTACAAACATGATGAAAGTTTAATAGGAGGTTTGGTAGTACAAGTAGGAAGTACTATGGTCGATACCTCAATTAAAAATAAATTACAACAAATCGAAAATAGAATGATAGAGGCATAAATGGAAATAAATCCTTCAGAAGTTACAAAAATATTAAAAGAACAAATTAAAAATTTTGGTGATAAAGCAGAAGTCACAGAAGTTGGTCAAGTTTTATCAGTTGGAGACGGTATTGCTAGGATTTATGGTTTGGATAATGTTCAAGCTGGTGAAATGGTAGAGTTTGCTGATGGTTCAAAAGGTATGGCTCTAAACTTAGAAAGTGAAAACGTTGGTGTCGTAATTTTTGGTGATGACAGAAATGTTAAAGAAGGGGATGTAGTAAAAAGAACTGGTAATATTGTTGATACTCCAGTTGGAAAAGAATTATTAGGAAGAGTAGTGGATGGTTTAGGAAATCCTATTGATGGAAAAGGACCATTAGACAAAGGAATTAAAAAAAGTAGAGTTGAAGTAAAAGCACCCGGTATTATTCCCCGACAATCAGTAAGTGAACCAATGCAAACAGGTTTAAAATCAATTGACAGTCTTGTCCCAATTGGGAGAGGACAGAGAGAATTAATTATTGGAGACAGACAAACCGGTAAAACTGCAGTTGCTGTGGATGCAATTATTAATCAAAAAAAAATAAATGAGTCTGGTGATGAAAAACAAAAACTTTATTGCATTTATGTAGCAGTTGGACAAAAAAGATCAACAGTAAGACAAATTCAAAAAACATTAGAAGAAGCTGGAGCTATGGAGTACACAACAATCGTTGCTGCTACCGCATCTGACTCTGCTCCTTTACAATTCTTAGCACCATACACAGGTTGTGCTATGGGTGAGTATTTTAGAGATAATGGAATGCATGCGTTAATAATTTATGATGATTTGTCTAAACAAGCAGTTGCTTATAGACAAATGTCATTGCTATTAAGAAGACCTCCAGGACGTGAGGCTTATCCTGGAGATGTATTTTATCTTCATAGTAGATTACTTGAAAGAGCAGCAAAATTAAGTGACGAACATGGTGGTGGATCACTTACAGCATTGCCAATTATTGAAACACAAGGTGGAGATGTATCCGCGTTTATTCCTACTAACGTTATTTCAATTACAGATGGACAAATTTTCCTTGAAACAGAACTATTTAACCAAGGTATAAGACCTGCAATTAACGTAGGTTTATCAGTATCTAGGGTTGGATCATCTGCACAAACAAAGGCTATGAAAAAGGTTTCAGGCTCAATGAAACTTGAACTTGCACAATATAGAGAAATGGCAGCTTTTGCTCAATTTGGATCTGATTTAGATGCATCTACCCAGCAACTTTTAAATAGAGGCTCTAAGTTAACTGAACTTTTAAAACAAAAACAATATTCACCCATGACTGTTGCAGAACAAGTTATTTCAGTATTTTGTGGAGTAAAAGGTTATCTGGATGATATTGATTTAAAAGACGTTGCCGAATTTGAGAGCAAGATTATTGAAAAATGTAAATCAGATAAGCCTGAAATTATCGAGTCAATTTTAAGTTCAGGAAAACTTGAGGAAGATAAAGAAAAATTACTTGTTGAGGTAATCACTCAATTAAAAGGAAATTTTAAATCTTAAAAATTTATGGCAAGTTTAGACGACCTAAAAAAAAGAATAGCTAGTGTAAAGTCTACACAGAAAATTACTAAAGCTATGAAAATGGTTGCAGCAGCTAAATTAAGAAGAGCTCAAGAAAGCGCTGAGAAGGGAAGACCTTACTCTGAAAAAATGAATAATGTTATTTTAAATTTATCAAATGGTATATCTGATAAAGAAAATGCACCAAAGTTATTGTCAGGGACTGGTCAGGAAAAAACTCATCTTTGTGTGGTGATGACTTCTGATAGAGGTTTATGTGGCGGATTTAATTCTAATATAATTAAAAAATCTAAAAGTTATTTTGCAAAGATTTTAGATGAAGGTAAAGAACTTAAAATTATTACAGTAGGCTCAAAAGGAAATGACCAATTAAAAAGAGTTTATGGTGATAAAATAATTGAAAATATTTCTTTCAAAGAGTCTAAAAATGCAAATTATTTTGATGCTGACAAAGTTGGGAAAATGGTAATTGAAAAATTCGAGGCAGGAGAATTTGATGTTTGTACAATTTTTTATAACCAATTTAAAAATGTAATTACTCAAATTCCTCAAGCACAGCAAATTATCCCTTTAAACAATGAAGGAGAAGAAAACAGTTCAGAAGAAAGTTACGAATTTGAACCAGATGAAGATGAAATTTTAAGCAATTTATTGCCAAAAAATATTTCTACGCAAATATTTAAGGCTATGTTAGAGAATTCAGCTAGCGAACAAGGGTCTAGAATGAGTGCAATGGATAATGCGACCCGAAACGCAGGTGAAATGGTTGACAAACTTACTATCGAATATAATAGAAGTCGTCAGGCAGCAATTACAAAAGAACTAATAGAAATCATATCAGGAGCAGAAAGTTTATAATTATGAGCAAAGGAATAATCACACAAGTTATTGGAGCGGTAGTTGATGTAAAATTTGATGGTGAACTACCAGAAATTTTAACAGCATTGGAATGTAAAAATGGTGATAACAGACTAGTTTTAGAGGTAGCACAACACTTAGGTGAAACTACTGTTAGAACAATTGCTATGGATGCTACTGAAGGACTAAAAAGAGGTGATGAAGTTACCAACACAAACGCTCCTATTCAAGTTCCGGTTGGGCCTGAAACTCTCGGAAGAATTATTAATGTAATTGGTGAACCAATTGACGAAAGAGGTGAAGTTAAAACCAAAGAAAGTTGGCCAATTCATAGAGCTGCACCTGAATTTAATGACCAATCAACAGAAACTGAAATCCTTGTAACAGGTATCAAAGTAATTGATTTGCTTGCACCGTATGCAAAAGGTGGAAAGATCGGATTATTTGGTGGAGCGGGAGTAGGAAAAACAGTTTTAATTATGGAATTAATTAATAACGTTGCAAAAGCTCATGGTGGTTTTTCAGTTTTCGCGGGAGTTGGAGAGAGAACTAGAGAAGGAAATGACCTTTATCATGAAATGATTGAGTCTGGAGTAATTAAAAAAGAGGGAGCTGGTTCAAAAGCTGCTTTAGTTTATGGACAGATGAATGAACCTCCTGGAGCAAGAGCAAGAGTTGCACTTACAGGTTTAACTGTAGCTGAATACTTTAGAGATCAAGAAGGTCAGGACGTACTTTTCTTTGTAGATAACATTTTTAGATTTACTCAGGCAGGATCAGAGGTTTCAGCTTTGTTAGGAAGAATTCCATCTGCTGTTGGATATCAACCAACATTAGCTACTGACATGGGTAACCTACAAGAAAGAATTACGACTACAAACAAAGGGTCAATTACATCTGTACAAGCAATTTATGTACCAGCTGATGATTTAACAGACCCCGCTCCAGCAACATCATTTGCTCACTTGGATGCAACGACTGTACTTTCAAGACAAATTGCAGAAATTGGTATTTATCCTGCAGTAGATCCACTTGACTCTACATCAAGAATTTTAGATCCAAGAATTGTTGGAGATGAACATTATAGAGTAGCAAGAGATGTTCAACGAATTCTACAATCGTATAAATCACTACAAGATATTATAGCTATTCTTGGTATGGATGAGTTATCAGAGGAAGATAAATTAGTTGTAGCAAGAGCTAGAAAAATCCAGAGATTTTTATCTCAACCATTCTTCGTTGCAGAAGTATTTACTGGTTCTCCAGGAAAACTTGTTGATCTTGATTCAACAATTAAAGGTTTTGATGCAATCTGTAAAGGTGAGTATGACCACTTACCTGAAGCTGCTTTTTATATGGTTGGAACAATTGAAGAAGCTATAGAAAAAGCTAAGAAAATGGAACAAGAAGCTGCTGCTTAATGAGCGAAGAGTTTAAAGTTGAAATAGTAAATCCTGAAAAATCTTTTTTAGTAAAAGACGATGTTTCAGAAGTTGTGGTCCCTGCTTTTGAGGGAGAGATGGGAATATTGAAGGATCATATTTCTATTATTTCCTTTTTGAAACCTGGGATCATCAGGATTTTATCAAAATCAGGTGATGAAAATTACTATGTTGAAGATGGTATTGTTGAGTTCAAAAATAACAATCTATCTATTTTAACAAGTACAATTTTTAATCTTGCTGATATGGATAAATCAAAGCAACAAGATTTACTTAAACAGGCAGAAGAAGAGGCTAATAGAACTGATATAAACGATCAATCTAAGTATTTAGCAGATCAAAAAGTTGAAGTTTTAAAAACTCTAAATTAATTTTTTTACTTTTTCTTTAAGCTCTTTGTAAACATGATGTTTAAAATCAACCACTACATCAGTAATTAAATCTAAGTCAATCCACTTCCAATCCAAAAACTCTGGATTAGATGTATTTATATTTATTTCATTATCATTTCCAATAAATCTCATTAAAAACCATTTTTGTTTTTGACCTTTGTATTTACCTTTCCAAATGATACCTAGTAATCTATCAGGTAAATCATAGGTTAATGTACCATCGAGCTCTTTTATAAGTTCTACACTTTTGATACTTGTTTCTTCTTCTAGTTCTCTAAATGCAGCTTTTAAATTATCCTCACCCTCATCAACACCACCCTGAGGCATTTGCCAAAAATTTTTAGGATTATCTATTCTTTTTGCTACGAATACTTTATTTTGTTTATTCAATAACACAATTCCGACCCCACTTCTCAGTGGTAAATCTTTAAAATTTTTATTCATATTATCCGTTAAGTAACTTAATAGCGTAATTTAATTGATTATCGGTCTCTGATTTTATTTTAAATTCTTCACCCTCTTCATCAACTTCAATATCTGGACTTACTCCCACTTCTGAGATTGACTTTCCAGAGGGTAAATAATATTTTGCTACCGTTAATCTAATAGCTCCTTTATTCTTTAAAGGAATGATAGATTGAACCGATCCTTTTCCATAACTATTTTCACCTAGAATAACAGCTCTTTTATGGTCTTTAAGGGCTCCAGCAACTATTTCAGAGGCTGATGCTGATCCATAATTTATAAGTACAACTAATGTTTTACCGTTAGTTATATCACCTTCTTTTGCAAACCATTTTCTATTCTCTGAAGGTTTTCTACTTTTTGTTGATACAATTTCACCGTTATTTAAAAAAAAGTCGGATATTGTTATAGCTTGGGATAATAATCCACCAGGGTTATTTCTTAAATCTAAAATGTAAGCTTTAATATTTTCATTTTTTTCTAAATCTTTTATTTTATTTTTAATTTGTTCCCCACTGTTCTCGTTGAATGATGTTAACCTAATATATCCAATATTATTTTCTAGTAAGTCGGTCTTTACAGATTGAATTTCAATAATTTCTCTTGTTATATTAAACTTTAGGGCTTTTTTTTCTCCTTTCCTACGCACAGTAAGTTCAATACTCGAGCCTACTGGACCTCGCATTAATTCAACTGCTTCGCTTAAGGTTTTTCCTTGCACCTGTGTATCTTCGATTTTAACTATATAATCTCCTGCTTTTATACCTGCTCTTGATGCAGGAGTATCGTCTATTGGTGAGATTACTTTCACTACTCCGGACTCCATACTTACTTCAATACCAAGACCCCCAAACTCTCCACTTGTTTCAGTTTGCATTTCACTAAATATTTCTGGAGACATATAAGCTGAATACGGATCGAGTGATTGTAAAAGGCCATTTATAGCAGAGTCCATACTTTCTGATTGATTTATTTCATCTACATATTCCTCATTAATTTTTTCTAATACTTCACCGAAAAGATCAATCTTTTTATAGATGTTCGTTTCAGAAGAAAAACAAAGATTTATAAAAAATAAATTATTTAAAAAAAAAAATACTACTAAGCCAATTCTCATATCATTATTTTTTCTTTAGGTATTAATTCTGACCAAATTTTTTCTAATTCATAAAATTTTCTTTTTTCTGGGTGAAATATATGCACAATAAGATCTATGCCATCCACCAACTTCCAGTCATTACTTTCTTTACCTTCGATTTTGGAATTTTTAAGACCATTGTCCTTAAATTTTTCTAAAACTTGTTCAGACAAAGATTGAATATGTCTTGAAGAGGTACCACTTGCTATTATTATATAATCAGCCATAGAACTTTTATCCTTAAGGTCAATGCTTACAATGTCGAGAGCTTTGTTTAGATCAAGAGTCTTAATAATAATGTCTTTAAGATCCAAATTTTTATCCATTAATTATATTTAGACTATCAAATTTTTCTTAATTGAGAAGATGAAATGTTGACTTTATTAAATTCAACAAATGTAACCTCATTTTGACTAGATTTAACATATGTCTTTGAATTTAGGGATTTTTTTTTATAACCTTGACGATCAAAAACTATCAGTTTCGATTTTTTAAGAATATTTTTATATTTATGCCATTTATGAAAATTTATGAGATTATCTGCACCCATAAGAAAAAATAATTCATATTTTTTATTTCTGCTTAGGTAATTTATCAAATCAATAGTTTTGTTTGACTTAATAATTTCTTCAAAATATTTGACTTTTATTGATTTATTTTTACCAATTATTTTTTTACAAAAATTTATTCTTTTTTTTAAATTATTTGTATTTCTTTTTTTAAATGGATTTTGGTTCGTGATAGCCCATATAATTGATTTTAATCTAAATCTTTTTTTCGCTTCTTTTGAAATTGTTAAATGACCTATATGTGCTGGATCAAATGAACCACCTAAAATTCCAATTTTTATTTTTTTTTTATTCAATTTATTTTCTTGTTTTACCATTACTTGAAACTTGATATTTATAGGAAACAAGTTGATTTAAACCAACAGGTCCTCTTGGAGGAAGAGTATTAGTAGATATACCCACTTCACCTCCAAAACCGAATTCTCCTCCATCTGCAAATTGTGTAGAGGTATTATGCATTGCGATTGAACTTTTGATCTCTTTTAAAAATTTTTTGGCTGATTTAGAATTTTTAGTGATTATTGAATCAGTGTGCATTGTTCCATATTTGTTTATATGATCAATTGCTTCTTCAATATTTTTTACTGATTTTATTGATACTGTAGAAGATAAATATTCTTTTGACCAATCACTTTTTTTTGCGGTTTGTATTTTTTTTCTGTAGAATCTTTTAATTTTATTATCTCCAATGATTTTACAACCATTTTCCTCTAGATTAGACAATATCGGAATACAGAATTTATTTAAAAGATTTTGATGTATCAAGATAGTCTCTGTTGCTCCACAGATTGCTGTGTTTCTTAATTTTGCATTTAAAGTAATTTTTTTAGCCATAGATAAATTAGCATCTTTATCGATATATGTATGACATATACCCTCAAGATGACCGATAATTGGTACTTTAGACAAGTCTTTTACTTTTTTTACTAAACTTTTTCCACCTCTTGGAATGATAACATCTATATATCTAATCATTTTTGTTAATAAAAAATCAACTACTTTTCTATTTTTATAATTAATTAGTTGAACATAATTAATATCCACTTTATTTTTGATTAAAGATTTTCTAAATAAATCCGTAAAAATTTTATTTGAATAATAAGCTTCAGATCCACCTTTTAAAATAACAGGATTGTTTGATTTAAAACATAGTGACGCAATATCAGATGTAACATTAGGCCTGCTTTCATAAATTACCCCGATAACACCTATTGGAGTTGTGATTTTTTCAATTTTTAGTCCACTCGGTCTTTTCCATTTTTTTAAACATTGATTGACAGGGTCCTTGAATTTAATAATTTTTTTTATTGAGTTTATAATTTCAAAAATCCTTTTTTCATTGATTAAAAGTCTTTGAAGAAGATTTTCTTTTAGTTTTTTTTCCTTAGCTATTTTTAAGTCTTTTGCATTTTCAGAAATTATTCTCTTCTTGTTTTTTATAAGAAAATTGCAATAGTCTTTTAAAACTTTATTTTTTTTTCTTAAACTAACAGATTTTATTGAGGCTTTTTTAGCTTTTTTGCCCAAAGCATACAAATAATTTTTCATTAAATTTCTACCATATCATCTTTGTGAACAACTTCTGATTTTGTTGTATAACCTAATATTTTTTCAATTTCTTCTGATTGATGACCTAATATTTTTTTAACTTCATTAGATGAAAACGAGGATAAACCTCGCGCACATTCTTTATTTGATTTATCTAATATCTTTATATGATCTCCCTTTTTGAATTTACCATGTATTTTTTTTATACCAGCTGCTAACAAACTCTTCCCGTTTTTCAAAGCTTTTTTCGCTCCATCGTCAATAATTAATTCACCTTTAGGAGATACAGAACTAATTATCCATCTTTTTCTTGCATCCAACTTAGAAACTTTTGAAACAAATAATGTAAATTTATTTTTTTTTATTATTTTATTTATCGGATTTAAATATAAACCATTAGCTATAATCATGTTGCATCCAGAAAGTTGACATATTTTAGCAGCTTCTATTTTTGTATTCATGCCACCAATTCCAAATTCAGTGATTCCTTTAAAGTCGATGTTTTTTAAATCTTCATTAAAATTTTCTACTTTTTTAATCAATTTAGCATCCCGAAAAAGTTTAGGATTCTTATTATATAAACCATCAACATCAGACAAAAGAACTAAAGTATCTGAGTTTGTTATTTGAGCAACACGCGATGCAAGTCTATCATTATCACCATATTTGATCTCAGAAGTTGCAATTGTGTCGTTTTCATTAACAATTGGAATAAAATTTAAATTAAATAAATTTTCAAAAGTCCTTTTTGCATTTATTGATCTTCTTCTTTTCTCTGTATCTTCAAGAGTAAGTAAAATCTGGGAAATATTTAAACCATACCTTGTAAAAGTATTGGAAAATAAATTCATTAACTCAATTTGTCCTATAGATGCAATTGCTTGACTTTTATCTAATTTTAGATTTTTTTTATTGTAATTCATTTTTATACAACCTAAAGCAATAGCTCCCGAACTGACGATTACAACTTTTTTATTTTCACTCTTTAATTTTTGAATATCTCGAGCAAAGCTTGATAACCATTTTTTTCTAACTTTTTTATTTTTATCTACTAATAATGAAGAGCCTATTTTAATTGTAATTATTTTTGATTTTTTAAGTGGCATATGAAATAAGTTTTGCTTTTATTTTTAATACTGATTGTTTTTTAAGAGTAGAAAGTGTTAAAATCTCTCCATCAATTTTTTTTGAAAACTTTTCAATTAATTCTTTTACTAACTTCTCTTCTATTAAATCAACCTTATTTAAGACTATAATTTCTTTTTTTTTTAAAAGTTCGGTACTGTAATTCTTAAGTTCATTTCTGACCTGGTTATAAGCACTTTCTAAATCTTGATTAGAGATATCAATTAAATGTAAAAGTGTTTTACATCTTTCTATATGTTTTAAAAATTGTATTCCCAATCCTATACCCTCATGAGCACCTTCTATTAAGCCGGGAATATCCGCAAGTGTAATTTCTTTATTGTCATATGATGTTACACCTAGATTTGGATTTAAAGTTGTAAATTGATAATTTGCAATTTTAGGATTTGCATTAGTGACTGCAGCTAATAAACTAGATTTCCCAGCATTTGGTAATCCAATAATTCCAATATCCGCAATTGTTTTTAATTGTAACCAAATTGTAAATTCCTCACCATTTGTGCCTTTAGTGAATTTTCTTGGTGCTCTATTTGTGGAGCTTTTAAACCTTGTATTCCCTAATCCACCTTTTCCTCCTGATGCGGCTACAAATTTCTCTCCCGGTTTTGTAAAATCATATATTAAAGTTTTATTATCTTCTTCGAATACTTGTGTACCTAATGGAACTTTAAGAATTAAATTTTCTCCACTTTTACCGGTACGTTTCTGTCCCATACCATTTTCTCCTCTTTCAGCTTTATGATGTTGTTGATAACGATAATCAATTAAAGTATTGAGGTTTTTTACAGATTTAAAAATTACAGAACCACCGTTGCCACCATCACCACCATCTGGGCCACCATGTTCAATAAATTTTTCTCTTCTAAAGCTAGGTGATCCATCGCCACCATTACCAGCCTTAACGTAGATTTTTACTTGATCTAAAAATTTCATAATACAACATTAATTTTGGTTGTACTATTAATTGGGTTTTACTGAAACGAAAGTTCTATCTGCCTTAGTTTTTTTAAAAACTACTTTCCCTTTGATAACTGAAAAAATTGAGTGGTCTTTACCCATTCCTACATTTTCACCTGGGAAAATTTTTGTGCCTCTTTGACGAACAATTATATTTCCAGGTATTACATTTTCTCCACCGTATTTTTTCACACCAAGTCTTCGACCAGCACTATCTCTTCCGTTTCTTGATGATCCACCTGCTTTTTTTGTTGCCATAATTTACCTAATTATTTTTTTTCCTCTTTTGTAGCTACTTTAGTTTTTTTTACTTGAGCTACTTTTTTTTCAACTTCAGATAAAATTTTACCATCTTTTGAAAAAATCTTTCTTATTTTAATCATAGAATATTCCTGTCTATGTCCATTTTTTCTTCTTGAATTATGTCTTCTTCTTTTCTTAAAAATTAATACAGTCTTATTCTTATCGTTTTTTATTAAATCAGCCTCAACTTTTGCTCCTGTAACTATTGGAGATCCAATTTCTATATTTTTATCATCTCCGTAAGCTAAAATTTCTTTGAATTCGATTTTGGCATTAGGTTTCATATCTGATATTTTTTCAATCTTTAAAATCTCACCAGATTTAACTTTGTATTGTTTACCACCTGTTTGTATTACTGCGAAAGACATAGTATTTATAGTAAAATTTTTTAATGGCAATATAGTCTGAGCTTAAATATAGTCAAGCTGAAAACCTAAAAATTATCCTTTAAATCTCTTAATTTTGAGAAAGTCTCTAAATCATTTGCTCTTAAAAATATATTGCATTCTAGTTCATCTTTAATAGTAGATGGAACTGTGGGTAAGCCTTTCATGACTTGTTTTTTTATGATTTCTTTTTTTCTTTTTAAATTAAAATTTTCAGGGTCGTGCTTCAGGCAAAAATTTAAATTATTTGATGTATATTCATGACCGCAATAAATTTTTGTATCTCTTGGCAAAGATTTAATCTTATCTAAAGAATTAAACATTTCTTTGTAAGTCCCTTCAAATATTCTTCCACAACCAAGAGAAAAAAGAGTGTCTCCAGTAAAAACTAATTTTTCATTAAAAAAATGAAAGCAAATATGGCCTGATGTGTGCCCAGGTATATGAATTATTTTGGCTACAAAATTTTCAGCTTCCCATATCTGATTATTTTCTAATAAAACATCAATTCCAGGAATTCTTTTAGAATCTTCTTTAAAACCCACTACTATAGATCCAAATTCTTTTTTTAAATCAATATTTCCACCAATATGGTCATGGTGATGGTGAGTATTAAGAATATATTTTAAATTTATATTTTTATTTTTTAAAAAATCAATTATTGGCTTGGATTCACTTGGATCCACTACACATGCAGAATTGTTGTTTTCATCAATTATTAGATAACTGTAATTATCTTGAAGACATGGAATTATTTCAACTTGCATATTATTTTTCTATTAAAAATATGCCTAAATCAGCAAATAAATTTTTGAAGATTAGATTATTTTCGTTAATTGATGAAGTATTTAGATTATTCAAAGCCAAAGATTTGAAAATTTTTATATCTCTGGATTTAACAAAAGTGACAAAATCTTTAATAGTACACATATGTAAATTTGGTGTGTTATACCATTCATCTGGTAAAGTTTTAGTAATTGGCATTGTTCCTCTAAATAATAAATGAAACCTCACTTTCCAATAACCAAAATTAGGAATGGTTACAATAGCTTTTTTTCCAACTCTCAATAGTTCATTTAAAACTAACTCTGGATTTAAAAATGCTTGGAGAGTTTGACTTAAAACAACATAATCAAAAGATTTGTCAGGAAATTGTTTTAAATCTTTTTCAGCATTTCCTTCAATCACAGTTAAACCTTTTGAAATACATTCCTGAACTTTATTTTTTGAAATTTCTAATCCTCTAATTTTGATATTTTTGTGCTCTTTCAAAAATTTCATTAGAGTTCCATCAGCGCATCCTACATCTAAAACCTTTTTATCTTTTTCAATTAGATCTGCTATTACTTTAAATTCATTCTTCATACTTAATTTTCTATATAAGATTTATCTAAAAAGTTTTTGAGTGCACTCAGAAAATCTGGAACATCTAATAAGAATGAGTCATGACCTTTATCTGATTCTATTTCAACAAATCCTACATCTGCTCCAATAGAATTTAGTGCAATGACAATATCTTTATTTTCTTGTGTTGGATAAAGCCAATCTGAGGTAAAAGAAATTATAAAAAATTTAGCTTTAGTATTTTTAAATGCATTGGAAAGATTTCCATTAAATTGTTTTGCTAAATCAAAATAATCCATCGCCCTAGTAATATAGAGATAACTATTAGCATCAAATCTATCTACAAAAACAGAGCCTTGATATCTTAAATAGCTTTCAATTTGGAAATCTGCATCAAAACCAAATTTAAGATCTTCTCTTTCTTGTAATTTTCTTCCGAATTTTTCCTGTAACCCTTTTTTTGACAGATAGGTGATATGAGCAGCCATTCTAGCCACTGCCAATCCTTTGCCTGGATTAATATTTTTAGATGAATAATTTCCATCATTCCAATTACTGTCAGCAGTTATCGCCTGTCTTCCCAATTCATTAAAAGCAATATTTTGTGCAGAATGGCTTGAAGTAGTTGCTATAGGGACGACTGTTTTTGATTTATCAGGAAAATTACTAATAAATTGAAGTACTTGCATTCCTCCCATAGAGCCGCCAGTTATAGAAAATAATTTATCAATTCCAAAATGATCAAGTAAACTGTATTGAGCATTCACTATATCATTTATAGTTATAACTGGAAAATTTGTTCCAAATATATTTTTAGTATCAGGATTTATGTGACTTGGTCCATATGAACCCATGCATCCTCCAATTACATTTGAACAAATAACGAAATACTTATTTGTATCTATAGCTTTATCTGGACCTACCGCATAACTCCACCATCCATCTTTTTTTGTCATGGGATTGAGCCCAGTCACAAATTGATCTCCAGTTAATGCGTGAAATACTAATATTGCGTTATCTTTTTTTGAATTAAGTGAACCATATGTTTCATATGCGATTGGAAAATCTTTGATAGTTTTCCCACAATCTAGTTTTAATGGTTTTTTTACTATTAAAGTCTTAATGTTTGTTTCAATGTTCATAATTGAGCTTTATTTGAATTGTGAGAAAAAAAACTATTTTAGCGGTTTTTTTTAAGCGCTCGCAATTCAGTTAAATCAGCGCATATTTTTTTTACAAGAACTTATTTATTATGTCAATTTTTTAAAAAAGCTTCTTATTCTCTATAAAAATTTGTAATTTTATCTATAAAGAACCCATAAATTAAAAAAATGATTGCTCTAAAATTCAAAAAATTCAATATAGAGGCCTATAAGCCGGGTAAATCTAGAATCAAAAAATTTAAAAATGTAATTAAATTGTCAGCTAATGAGTCTGCCCTAGGTTTTAGTCCAAAAGTTAAAAAATTGATGTTAAATAAAAATTTAATATCAAGTAAATATCCTGATGGGAAGGCAAGCAATTTAAGGAAAGCCATTTCTAAAACTTATAAATGTAATTCTGAAAAAATTATTTGTGGTGCAGGTTCAGATGAAGTTATTCAAATGATTTGTCAATTGTTTTTGAGTCCAAAAGACGAAGTAGTTTTGCCAGAGTATAGTTTTTTAATGTACAGAATTTACTCGAAAATTGTTGGAGCAAAGGTTGTATTTGCAAAGGAAATTGATTTTAAAATTTCAATTGATGAAATATTAAAAAAGATTAGCAAGAAAACGAAAATTGTTTTTATAGCAAATCCAAATAATCCAACAGGAACTTACTTAACCAAAAAAGAGGTACTTAAGCTTAGAAAAAAACTGAACAAAAATATTTTATTAGTAATTGATGATGCATATTCGGAATATATGAAAAACTCCGATTATGCCTCAGGTTTAAATTTATTCAAAAATAATGATAATGTTTTTATTCTTAGAACTTTTTCAAAAATCTTCGGACTAGCTGCTTTGAGGGTTGGATGGGGCTATGGATCAAAAAAAATTATAAAAGCTCTTAATATGATTAAACCTCCTTTTAATGTGAATCAAATAGCTCAATTAGCTGCAGTTGAGTCACTTAAGGATAAAAAATTTATTAAAAAATCAATTAATCATAATTTGTTTTATGCAAAAAAGATTAAAAAATTTCTTGAAAATTATAGTATTTTTTCAAATACTGTATCGGCAAATTTTTTAATGCTAGATTTTGAAAAAAGTAATTATTCAGCAAGTTTTTTCTACCAAAAGTTAAAACAAAAAGGAATAATTTTAAGATCAACCGAGAATGGTTATCATATTAAGAATAAATTGAGATTAACCATTGGATCGTCAAAAGAAAATTTAAAATTTATGAATGTTGTTAAAGGAATATTAAATTAAATGAAAAATATTTTAATTATAGGTTGTGGTTTGCTTGGATCGTCATTGTTGAGGAGAATAAAGGAAAAAAAAATTGCAAAAAATATATATATTTTTGAAAAATCAAAAAAAAATATTTTAAAGATTAAAAGACTAAATTTATCAGTAAGAATAGTTAAATCTTTAAAAGAAGGAGTGATTAATACAGATTTAATTATTTTTTGTACTCCGATGAGTGAATATAAAAAAATTATTTTAAAGATAAATAAATTTATCCCACCCAATTGTTTAATTACAGATATTGGTTCATCTAAAGTGGTGACATCTAAAATTATTCAAAAATTTTTAAAAAAAAAGATATCATGGGTGTCCAGTCATCCTATAGCAGGATCAGAAGTAAGTGGGCCTGAACACGGTAAATCTAATATGTTTGTTAATAGATGGTGTATTTTGATAAAAGAAAAAAATACAAAAAAAAATGATTTAAAAATTTTGGATAAATTTTGGAAAAAAATTGGCTCAAAAACAGTTGTTATGTCATCCGAAAAACACGATAAAATTTTTTCTATGACAAGCCATTTACCACATTTAATTGCATATAATTTAGTAAAATCTGCCCAAGAATTTGAAAAAAAACAAAACTATAACTTAATAAAATTTAGTGCTGGAGGATTAAGAGATTTTTCAAGAATTGCAGCCTCAAATGAAGTTATGTGGAGAGATATTTTTTTTAATAACAAAAATAATGTCTCAAAAGCTATTAATTTATTCATAAAAAGTTTAAATGAGTTTAAAAAAGACATTAATTTAAAAGATAACAAATCAATTTTGAAAAAACTTACTCAAACTAAAAAAGTCAGATCAAAAATAATAAAATTAAAACAAGATGTTAATAAGCCTGATTTTGGTAGAAATTAAAATTTCTTAATATTACTTATCTTTTTAACATCTAAATTTGCAGTGGTTTTTATTAAATTAATAGTAAACTTTATAGGCATTATTACTACTTTTTTTCTTGGTCCATAAGCATGTATGAACATATTTTGATTAAGACACACGCCTACATGACCTTTCCAAAAAATAATATTACCTTCTTTAAAATTTTTAATTGCTCTTTTTTTGCAGTATTTAATTTGATCCTTTGAATCTCTTGGGAAAAAAACTCTATTATAATAATAGTATATTTGAATCAATGCTGAGCAATCGATACCTTCAGATGTCTTGCCACCCCATAAATATTTAGATTTAGTAAATTGTTTAAAAATTTTTTTATAATTTTTTTCAGTGTGTAAAATCGATTTTAGGTGTTTCTTTTTTATCCATTTATTTTTTTCGAATTGAACAAAGTTTTTACTTTCCTTTATCACAGAAATTCCAGAAGCAAAATATAAAAATTTTTTTGTAGGAAAAAATTTATTATTTAGTTTTTTGTATATTTTTGATTTAAGTTCATTTACTTTTTTGTTTGCTTTAAAACTTTGAAAAAAAATCCTGTCTTTAATAAAACCTTTATAATTATCAAAACTAGTTTTAATTTTTACCCAATTTTTCTTTTTTGATAGTATTTTGAATTTTTCTCCATATAACATTTGTGAGGTTATTTCTGATTTGATAGAAGGTTTAGAATAGATGTTAGATACAGGAATATTTAAAAAATAATTTTTCATTTAATTTTTAATTGGCGCTACTTTACTAATCCAAATAATTAAAATTAAAACTGGCAAACCTAAAAAGGCTGTTAATGAGAAAAAATAAGGATATCCCATCAAATCAACCCATCCTCCAGCGTACCCCGCAATTAATTTTGGTATAAAAAGCATTATTGAGCTAAATAATGCATATTGTGTTGCTGTAAATTTTATTGATGTTAAACCAGATAGATATATTACAAACGCTGCTCCAGCAAATCCACTAGATATATTATCAGCAGTTATTACTGTAATTAAAAAATTAATACTTATTGGTGATATTGCTAACCATGCAAATAATAAATTGCTTAATGCGGCGATTAAAGCACCAAAGAATAAACATTTCATAGTTCCAAATTTGTAAGAACTATAACCACCAATAAATCCACCAAATATTGTAGCAAAAACCCCAAAAAATTTGGAAAAAGTAGCAATCTCTGAAATTTTATAACCTTTTTCCAAATAAAATATATTGGCCATTACTCCCATAACGATATCAGCTATTCTATATAGTGAAATTAAAAGAAGTATTAAAAAAGCAAATTTTCCGTATCTTTTTATAAAGTTCAAAATTGGACCCATATAACTTTTTGAAATTTTATTTTTTGGAGCAAATTTGATTAAAACCAATAAAACAATGATTAGATAAGCGAAGATAAAACATATTATTAATCTAAAAAATGAAAATATGAAACTTGATAAAACTTCTTTTTTTCCGAAAGGGTTATCTATTAATGAGTATAAAAATATAAAACCAATTACCGAAATAAAAATAGAGACTAGGAATTTAATGTGATTATCAGAACTAAAATTTCTTTTTATTTTAGGTTCATCCGACACAAAAGTGGCAAATACTCCAATCAACATGAATAAGGACATTATGAGGTAAACTTTTTTCCATACATTTTGATCATAAATTTCAGTACCAAAAAACGATGCTAGCCATAAACTCCCTGCACCAGCTACAAGCATAGCGATTCTATATCCTGCTATATACATTGATGATAAAGGGCCCTGTAAGTGTTGTGGAGCAGACTCAATTCTAAAAGCATCAATTAGGATGTCTTGAGTAGCGCTAAAAAAAGCTAAAATAGCAATAAATAAAGCAGTAAAAAATAAATTCTCTTTTGGATCGGAAAAAGCAGTTAAAATCAAAGCAGAAATTATCAATAATTGAGATAATAAAAGCCAACTTCTTCTATGACCTAAGTTTTTAAGTATTGGCAATTTATAATTGTCAACTAGCGGGGACCATAAATATTTAAATGCATATGCAAAACCAGCCCAACTAAACAATGTTACAGTACTCCGACTAATACCTGCCTTTACGAGCCAGACGGAAAGAGTTGAAAAAACTAAAAGTATAGGAAGACCTGATGAAAATCCTAAACAGATCATTTTCAAAGGTTTTTTTTCAAAAAAAATATTAATTTTTTTCATAAATTAATTTTTCCAAAAAGATGGTAGAAATAAAACAAGTATAGCAAATAATTCTAATCTTCCTAAAATCATACCTATACTCAATATCCATTTAGACGTATCTGGTATTGCAGAAAAATCACCATTAGGTCCAATAGTTGAGCCTAAACCAGGTCCAACATTTGAAATAGATGTAGCCGCGCCAGAAATAGAAGTTATAAAATCTAATCCAGTCAAAGATAATAAAGCAGTGAGAATAAAAAAAATAACTAAATACATATATATAAATGAAATTATTGAAGATATAAATTTGTTATCAATTGGATTTTCATCATATTTTAAAACAAAGATACCTTTTGGATAGATTATTTTTTTAAGTTGATTAACTATAAATAAATATAATACTTGAATTCTAAATATCTTTATTCCACATGTTGTTGATCCAGCACAACCACCAATAAACATTAATCCTAAAAATAAAATTAATGTAAAACTTCCCCAAGTATCAAAGTCTGCATTAACATAACCAGTCCCGGTTAATATTGAAATTACATTAAATGTTACAGATCTGAAATTAAATTTTTCCGAACCAATCATTATTAGATAGACTGTTAAAATGACAACACTCAAAAATATGATTTTAAAAAAAGTTTTAATTTGAGAGTCACTTATTAATATTTTTTTATTTCCACTTATAAATTTGATATATGCAATGAATGGCAAACTTCCTAAAATAATAAAAATCATTGCTGATATTTCAATTGAAACGCTGTTAAAGAAGCCTATTGATTCATTATAATTAGAAAATCCTCCTGTTGCTATAGTTGTCATAGAGTGTGTTAAACTATCGAAAAAATTCATACCAAAAACTTTATAAGTTATTCCACATAACAAAGTTAATGTTGAATAAATGTAGATTAAACGAAGCGCTATTTCTTTTGATTTTGGTAATATTTTTTCAGATGAGTCATTATTTGAAATTCTAAATAATTGCATTCCACCTACATTCATTATTGGCATTAAAGTAATTGCCATAATAATTATTCCAATACCTCCTAGCCACTGAAGTATTGCGCGCCAAAGCAATATACTTTTTGGCATTTCATTTAAATTTGAAATGATTGTAGATCCAGTAGTTGTAATTCCAGACATGCTTTCAAAGAATGCATTAGTAAAAGTAAAATTTAAATCTGAAAAAACAAAGGGCAATGAACCAAAAATTGCAACACTTAACCAAGATAATGCTGTGAGGAGAAATGCTTGTTGAAGTGTTAGTCTTTTATCATGATCTAAATTTGCCAGAAAAAACAGGATACCAAAAATAATTGTTACTAATGATGCACCAAAAAACGATGAATCAATTTCGGAGTAGATAAATTGAAAAATGATTGGAATAAACATAAATATTCCTAGAATTATTTGTAAAATTCCAAGTGTAAAAAAAACAGTTTTATAATTAGACATTTTGAAAGAACATTATTTTATGGTAAATAAATTTCAACTCTATAAGAATTAGTAAATTCACTAATATAATAATTTTGAAGTGGAATTCATGATAAAAAAAGAAAATCTAGATAAAACAAACGCTTGGCCAATTATGGAAGCAAAAAAAATGCTTCGTGAAAGAAAATCTTTAATAGAAAAAAAAGGTAAAATTACACTTCAAACAGGTTATGGTCCTAGCGGTTTACCTCATATTGGTACATTTGGAGAAGTTGCAAGAACATCTATGATGGTCAATGCTTTAAAACAATTAACAGATTTTCCAACAGAAATAATTACTTTTTCTGATGACATGGATGGATTAAGAAAAATTCCAGATAATGTTCCTGAACAAAAATTATTAGAGAAAAATTTACATAAACCATTAACTCAGGTACCAGACCCATTCGGGAAATTTAAAAGTTTTGGGGAACACAATAATGAAATGCTTAAAGATTTCTTAAATAATTTTAATTTTAATTATACTTTTAAAAGCTCTACCTCGTTATATAAATCAGGATTCTTTAATCCTGTTCTTCAACTGATTTTGGATAATTATGATGAAATATTGAATATAATTTTACCAACATTAGGTAAAGAAAGACAAAAGACTTACAGCCCTTTCTTACCCATCTGTCCAGAGAGTGGACATGTATTAGAAATACCAGTTATAGAAATTGATAAAACTAATTCAAAAATAATTTTTGATAATAATGGAAAAAAAATAGAACAAAGTATTTTAGATGGTCATTGCAAACTTCAATGGAAGGTGGACTGGGCGATGAGATGGTATGCACTAGATGTTGATTTTGAAATGTATGGAAAAGATCTTATTGAAAGTGCAATTTTATCATCAAAAATCATAAAATTAATTGGAAAAATAAATCCTTCTGGATTTG
Source organism: Candidatus Pelagibacter communis (assembly GCF_001179925.1). GTDB lineage: Bacteria > Pseudomonadota > Alphaproteobacteria > Pelagibacterales > Pelagibacteraceae > Pelagibacter > Pelagibacter ubique_E. The sequence goes on along the minus strand of NZ_CVSF01000068.1, from coordinate 110,964 downwards.
CTTATGAATTATTTCTAGATGAAAAAGGTGAAAAAATTTCTAAGTCTAAAGGTAATGGGATTACAATTGATCAATGGCTCAAGTATGCATCTCCAGAAAGTTTATCTTTGTTTATGTATCAAAATCCTAAAAGAGCAAAAAAACTCTACAAAGAGGTAGTTCCTAAAGCGGTAGATGAGTATTTAGATTTTATTGAAAGGGCAAAAAAACAGGATGAGTTACAATTATTAATGAATCCTTTATGGCATGTTCATAATGGAAAAATTCCAAAAGAAAATTTTATAATGTCATTTTCAATGTTACTAAATCTTGTAGAAACTAGCAATGCAGACTCTAAGGAACTTTTATGGAAATTTGTAAAAAAATATAAACCTGAAATTGATGAAAAAAATTATCCAATATTTGATAGGCTTGTGGAATATGCAATAAAATATTTCAATGATGTAATTAAATCTCAAAAAGATTATAAAAAACCAAATGAAATTGAAAAGATTGCTTTAGAGTCATTAATCAAAACTCTTGAAAAATGCAATGATCAGATGACTCCTGAAGATATTCAAACTCTGATATATTCAGTTGGTAAAGAAAATGGTTATTCAGAAAACCTAAGAGATTGGTTCAAATTGATTTATCAAGTTGTTTTTGGAGATGAGAATGGACCTCGTATGGGATTTTTTATCAGTTTTTTTGGTGTTAATGAAACTAAAGAGCTTATAATAAAGAAAATAAAATAATGTTTTCAAACTTAAGACGATTAATTTTTAAATTAGATCCAGAGACAGCACACGATTTAGCAATAAAGTCATTAAAATTTAACTTTGTTCCTAATATTTTCAAAAGTAAAAATTACGATAAACTATTTGAAACAGAAATATTTAACAAAATCATTGATAACCCAATCGGAATGGCCGCTGGCTTTGATAAAAACGCAGAAATATACAATCAACTATTCAAATTAGGTTTTGGTTTTGTAGAAGTTGGAACTATTACTCCATTACGGCAGTATGGCAATCCTAAACCCAGAGTTTTTAGGTTAGTTGAGGATGAGGCTTTGATTAATAGATTAGGATTTAATAATCATGGAGCTGAAAATATATCTAAAAGAATTAAAATGAATCCCAAGACTGGCTTACTTGGTATAAATATAGGACCTAACAAAGATACAAAAAATAGGCTAGAAGATTATTTAGTTGGTTTGAGAGCATTTCATAATTTAGCAGATTATGTTACTATAAATATTTCTTCACCAAATACTGAAAATCTAAGAAATTTCCATGATCAATCTAAACTCGATCAATTATTGAATGAGATAAAAAAAGAAAAAAAAAATTTAACTTCAAAAATACCAATAGTCTTAAAAATTGCCCCAGATATCAACGATGTTGAAATCGAAAAAATATCAGATGTATTGATGAGTAATAGCATTGAAGCTGTTATTATTTCAAATACCTCCGATGTGTTGAGAGAAAGATTAAAGAATATTCAAAAACATCAAAAAGGTGGATTATCCGGTAAACCTATAGAAGATAAATCAAATTTATTAATTAATAAATTTTACAAAAAATTAAAAAATAAAATAAAGATTATCGGGGTAGGTGGTGTTGACTCAGGTCTAAGTGCATACAATAAGTTTTTATCTGGAGCTGAATTGATACAACTTTATACTGGGATGGTATTCAAAGGACCAAATATTGTTAACTCGATTAAAGATGATTTACATGATCTACTATTGAAAGATGGAGTTAAAAATTTTAGAGAAATCATTGGAAATAAAACTTAAATTTATTCTATTAACTTGACGCGAACCCTATCACACCTTATACAGTCGGCTAGAATGTCAAAAAAATGTGAACTTACTGGAAAAATTCCCTTAAAAGGTCATAATGTTAGTCATGCTAACAATAAGACTAAAAGAAGATTTTTGCCTAATTTAAAAAAAGTAAAATTTACGAGTGACCTATTAAAGAGAAGCCTTAAATTGACTGTAAGTAATGCTGGGGTAAGATCAGTTGATAAAAAAGGAAGCTTTGATGAGTTCTTAAGATCAGTAAAGAATAAAAATTTATCTCCAAGACTAAAAAAAATGAAAAAAAACATATTGATTAGATCACCTTTCAAAAAAACCACTGTATCTAAGTCAATTTAATGAATTATAATTTTTATATCCTCTCATTTTTGATGGGAGTAGTTGTTTTATCATCAAATTATCTTGTTCAGTTTCCAGTGAATTATTATGGATTAAGTGAAATTTTAACTTATGGAGCCTTTAGTTATCCAATAGCTTTTTTGATAACAGATTTGGCTAATAGATCTTATGGAAAATCAATTGCAAAAAAAATTGTTTATCTAGGTTTTTTTATAGGAGTAGGATCAACAATTATATTTTCTACAAATTTTCAAGACTTGATTTCAATTAGAATTGCTTTTGGATCGGGGATAGCATTCATATCAGCACAGCTTTTAGATGTACAAATTTTCGATCAATTAAGGAAAAAAAGATGGTTTATTGCTCCTTTAACTTCATCATTAATTGGGTCAGTAGTTGACACTTTCTTATTTTTTTCAATTTCTTTTTATGCAACAGGAGTTCCTTGGGTGACTTTATCATTGGGAGATTTATTAGTTAAATTAATTGTAGCTTTGATAATGCTTATACCATTTAGAATTTTATTGAATACTTTTAGACCAGCTTCTTAGATAAAAATTTGTAACTTAAAATTTTATAAGCTAATTTTGCTACTAAAAAATTGTAAGAATTAAATCCTTTAATAGGAGCAAGTTCATTTATATCCGCACCAACTATATTCGAGTGTTTTGATGCTATTCTAATAATCTTTAAAGTTTCATCCCAAAATAATCCTCCTGGTTCTGGGGTCCCAGTTGCAGGCATAATACTAGAGTCTAAACTATCAACGTCAAAAGTAAGATAAACAGTTTTGTTTTTAATTAATTTTTTAAATTTTTCAAAATTCCAATTATTTTTATTTTTTGCCCAGAAAATTGTTATTCTTGAAGAATTTTTTTTCAGAAATGGAATTTCACTTTTTGAAATATTTCTAATTCCGAAAGATATTAGAGATACATTAGGACTATCTAGGCATCTCCGAATTGCAGATGCGTGAGAATATTTTTCACCATCATAGTTATTTCTCAAATCAGCATGTGCATCAAAATGAAGAAGACAAATTTTTTGATATTTTTTTATAAATGGTTTCAAGCAACCAGGTGTTATTGAATGTTCCCCTCCTAAAGTCATTGGAAAAAGTTTTTTATCTAATATATCTTTATTTATACTTGAAATCTTATCCAATGCTTTATTAATATTTTTGTCTATTTTAAATGGTTTTAAAGTTTTAATTCCAATTTTTTTATATGGTTCACAATTGAGTTCTTCATCATAAAGCTCAACTTGATGAGATGCTTTAATTATTTCTTTAGGTCCATTCTTTGTACCCTTGCCATAACTTACAGTTTTCTCAAGACCAAATGGAACTATTACAACTTTTTCTCTAAAATTGAATTTATTATCAACTCCTAAAAATCCGTTTTTATTTGAAAGATATTTCAATTTTTTATCCAAAAATTTTAGAAAAGTTTTTTCTGTCTCTGTTTTTCCACTCACCTTTGTGAAAAGCATCACTAGCAATTAATGGTAAAACACTTGTAGCTTCAGCAAAAACCATTTGTTCTTTTGTAATATCAACCTTACCCCATGAACTAGCCTCTTTTAAAGTTGAACTACTACATGCACCATCCCTAGAATCTGCAACTGTAATTTGTATAGCATATTTATGCATATCAACTTCTTTGCCTAAAAGTTCAGCACAAATTACCGTATCCTGAATAAAATTTTTTGGCACTCCACCACCAATCATAAATAATCCTGATACTTTAGACTGTATCTTGATTTCTGTTAATTCTCTAAATTCTTTAATAGAGTCAATGGTCATATGTTTTTTAGGGTTCTTTTCTTGATGCATTACTAATCCAAAACCTGCACTTGAGTCTGTAAAAGCTGGACAAAATATGGGAACATTACTGTCATAGGCAGTTTCAATTAAAGACTCTTTTTTTTTTGAGTTCTTTTTTAAATATTTACCTATTTCTCTTATAAATTCTCTGGAAGTATAACTTCTAGCTTCTAAAGTATCAGCGATATCACATATAGTTTTATCACATATTTGAAGTTCATCTTCGTCGATATATGTATCGTATATTCTATCTATATAATTTTTTCTTAACTCAGTATCATTTTGAAATTGTGAACCCTGATAATGTTTAAATCCAAGTGCTTCAAAAAAATCCATATCAATAATTGATGCACCAGTTGCTATTATTGCATCCACCATATTATATTTCACAAGATCTTTATATATATTCATACATCCTGCAGCAGAAGTAGATCCAGCTAATGTTAAAAAGATAGTGCATTCTTTATCCTTAAGCATTTCATTAAATATATTTGCTGCATTAGCTGTTTCTCTAGAAACAAAAGACATTTTTTCCATTGATGAGATAATTGGTCTTGAGTCAAACGAAGTGATATCAATATGCTCCACAGGATTTTTAAGAAAATCTTTTTTGCTGTTATGAGTTAGTTTTTTGTCACTCGACATTAAGCAACAAATGTGGATTTATTTATGTCTTTATCATACAGGCTCATAATCGGAGCGTCTTCGACTTCATAAATCTCATCTGAATAAAAACCGTTGAATTGAGTTCTAAAAGTCAGTCCGTATGCACCTAGTTGACCAAGTTCAATATAATCATTTTCCTTTATATTATTTGGAAGTAAAAATGGACCTTTCATATAATCCATGCTGTCACAGGTTGGACCAAAAAAATTAAATGCAGTAATCTTTTTTGAAATGATCTTATTTGAAGTTTCTTTAATCATTTTAGATGGATAAACTATATTTGGAGTACCCGCATCAAAAAGAGTTCCATAAGTTCCATCATTTATATATAACTTTTGCTTTCTTCTTAAATTGACCCTCACTATTGTTGAACCACTCTCAGCCACCAAAGCTCTCCCAGGCTCACAAATAATTTTTGGTGATCTGTCTAATTTTAAATTTTCTAAACCTTTTTTAATTTCACCAAAATATTCCATTAAGTTGTGAGGAATTAAGTCTGGATATATAGTTGGAAAACCACCACCGACATTTATATAGTCTGGGATTATTTTTGTTTTCTTAATAATATTTCCTATTTCTGAAATACCTTTTGCATATGAAATTGGATGCATACATTGAGAACCAACATGAAAACTTAATCCAACTTTTTTAGCATGTTGCTTTGCTAATCTCAGCAAACCTAAAGCTTCTGAGTTTAGGGCTCCGAATTTTTTTGACAAATCTATTTCAGCATGTTCATTTGATACTGCTACTCTTACAAATAATTCTAAATCTTTTGCATTATTGGTGTTATTAATAATTTTGATGAGCTCTTCTTTAGTGTCTAATGAAAACGTTTTTATTCCAAATTGAAAATAAGCTCTTTTTATACTTTCAGGACTTTTGACAGTATGCATATATGAACATTTAGCTGAACTTGTAAATTTTTTTACTTGTTTAATTTCTTCTATTGAGGCTATATCAAATTGATCAATGCCACTTTCTACAAGTGTTTTTATAATTTCAGGATGTGGGTTTGTTTTAACAGCGTATAAAATCTCACCAGGAAAATTGTTTTGAAAAAATTTTGAAGCTCTAGTAACAGAATTTTTTCTGATACAATAAACAGGTTTTTCAGGTTTCAGTTGATTAACTAATTCTTCAACTGATTTAAATTTTAGCATGTTAAATGCCTCCAAAAAAATTTAACAAAAAAAAAGCTTTTAAAATCATTTAAAAACCTTTTATAAAAGTTGCAATTAAGCCAATAATTTATGGATGTAAAGCAAATAATTCTCTATTGAAATATTTAAATTAATCTCCATATCAGTCTTATGAAAAATGAAGCAATACTTCAAAACTTAAGTGATTTCGACAATAAATCCTTACTTATAGTAGATGATGATAATCCATTTAGAGAAAGATTATCAAGAGCAATGGAAAAAAAAGGTTTTGAAGTTTTACAAGCTGAAAGTGTAAAAAAGGGTATTGAAAGTGTAAAACTTAAAAAACCAGGGTTCGCAGTTGTTGATCTGAGGTTGGCAGATGGAAATGGACTTGAGGTTGTAAAAGAAATTCAAACATCGAACTCATCTAGCCGAATCATTATGTTAACTGGATATGGAAATATTCCTACAGCAGTGGCAGCAATTAAAGAAGGAGCTATTGATTATTTGGCTAAACCCGCAGATGCTGATGATGTTGAAAAAGCGTTATTAGCAGATCCAGCAAAGAAAGCCGCTCCTCCAGAAAATCCTATGTCTGCTGACAGAGTTAAATGGGAACACATTCATAGAGTATTTGAACTATGCAATAGAAATGTCTCTGAGACTGCAAGAAGGCTTAAAATGCATAGACGAACTCTTCAAAGGATTCTTTCTAAGAGATCACCTAGATAAATTTTTTAATTTTAATTATTTGCTTACTTAAAAGAGCCAAAATTATAATTTTAAATATTTCAGCTAATAAAAATGGTTTTGCGCCTAAAGCAAAAATTGGCTTATCCCATCCAATTAGTGTTCCAAGCCAAATTAAACCCAAAATATAAATGGTTGAAGTTGCTATAATTAATTTAAACAATATTACAAAAAAATTATCAATATCTTTTATCTTAGAAGCTAAATAACAAGCTGTCAAAAAACCGATCAAATATCCCATAGTTGGCCCGGTAAAGTAAACTAATCCAACACCTTTTTCAGGAGAATTTGAAAATACAGGAAGTCCAACAATACCTTCTATTAAATATAGTCCTATTGTAGCTAGTGCAATTTTATGTCCTAAACTTATCCCTAAAAATAATACAACAAATGTTTGCATTGTCATAGGAACTGGATAGAAAGGAATTTTGATTTTAGCTGATATCGTTAGTGCTAATGATCCAAAAATCACGACAACCAGAGATTTAATCAGTTTAGCTTGAGTTAGATTTTTTGTTAATTCCATTATTAAATAATACTCAAAATATAAAAAATAATCTACTTATAATTGTTTAAACTAATGAAACTTAATTTTTTTATATACAGATTATGTTAGCATTGTAATATTTATTATATTTCATGAATAAAATTCAAAAAACAGATCACTTTTATTTAATTGATGGCTCTGGATATATCTTTAGAGCTTATTATGCTTTGCCACCATTAACGAGAAAAAGTGATGGGCTGCCAACAGGAGCTGTAAGTGGTTTCTGTAGTATGTTATTTAAATTGTTAGAAGACTCAAAATCTAATCAAAACTTGCAAAAACCAACTCATTTTGCAGTAATTTTCGACTCAGCGAGAAAAACTTTTAGAAATGAAATTTACAGTGATTACAAAGCCAATAGGTCAGAAGCACCAGACGATTTAGCTCCACAATTCGAATATATAAGAAAGTCTGTTTTAGCATTCAATTTGCCTTCTGTTGAACTTCCTAATTATGAAGCAGATGATTTGATAGCTACTTATGTTGATCAAATTTTAGAAAAGGGTGCAAAAGTTACAATTGTTTCATCAGACAAAGACTTAATGCAACTTTATAAAAAAGGAGTTCGAATTTTTGATCCTATGAAAAATAAATTTATAACTGATGATGACATTGTTAAAAAATTTGGTGTAGATGCATCTAAAGTTATTGATGTTCAATCTTTAGCAGGAGACAGTAGTGATAATGTTCCTGGTGTTCCTGGAATAGGTGTTAAAACAGCTGCTGAGCTAATAAATAAATATGATACTCTAGAAAATTTAATAAAATCAGCTCATGAGATTAAGCAAAATAAAAGAAGAGAAACTTTATTAGAAAATAAAGATAAAGCTTTAATAAGCAAAAAATTAGTGACTCTAGATCACAATTCTCCTGTTAATAGAGAATTAAGCGAATTTAAATTACAAAATATAAATAAAGAAAAGTTATATAAATTTTTAAGAGAAATGGAATTTAACCGATTGTTAAGTTCTGCAATTTCTGTTTATGGTGAACCTGAACTAGAAAATAGCAAGACAGAGTCTCAAAATTTAGAAAAGCAGCAAATAATTAGCAATAAAGATTATCATTTAATTAGCAGTTTAGATGAAATTGACAAATGGATAGAAGAAGCGGAGGAAGTTGGTGAAGTTGCTGTAGATACAGAAACAACTTCATTAGATCCTCATTTAGCTGATTTAGTAGGTATTTCTCTTTGTTCAAAAATTGGAAAAGCGTGTTACATACCTGTTGGTCATAAATCATCCAAATGTATTGACAAAGATGCAGTCATTAAAAAGTTAAAAAAATTATTTGAGGACCCTAGTATAAAAAAAATTGGTCAAAATATAAAATTTGATTTTATTGTCTTATACAATCATGGGATCACTCTTTCTTCAATAGAGGATACAATGTTAATGTCTTACGTTTTAGATGCAGGAAAAAACAGACATAATATGGATACATTATCTGAAATTCATTTAGGTCATAAAACTATTTCTTTTAAAGAAATGGTAGGATCGGGTAAGAAAGAAATTAACTTTAGTGATGTAGAGTTAGAAAGGGCAAAAGATTATGCAGCTGAAGATGCTGATGTTACTTTTAGACTGTATAAGAAATTTATTAAAAATTTAAAATCAGAAAAAATGATAAATATTTATGAAATATTTGAAAAACCATTAATCAAAATTCTAGCATTTATGGAAATTGAGGGAGTGGAAATTGATAGTAAATTTTTAAAATCTCTGTCATCTAAATTTGAAAAAAAAATTCTGAAACTTGAAAAAGAGATATTCAAAATTTCAAAAAAAGAATTCAATATTGCATCTCCAAAACAGCTAGGAGAAATAATCTATAACGATCTTAAAATAGCGGGATTAAAAAAAACTAAAAAAGGAAGTTTTGCAACAAGTGCAAATGTTTTAGAGGATTTAGCTTTTAAAGGACATAAATTTCCAAAATTAATTTTAGACTGGAGACAGGTCTCAAAATTGAAAAATACTTATTCAGATTCTTTGCCTGAACATATAAACCCAATTACAAAAAGAGTTCACACATCATTTTTACTTGCTGCAACATCAACAGGCAGGCTAGCCTCTAGTGACCCTAATTTACAAAATATTCCGATTAAATCAGAAGATGGAAAAGATATAAGAAAAGCCTTTACTGCAAAAAATGGACACTTATTAATTTCTGCAGATTATAATCAAATAGAGATGAGAATTTTAGCTGATCTGGCTAATGTAAAAGAACTTAAAAAAGCCTTTAAAAATAAAGAAGACATTCACTCATTAACTGCTAGTCAAATATTTAATATTGATATCAAAAAGGTTAATCAAGACCATAGAAGAAAGGCTAAGGCTATAAATTTTGGAATAATTTATGGAATTTCACAATACGGATTAGCTAAACAAATAAATGTTTCAAATTACGAAGCAGAAGAATTTTTAAATTCCTATTTTGCAAAATTTCCAGAAATTAAAGTTTATATGGATGATACAATAAAATTTTGTAGGAAAAGTGGATATGTAAATAATATATTTGGAAGAAGATCCCATTTCAATGGAATTAATGATAAAAATTTTAATGTGAGAAATTTTCAAGAACGTGCCGCAATTAATGCACCGATTCAAGGATCAGCATCTGAAATAATGAGATTAGCTATGATAAGATTAAACAAAAAATTATCAGAGCAAAAAAATTCTAATTCAAAAATGCTTCTACAAATTCATGATGAATTGATTTTTGAAATCCCAAAAAAAGATGAAAATGCGATGATTAAAATAATTGAGAAAGAAATGACCAGTGTAGCTGAGAGTGATTATCATTCTTTTTCAACCCCTTTGACTGTTGATATAAATAGTGGAGATAATTGGGGATCACTTCATTAATTTAAGCCATTGCCCAAATTAGAACAATTTAGTATTTTTAATGTATATCATGCACAAACAAACTATTGCTTTAGTAGACGACGATAGAAATATTTTAACGAGTCTAAGCATCGCTCTTGAAAAAGAAGGTTTTAAAGTTCAAACATACATAGATGGAGAAAGTGCATTAATTGGATTATCAAGAACTCCGCCAGATTTAGCAATTATTGATATTAAAATGCCAAAAATGGATGGTGAGGAGTTATTAAAAAAATTAAGAAAAAAAACATCCATGCCAGTAATTTTTCTTACATCAAAAGATGAAGAGTTAGACGAGTTATTAGGGCTTAAACTTGGTGCTGATGATTTTATCAAAAAATCAGGTGGGTTTTCAATTAAAGTTTTAATAGAGAGAATTCGAGTACAATTAAGAAAAAAAGATGTCGATAATAGTATTGAGGAAAATAAAAGTATTATATCGCATGGTAAATTAAAATTAGATCCTTCTCAATTAGAATGCGAGTGGAATGGAAAACAATTACCAGATAAATTAACTACAACAGAATTCTTATTAGTTAAAGAATTAGCTAAAAGGCCTGGGATAATTAAGGAAAGAGCACAACTAATGGACATTGCTTATAGAGAGGATACAGACATTGAGGATAGAACAATAGATAGTCATGTTAAACGAATAAGAAAAAAATTCAAAAAAGTTGATCCTGATTTTTCAGCTATAGAAACTAGGTATGGAAGTGGATATAGATGGAATGTTAGTTAATGTTTAATTATCTTTTAAAAAATCTATCTATTCTAAAAAAATTTTTATTTATAAATCTTATTTTTTTTACAGTTATTGGTTTATTTACTTTTTTATATTTAAAGAATGTCCAACCCAATTTAATTAAAAAAAAATCGTCAAATCATATTAAAATAATTAATAATACTATTGAAAACCTTGAAAGATTAGAGATCAAATTTTTTGAGGAAGATATTAGAAGATTTTTGTTTTCTACGAGATTCATTTTTCAAAGTCTAGACAGAGTAATTTTTTTTAATAATGAGCTAGATTTAATCGGGGATACAGATACTCTTGATCTCGATCCAAGATCATTTTCATCAAGATTAGATATTATTGAATTAGAAATTTTAAATGAAAAAAAAACAAAAGAGATAACAGAGGGAAAAAATATTAATATAGGTAGCGATAATCTTGTATCGCTTAAAGATATTCTGTTTAATTACGCAGGATCAAAAAACTATGGAATTCCTTTCACTTTTATTCAACAAGAATTTAATAATTTTAAATTAACAACTATTAAAAATGTCTTTAGAGGAGATAAAAATATTGGCTATATTGCAATTACCGAAAACGCAAATGATGTAAGAGCAGCAATTAATGAAAGAAAAACTTTTATTATAAGGACTGCTTTTGCAGTAGGAATTGTAATTTTGATTTTTTCATTCGTATTGAATAGATATTTTTTAAAACCTATTCAAAATCTAGTTAACTATATTAATAAAATTAAAAATAAGGATCATAAAAAAATAAATATAGATAATCTTAAAATAAGAAATGATGAACTTGGTTTACTTTCAAAATCTCTTGATGATATGACTTTAGAGCTCCAAAAAAGAATTTCGCATGCTGAAAATTTTTCCACAGATCTAGTCCACGAAATAAGAAATCCTTTAGCATCATTAAAAAGCGCATCAGAAATACTTAATGATACTAAAGATTCAGAAGAAAGATTAAAATTGATTAATATTTTGAGCCATGATGTACAAAGAATTGAAAGATTAATTACTGACTATTCTCAAATTTTGAAAGATGAAGTTGCCTTAAGTAAAGAAAAATTTAAAAAAATTGATTTAGCCCCTGTTATTCAGTCTGTTGTTGATGATTATAATAATATTTATCATGTCAAAAGTGGAATTAAAATTTCATGCAATTACAAAAATGATAAAACTTATATTATTAATGGAATAGAAAATAGAATAGAGCAAATAGTTGCAAATTTATTAGATAACGCAATTTCATTTAGTAAAAATAATCAAAATATAGAGGTTAAAGTTGTAAAAAATTCCAATAATCAAGTTCTAATAAATATTCTTGATGAAGGACCAGGTTTTAAGGAAAGAGATACTAATAAAATATTTAAAAGATTTTATAGTAATAGACCGGACAAATTTGGACAACATTCTGGGCTTGGATTAAATATTGTTAAAAATTTGGTTGATCTCCATAAAGCATCAATATCAGCATCGAATAGAACAGATAAAAATGGAGCCAATTTAGAAATAATATTTCCTAAGATATAAAGACTTATTGATTAAATAAAATATTATTGCTAGAAAACTCGCCATGGATGATTTCAAAGTAAAAGACATTTCTCAAGCAGAGTTTGGAAGAAAAGAAATTTCTATTGCAGAAAGTGAGATGCCTGGATTGATGGCTTTAAGAGAAGAATATGGAGATCAAAAGCCTTTAAAAGGTGCAAAAATAATTGGGTGCCTTCATATGACTATTCAAACAGCTGTATTAATAGAAACATTAGTCTACCTTGGTGCAGAAGTTAGATGGTCCTCTTGTAATATATTTTCTACTCAAGATCATGCTGCAGCAGCAATAGCTAAAATAGGAGTACCAGTTTATGCTTGGAAGGGTGAAACTGAAGATGAATATATTTGGTGTATTAAACAAACAATTGAGGGTAAAAAAGATTGGAAACCTAATATGTTGCTAGATGATGGTGGTGATCTAACTGCAATGATGCATAAAGATTATAAAGATTTACTCAAAGATGTAAGAGGTGTTTCTGAAGAAACAACAACAGGAATTAAAGCATTAAATAAAATGCAACAAAATAAATCATTAATGGTACCAGCAATCAATGTAAATGATTCAGTTACTAAATCAAAATTTGATAATTTATATGGGTGCAGGGAAAGTTTAGTTGATGGAATAAGAAGAGCAACTGATGTAATGATGTCAGGTAAAGTAGCTATAGTTGCAGGTTTTGGAGATGTAGGTAAGGGGAGTGCTGCATCATTGAGGCAAAGTGGAGCAAGGGTTTTGGTTACAGAAGCTGATCCTATATGTGCATTACAAGCTTCTATGGAAGGGTATGAAGTTGTTCTGATGGACGAGGCCATTGATAAAGCAGATATTGTAGTAACAGCTACTGGAAATAAAGATATTGTTACAGCTGATCATATGAGAAACATGAAAGATAGAGCTATACTTTGTAACATTGGACATTTTGATAATGAAATTCAAGTTGAAGCATTAAAAAATTATAAATGGTCTGAAGTTAAACCACAAGTGCATGAAATTGAACTACCAAGTGGAAAAAGAATTATATTATTAGCAGAGGGAAGATTAGTTAACCTAGGATGTGCAACAGGTCATCCAAGTTTTGTGATGAGTGCTTCATTTACAAACCAAGTAATTGCCCAAATAGAATTATGGAATAACCACAAAAATTATGAAAATAAAGTTTACGTTCTTCCAAAACATCTAGATGAAAAAGTCGCAATGTTACATTTGAAAAAAGTTGGTGCTAAATTAACTAAATTATCAAAAGAACAAGCGGATTACATCAGTGTTGAAGTTGAAGGTCCATACAAGCCAAATGCATATCGCTACTAAAGGTAGTAAAATCGATATATCTTCAGAAAAAAAATTAGAAGAATTTTCGAAGAATTTTTGTACAAATTTAAAGTTAGGAGATATTTTTTTTCTTATTGGAGATATAGGTATTGGTAAGACTACATTTGTAAAATATATTATCAATCACTTACAGTTTAAATTTAAACAAAAATTTACTGAGGTCACTAGTCCCACATTTAATATAATGAACGAATATGTGATAGATAATTATTTAATCAAACATTATGACTTATTTAGACTTAATTCTTCAAAGGATCTTCAAAATTTAGATTTATTTGATGAGTCTCATAAAGCTATCTTATTTATAGAATGGCCTCAGATTATAAAAAAAAAACCTAACAAAGTAACAGAACTATACTTTGAGTATGAAAATGAGTATCAAAATAGATTTATTAAGTTTTAAAATTAAATGATATCCAAAAAAAATATTAAAAAATTAAAAGGAGATGCTTCACATAGAATTTTTTATAGAAAAATAAATAAAGACTCGTCATCAATATTAGTTTTTGCAAAAAAAGATAAAAAATCTAATTTGTTGAATTATGATGCGGTAAATCGAATTTTGATAAAGAACAACATTTTAGCACCAAAATTATTAAATGAAAATTATTCTAAAAATTTCATAGAAATCCAAGATTTTGGTGATCAAACTATTTTTGATTTATTTAAAAAAAAAAAAGTTCACCAGTTATTAATTTTTAAAAAAATCATAAAATTATTACGTAATATTCAAATAATTCGTCTCAGAAAAATAAAAAATTTTCGGAAGAATAATTATCAAATTCCTTTATATGAATCTAAAATTTTATTGGATGAAGCAAAACTTTTTTCAGATTGGTATGTAAAAAAAAAGTTAACAAAAACTAAATATCAATTTTTTAAAAAAAAATTTATAAAAGAGATTAAAAAATTAATTAAAAAACTTCATCTTAAAAATGATACTTTTGTGCATAGAGATTTCCATGTTTCCAATTTAATGATTACAAAAAATAAAATTGGTATTATAGATACACAAGATGCTTTAATTGGTAATAGGGCTTATGATTTAGCATCTTTAATTGATGACGTAAGATTTAAAACGTCAACGAGAATTAAACAAAAAGTATATAAATTATATTTAAGTTTTCATAAAAAAATAAAGAAAAACCATTTTAAGAACGATTTTGAGATAATTTCAGTATTAAGAAATTTGAAAATAATTGGAATATTTACCAGATTAGCACTAAGGGATAAAAAAAAGAAATATCTAAGTTTAATTCCTCATGCTTGGAAATTAATAGAGTTAAGATCAAGAAATAATGATAAATTTAAAAACTTAAATGATTTACTTTATACTATCAAAAAAGTTAGAAAATAAATGAAAATAACAACAGCTTTAATATTATGTGCAGGATTTGGTAAAAGATTAAATCCAATAACACTTAAAACGCCAAAACCTCTTTTAAAGTTTAAAGATACTACTTTATTAGATTATTGTATTAGTCTTGTTCTAGATCTTAATATAAAAAAAATATTGATTAATTCATTTCATTTAAAAGAACAGATTAATGAATTTGTAAAAATTCGAAATTATAATGCTGAAGTTAAAGTTATAGACGATGGTAATGATATTCTTAACACAGGAGGAGGAGTTTTAAATTTGATTGATAAATCTAATGATGAAAATTTTTTAGTTTTTAATCCTGATACTATATGGAAAAAAAATTATGATGAAGAGATCAACAGAATGATCGAGTTTTATTTTAATAAAAAATTAAAGAATATTCTTTTACTGGTAGATAAAAAATTAAGTTTCGATGAGGATTTAAGAGGTGATTTTGGTTTAATGAATAATCTAATTAATCATAATAATAACGAATTTATATATACAGGATGTCAAATATTAAACAGATCTATTTTTGAACAAAAGAAAATAGAGAATTTTTCAATCACAAAAATTTGGCATGATTTGATTAAAAAAAAACAATTGTATGGTTTTGAAAGTAAACATAAATTCTATCATATAACTAACTTGGATATCTTTAAAAAACTAAAAGATCTCTAGCTCTATCTTTATCTAAATAATTACAATTTAAAATTTGTAAGTTTTTATTTATATTAATTAATAATGGATTACCTGTAGGAATTTCCAACTTAGTAATTTGTTTTTCATCAAGTTTAAATAAAAATTTGCACAACGCTCTTATAGAATTTCCATGCGCTGATATTAATATATTTCCATCTTTGATTTTGTCCATAATTTCTAATTTAAAATATTCAGTAGTTCTCTGAAAAGTATCCATTAGTGACTCTGTATTAGGAATAAATTTAGAGGGAATATCTTTGTAAGTATCTATATTCAATGGATGAAATGGGCTTTCTTTATTTAGTGGACTCGGTTTTGTATTCCAAGACCTTCTAAATTGATACACTTTATCTTCTCCAAGTTTTTTAATTGTTTCGATTTTATTTAATCCGGTAAGCTCACCATAATGTCTCTCATTTAATTGCCATGCTCTTACATATTTTTTCTCATCATTTAAACGTTCTTGGATAATTTCAAGAGTTTTATTTGCTCTTAATTGAAGTGACGAATAGTAATAATTAATATGTATATTGGATTTTTTTATTAGATCACCAGCTTTTTTTGCTTCTAATTTACCATTTTCTGTTAAATCTACATCTACCCAGCCTGTGAATCTTTTTTCAAGGTTCCAGATGCTTTGACCATGTCTAATTAAAATTAAATAACTCATTTTTATTGAACTTAATTTAATATAAAAAAAATATTGATAGTTAAATGAAAAAAATATCTTTATTAACAAAAATTATCTTTCATACATCTAATATTGGACTGATTATATTATATCTTTATCCAGGAAGTATTTTAGGCTACCTTGCATATAACGATATTCAAAAACAACCACAATTAACATCAAATTTTATAATATTTTCATCTAATCACGTTTATGCCTTTATTCTTTTGTCAGTTTTGGGTTTAATTTCGCACCATAAAAATAAAGTAAATATTTTATTTTTGTATTTATTTTTTATATCTATTTTTTTGGAATTGTGTCACATTTTAATTCCTCAAAGAGATTTTGAATTTCGTGATTTATATGGAAATTTTCTTGGGGTTTTTTTAATTTTTTTATTTTTTAAATTATTAAGATTTTTTAAACAAATTAAATGATCATAAATTTTAAAATTTTTTTTCTAATAGTTTCTTTTGTATTTATTTCTTCATGTTCTTCTATTCCTCAAAATACTGCTAACAGTTGTAAAATTTTTGATGAAAGATATCTTTGGTATAAACATTCAAAAAAAGTTCAAAAAAAATGGGGTACACCAATTTATATTCAATTAGCAATCATAAAAATGGAATCCGATTTTGATTGGCTAGCCAAACCACCGAGGCAAAAATTATTCAAAGTTATCCCTTTTAAACGTCCATCAAGTTCATTTGGTTATTCACAAGCAGTTAAAGGGACTTGGGAACAATATAAAAAAGAGACAGGAAATAAATTGGCAACTAGAGCAAGATTTAAAGATAGTGTCGATTTTATTGGCTGGTATACAAACAAAACAAAATTAATTTTAAAAATACCTCTAAATGATGCTTTTAAACAGTATATAGCTTATCATGAGGGATGGGGAAATTATAAAGATTATAAAAAAAATAATAAAATAATTAGTTTAGCAAGAAAAGTTGAAAAACAATCCAAAATTTATAAAAGACAACTTATAAAGTGTTCAAATAGATTAAATAAAAATAAATATTTTATTTTTTAAATAATTGTTTGTTTAGCTCAATATCTACAGCATCTATTCTTTTTGTATTTTTTGCTAAAGCTAAATACATTGATGGAGTAACATAAAGAGTAAAAAATGTAGAGATTATCATTCCACCTAAAATTGTTGCACCAACAGCCAACCTCGAACCTTCTCCTGCCCCCGGACCAATATTACCTATGACTAAAGGCATCATTGCTATCATTGTACTCAAAGAAGTCATAATTATTGGTCTGAACCTAATACTACATGCTTCCTTAACTGCTGTTTCAATATTTTTTCCAGTAGTTCTTATTTGATTGGAATAATCAACAATCAAAATACTATTTTTTGTTGAAATCCCAATAAGTATTATAAGAGCTATTTGTGAAAAAATATTTATTGAGGTATTCAAAAAAATTATAAACACTAAACCTCCAAATATAGCTAACGGCACAGTTAGAATTATAATAAAAGGATGTATAAAGGAGTTAAATGTAGCTGCCATTACTAAATATGCTGTTAATAATGCTAGCATAAAAATTATAACTAATTCGTTACTAGTCTCTTTAATTTCCTCAGATTTTCCTTTCCATGAAATTTGATTTTCAGGTGCAGACTCAGCCATAGTTTTTTCTAAAAAGGAAATTGCCTCATTTAAGGTATATCCTTCACTTATATTTGCAGAAATAGTCACAGCTCTTTGTCTATTATATCTTGCTAATTCTTTTGCTGATCCTTCCTCTTTAAATTCAACTAAGTTAGCTAAAGAAATAAGTTTTCCTGATGTTTCAGATCTTACGAAAATTTTGGAAATACCATCTTTATTTCTTCTATCTGACAAATACTGTTGAACAATTATAGGATATTCTTTTCCTAAACGATTAAATGTAGTTATTTTTTTTCCGCCATATAATGTTTCAAGGGTTTTACCAATTGTTTGAGTAGAAATACCTAAATCTTTTGCTTTATTTTTATTTATTATAAGTTTCACTTCTGGTTTATTTCTATTATAGTCAGACTCTATTCTAGATAAATTCTTATTAGATCTTAATTTTTTTATTATACTATTTTGTATTTCCTCTAACTCTTCATAAGTACGTCCGTATATCACCATTTGGACTGGTTTATTATAATTCGAAACTCTTATCGACTGTGGTGAAATTGGAAATGCTACTGCTTGAGGAAGTGTTACGATTTTTCCGATTGCTTCTCTCATTACAGTTTGAGAATCTTTTTTTCTATTTTTCCAGTCATCTAGAAGGGCAATTATAATAAAACTATTAAAGGAATTAGCTGAACTTCCAAATCCAGGTACTCGCATAATAAATCTAGAGTAAGGACTATCATCTGTCTGCAATAAAGGTATTAATCTTTTTTCTACTTCTTGAGCTTTTTCTTGCGTATATTCAAAAGAACTACCTTCATCAGTAAAACCAAGCACCAAATAAGCTCCTCTATCTTCCTTTGGTAATAATTCTTTTTTTGCAAAACTAAATAAAAAAATTGATATCAAAATTATAAATACAATAAAAACACTAACTATTTTTGTTTTATTTATGACGACATCTAATGTCTCTTTATAAAAATTTGAGAAATTTAAGAAAATTTTTTCAAATTTCTTAATTAAATTATTTTTAGAATTTCTCTTTTTTAAAAATTTACTAGCCAACATAGGTGAAAGAGTGAGTGCGACAAAAGACGAGATTATAATAGAAAAGGATAACGCTATTGCTGTTTCTTTAAAAAGGGTTCCTGAAATTCCTTCGATAAAAATTAAAGGTAAAAAAACTGCAATTAAAATTAATGTCGTAGCAATTATAGCAAATGAAATTTGTTTAGAACCTTTGTAAGATGCAATTAAAGGGGTTTCTCCATTTTCTATTCTTCTATATATTGCATCAGTCATTATTACAGAGTCATCTGTAATAATACCTATCGCTAAAATAAAACTTAAAAGAACAAAGATATTTATTGATAATCCAAAAATATAAAGTCCTAAAAAGGACGCAATTAAACTTACAGGAAGAGCAATAGCAGGAACAATTACTGCCTTTAGATTACCTAAAAACAAATAAATTATAATAACTACTAAAATAAATGCAATTACAAGTGTTTTGTATACTTCCTGAATCGCAGCTTCAACATAGTTTGCTCTATTAAATGAAACCCTTAAGTCCAATCCTTCTGGAAGAGATTTTTTTACCTCAGTTATTTTTTTTTTTATATCATGTGAGAGTTCTACTGTTGAAGCACCACTTCTAGCATAAATACCTATTCCAACAGTTTTTAAATTTATTTGATCTTTAGTTTGAGCCTTAAATAAAGTTTTTTCAGAAACGGGTCCAAATTCAATATCTGCTACATCTGATAGTAATATTACTTTATTTGAAGATTTTTTTATCGGTAATTGTTTAATTGTTTTAATGTTGTTATATGATTTATCTAAATTTAAGGTTAAATCAATATTATCTGCCTCTAAAGTACCGGCAGGTAATCTAATATTTTCTCCTTTTAAAGCCTCCTCGACTTCTTGAATTGTTAAATTGTAAGCAGCTAATTTAATTGGATCTACCCAAACTCTAATACTTAATTCTCTAAGTCCACCAACTAAAATTCTTCCAACATTTTTAACACTTGAAAATTGATCAATTAAAAATCTTTCTGCATAATCTCCTAACTCTAAGTCACTCCATGTTTTGGATGAAAGGGATAGCCACATTGTAGTGGTAAAACCTGCAGCTCTTTTTAGTATCTGGGGCGGGTCTGACTCGGCCGGTAAGTTGTCTACAACTCTCGCAACTCTTTCTCTAATATCATTAGCAGCATTGTCTAAATCAATTCTTGTATCAAATTCCACATTGATTGTACTTCTTCCATTTTCAGATTTTGAATCAATATTTTTTATGCCTTCTGCTCCCCCAATAACATCTTCGACTACCTGAGTAACTTCTTGATCGACTATAGAGGCAGCAGCTGATTGATATTCTACCTTTATTTGGACCACAGGTGGTTGGATTCCATCAGGCAATTCTCTTACAGGCAATTTCCAAAAAACAAATATTCCAAAAATAATTAAAATTAGAGACATCACCCATGATACTGCTGGCCTTTTAATGCTTAGTTCTGTTATTGACATTTAATTTTTAATAGGTTTGATTTTACCTTTAGGTCTAACTTTTTTTAGTCCTTCAGCTACAATTAGATCACCAAGACTTAAACCCGAGATTATTTCTACCTTGCCATCTCCTCTTGAACCAATTTTAACTTGGGTTTTATTAGCAATATTATCTTGAGAAACTTTATAAACATAAGAATTTTCCCCCTCCATCATTATACTTGTATCAGGAACACTTAATGAACTTCTTAGATTAAATTTTACACTTATTTCAAGCAAAGATCCTGATAGTAACTCTAAATTTTGATTATTTATTTTAACTCTAGAAAGCAAACTCCTTGTATCAGCATTAATTCTACTTGAAATAAAATCTATGTTTCCCTCAAATACTTTATTTTTGTAACTTGATACTTGAACTTCAACTGGCAAACCTTTTTTTATAAATGGCGCATAGCTTTCTGGAACTTTAATATCTGAAAAAATTAAAGAATTATCGTCTAATGTAATAATAAAGATATTGTCAGAAACAAATATATCTTCAGTTAAACCTGTATAGCCTAAAATCCCACTAAAGGGCGCAGTTATGCTTCCACTCTTTAAATTTAAAATTATATCACCTTTTTTAATTTTATCTTTGAGTTCTATTTGACCAACTACATCATCTTTTCTAATTTTAAAGGTTTTACTTTTATTTGAAATGGCTGTGCCAAAAGTTTCTAATCTTTCATTAAATTCTTCATTGATTACTTGAGTAACAATTATACCTGGAGGTGGTACTTTACTAAATTTGTTTTTAAAATGATTTCCAATCATAGTTCTAGCAATAACAACAATCGCAATCACGAGAAAAAAAATTGTAACAATACTTATAATTTTGGTAGATCTTTTCATCTAAAATTTTCCATATTCGGCCCAGGAGCCATCATATATTTTCGGCAAATATTTATCATTAATTAAAGAATAAGCTAGAGCTAAAACACATGCTGTAACTCCAGAACCACATGTAAATACCACACTATCTGAGGAAATATCTTTTAAATCTTTACTAAATATTTCAATGAGTTCTTTTCTTGATTTAAAAGTTTTATCATCATTTATTAATACATTAAATGGAATACAAATCGAATTTTTAATATTTCCACTTCTAAGACCTTTTCTTGGCTCTTTTACTTCACCCCTAAATCTTTCAATGCTTCTTGCATCAATAACTTTAAAATTTTTTTTTGAAATATTTTCATCAATTTCTTTTTTATCTTTTAATAAATTTCTTATCTCTTTTGCTATATAATTTTTTTTTTTTATATGGGGTAGCTCAGTACATGTAATTCTATTTTCGTTAATCCATTTTTTTAATCCACCATTAAGAACCTTTACTAAATCTGGTTTGTGACCATAATATATAAAATTATACCAACATCTACATGAACTTATTACATCTGAGTTGTCATAAATTACAATTTGATCATTATTATTGATTCCCATTTCAGAAACAATTTTTTCCCATTCATTTAACTCAACCAACATATGAGGCAAATCAGTTTTTTTATTTGAATTCTTATCTAAATCAAAAAAAATCGAATTAGGAATATGTTTATTTTTATACTCCTCATATCCATTTCTATTCGTTAGAGGCATATGCCAAGAGCAGTCAATTATTTTAAAATCATGAAAATTTTTTTCTAATTCATTTGTCTCAATTAATGACATTCAATTTTTTTCTAAGTATTTTTGATGATATTCCTCTGCTTTACAATAATTGTGAATAGAGGAAATTCTGGTAACAACTTTACCTGAAAGTTTTTCATTTATATTATTTAAGATCTTTTTTGCAATTTCTTTTTGATTTTCATTTTCATAAAAAATTTCACTTCTGTATTGTGTTCCATAATCCGGACCTTGGGAATTTAGAGTTGTTGGATCGTGAAATTCAAAAAATTTTTTAATAATATTTTCGTAAGATATAATTTTTGGGTCAAATTCTAACTTTACAACTTCTGCATGATTAGTAGTTCCAGTGCAGACTTCTTTATAAGAAGTATTTGAGTTATTTCCACCACAATATCCAACCTCTGTTTTTTTTATTCCCTCTATTTTACTAAATTTAATTTCTGGACCCCAAAAACATCCTAAAGCTAAAATTGCTATTTCCATTGATAATACTTGAAATTAATTTACTAAT
Source organism: Candidatus Pelagibacter communis (assembly GCF_001179925.1). GTDB lineage: Bacteria > Pseudomonadota > Alphaproteobacteria > Pelagibacterales > Pelagibacteraceae > Pelagibacter > Pelagibacter ubique_E. Next base: position 88,322 of record NZ_CVSF01000068.1, on the reverse strand, counting down.
TATTCCTATGTTAAGCAAAAATCAATTGGGCTTTTTGTACATGTTTCTATCAATATGTGCATTTTCTTTAATGGATGTAATAGTTAAATGGTCCGTTGAGTACCCTATAGGACAAGTTTTATTTTTTAGAGGTTTTTTTGGTATAGTTTTTTATTTTTTTGTAATTCCTAGGGATAGACTTCATAATTTTTATAAAACTAAGAGACCAGGATTACATTTTGCAAGATGCATTTCAGGATTAATTGCATTAGTAGCAATTTTTATTGCATTAAGAAAACTACCTTTAGCAACTGTTGTTAGTATATCATTTGCGGCCCCAATATTTACAACAATTTTTTCTATATTTTTATTAAGTGAAAAAGTTGGTATCTTTAGATGGTTAGCTGTAATTGTTGGTTTTATAGGTATTTTAATTATAACAGAGCCAGGCATCAGTCAGTTAAATATTTATTATATTTTTCCAATAATTTTTTGTTTAGGGCTTTCATATGTTGCAATTACTATAAGACAGCTCTCTACGAGTGAACCAGTGTGGTTAATTTCTTTTTATTTTTCATTATCTATAACATTGTTAAGTTTTTTTACTATTCCACAAGGCTGGGTAATTCCAAGCTTAGAACATTTCGTTTTGTTATCTTTTATAGGTATTTTTGGTGGCGTTGCTAATTTATGGTTAAGTCAATCTTATAAATATTCAGAAGTTTCATTAGTCACGCCCTTGAAATATTTGGCCCTAGTTTTTGCAATAATTTTTGGATATTTTATCTGGGGAGAGATTCCTACAATTAAAACATTAATTGGAGCTTTTTTAGTTATTATTTCAACATTGATAATTTTTAGAAGAGAAATATACAAAAAAAATATTATTACTTCCAAAACAATTAATGACTAAAGTTCCAAAATATTGGTCTAAAGCAAAAAAATATTTATCGAAAAAAGATAAAAAAATGTCAAAATTGATTAGGATCTATCAAAGCCCTTCAGAAATTATTCTTACTTCTAGAAAAGATATCTTTTACTCTTTATGCAAAAGCATAGTTGGGCAACAAATAAGTGTTTCAGCTGCCAACTCTGTTTTTTTGAAATTCAAAAGAAAATGTAATAATAAGATTAACGCAAAAAAAGTTTACAGTTTAACTTTTAATCAACTAAAAAAATGTGGCTTAAGTCGACAAAAAGTTTTGGGAATAAAAAGTTTATCAAAACAGATTATTAATAAATCTTTTAAACCAAAATTAATATCTAAAATGAGTGATGAAGAGGCGATTATTTATCTTTCCAATTTAAGGCAGGTTGGAAGATGGTCGGCAGAAATGATTTTACTCTTTACTTACAATAGGCCCAACATTTGGCCTGTTCAGGATATAGGACTTTTAAGGGCTATCTCAAAAAATTATAATAAAAAATATTTACCACCAGAAAAATTTGTCAATACTCTTAAAAAAAGATTTTCACCTTATTGTTCAGTAGCTACATGGTATTTGTGGAGAAGCATAGACCCTGAACCAATACAGTATTAACTACCTTCTACTATTTGATGATGTCTAATAACATGACCATTTAGAATATCATGGGCTTCTTTATATTCTTTAGAGTCATAGCATGCTACAGCAGTATTATAATTTTTGAATTCGACAACAACAATTCTAGGTGAATCTATTCCTTCGTTGGTTCTATTTTTTCCACCTCTGACTTGGAATTTACCAGAAAAATTTTCTACGGCTGGTTTAGCTTTTAAAGCATACTCTTTTAGTTTTTCCTTGTTTAAAATTTTCTCATATATACACACCCAATAGCCTTTCATAATTTTCCTTTCATGTTAATCTATCCACTCTTGATAATTATTATAATTATTTTGTAAAAATTTTGGTAGTCGATCTAATGAATATTTTTCAAGTTTACTGCCATCACCTATTTTATTAACTCTTTTATCAACTTTAAGATCATAGATTGCTTGTTTGTTTTTAATTATTTTTTCAATTTCCTTTGTTGTCATAGGATTAACATCAAATTCTCTATGATGGAGATATGATTTTAATTTATACTCAATTTCTTTTGCATTTTTAATGTTTGAAAAATGCCATCCACCATTTTCGACAAATTTAATACTACTATATTTTTTTTTAGAAAATAAAATATCAAATCTTAAAAAAGAATATTTTTTATCTTTTATATTTCTCAACCATTGAGGTGAAATCAAATCCTTTTTTTTACAAGCTTTTGTCCCAGTCCAAATTAGATTAGGTAATTTAAGATTAAATTTGTAGTAAAACATATCTTGTTTAAATAGGATTATTTTTTCTTTAATTTCATCTAAATTTAAATTTTCAAGTCTAGGTATTTCATCAACATCTGAAATTAATATGAGATCATTTTTTTCAGCAATATCTAAACCTTTTTCGATAAAGTTTCTTTGACCATTTTCTCTATATGCGGCATTCATTATATATGCATGATGATCATTGTCTGGATCATTTATATTAATTAAATTATCAGGCTCTTCATCATGGATCAGATAAATTATTTTTTTTTTGAATTTTTCAAATTTTTTATGATTAAATTTTAAATCCCTTTTATCACCTTTGTGAGTGTAAATACTTTCAACTATTACAAAATAATCCACAAAATCATTGAGTGTATTTAACCTTAAATCTAACACCACCTCTTCGTCAAAATACATAAAACAATCAAAAACTTTCATAACAACTTTTAAATCTTTTTTAATTTTTTTTATATGATAAAAAATTACATGGCTGATAAATTAATCATAACTTTTGAAGAATATACTAAAATAGTAGAAAAATTAGCAATTCAAATACATAATAATTATAAACCAACAGTTTTGGTGGGTATAATGCGAGGAGCTGCTCCTATCCTAGATATTTTATCAAGAATTTTGAAACTTCCAATAGCATATATAGTCATACAAAGTTATTCAGGCGAAAGTCTAGAAGACAAACAGGGCCAACTTATGTTTGCTAGAGAAATAAGTTCATTAGCCGATAATAAAGATTTTGCCAAAGTTTTGTTAATAGATGATTTATCAGACACAGGTCTTACATTAAACAAAAGTATTGAATGGCTCAAAAATTATGGGCCAACAAAAAGTTATATTAAAGAAGTAAAAACAGCTTGTTTATGGAAAAAAAAATCATCTACTTTTGAACCTGATTTTTGTCCAATAAAGTTAAATTCTGATCCTTGGATAGTTCAACCTACAGAGCATTATGAAGAACTATCCATAGATGAAATTATAAAAAGAAACTAACAATAGGGCTAGTGAACCTAGCCCTATTAATTTTTTGTTTAACTTACCGCAAAACTAACAACACTTAAAATTGCAATTACCCATATTGCAGGAGAAGTACTTGAAAACTTTCCAGTAAATATTTTGATTAAAGCATAAGAAACAAATGCCAAAGCGATCCCATTACTTATACTATACGTCAAAGGCATAGATATCATTGCAAGAATTGCAGGAGCAGACTCAGATATATCATTCCACTCTATATCAGTTATATTTCTGATAAATAAAACAGATACAAATAGTAAGGCTGCACCATCAATTTGTTTTGGTAAACTAGTTGCGAGTGGGGCAAAGAATATACATGCTAAAAATAATATACCAATTACTAGTGATGTCATTCCAGTTTTTCCTCCAGCTTTTACACCAGCGCCAGACTCAACATAACTTGTAACAGTTGTAGTTCCCATCATTGCTCCAGCAACTGTGCCAACACTGTCAGATAACATAGCTTTATTAATGTCTTGAACTTTTCCTTGTTTATCCACTTTACCAGCAACATTTGCTACAGATGTTAAAGTTCCAGCAGTATCAAAAAAATCGATAAATAATAAAGTAAATATTACAGTAGACATTCCAGCAGTCATTGCAGCAGAAAGATCAAAGTCAAATAAATATGTCATTGGTGGTGGGGAGCTTGCAATACCGTTAAATTTTGCAAGGCCAGTTGCCCACGCGATTATACTAAATGCTAAAATACCAATTATTATATTTCCTTTAACATTCATTTTATCTAAAACAATTATTGCTATAAAAGTTGCACATCCTAAAAGAACAAGTGGATTGCTTAAATCACCTAATTGAACCAATGTTACAGGATTGTCTACAACCACCTCCATTATTTGAAGACCAATAATAGCTAAAAATAATCCAATACCTGCCCCGATGCCTAGTTTAAGACTTTTGGGTATAGAGTTAATCAGCCAAGCCCTAATTGGTGTTAAAGATATTATTAAGAACAATACACCTGCAACAAGTACTGCACCTAATGCCTCTTGTGGCGTGTAACCCATTCCAGCACAAACTCCAAAAGCAACAAAAGCATTGATACCCATACCAGGAGCAAGTCCAATCGGCCAGGTCTTTCCATAAAATGCCATAATGAAGCAAGCCAAAGCTGTGGCTAAAATTGTTGCTGTATATACGGCTCCAAAATCAAAAAAGCCTTTATCTGGTCCAGCAAATTCACCAGATAAAATAAATGGATTTAAAAACATAATGTACGCCATTGTTAAAAATGTTGTTACACCGGCAATTACTTCTGTTTTAAAATCTGTTTTGTGTTTTTTATAATCAAAATAATTATCAAGCATTATTCCTCCTAGTTGTTAAATAATTATTAGATTCTCGAAAATTATACTCTTTTTAATTGACGGTTATTCACACATTTCAACTTATAAGTTTATATTTATGCCTCATTTGTATTGATATTATAAAAAATGAAAAATTTTTATTTATTAGTAATAATTTTTACTACTTTCTTTTTGTTTTCTGGTTGTCAAACAGTAAAAAATAAAACTGATGCTATCGTTGAAAAAGAAAATAAAAGATTAAGTAAATATATTGGAAAACCAAGTGACAAATTAAAAATTGATCTCGGAAATCCTGATGAGGACTTTAAAAATGAAAAAGGTAATAATGAGTTAATATATAAAACAAAAAAATATGGTATTCCTTGTGAGAGAAGATTTGAAGTTGATGCTGAATCTATAGTAATTGGATTTGTTTCGAATGGGTGTTTTTAAATTGCTTGCGGAGATATAACCTCCGCAAGTAGGATTAATTTTTATTTGATTTCAATAAGTTTTTTCTTTTTATGTTCTGGGATTATTCTTTCACAAGAAATTATTAAAAGACCATCTTTAAGCTTAGCATCGCCAACTTTTACGTCGTCCGCAATTGTAAACGATCTAGCAAATTGTCTTTGAGAAATTCCCTTGTGAATTATTTCTCCACTAGAGTTTTTATCTTCTGATTTGTTTACTTGTTTTGTTCTTACAGTTAACAAATTATCTTCAAATTCAACTTCCACATCATCTTTTGAAAATCCAGCTAAGGCAACTTCTATAGCATAGTTATCCTTACCCGTTTTTCTTATATTGTATGGAGGGTAGTTTGATTGCATGGTTAAATGCCCATTACCCAACATACTTTCAAATTGGTCAAACATATCATCAAAACCAATTGAAAAAGGTCTAAGTGAGTTAAATATAGATAAATCTTTACTTGTCATAATATCCTCCTTTGTAAAGCAAGTTTATTTATTGTTAGTCCCATTAGGCAACCAACAGTATTTATATGGGAGCTATTTTATTTTTTTCAAGATATTAAATTTAAATTTTTTTGGAGATCTTTAATATAAATGCATAGTCAAAAGCTATTTCTTCAATAGCACCATCTCTACCTGATTTACCTCCATGGCCCGCATTCATTTCAGTTTTTAATAAAAGCAAGTTATTATCTGTTTTTAAATCTCTTAGTTTAGCTGTAAATTTTGCTGGTTCATCGAACAATACTCTATTATCACTTAAGCTTGTTGTAATTAACATGTGAGGGTAATCCATTTTTTTAACATTGTGATATGGAGCATAAGAGTAAATATAATCAAAATGGTCTTTTTTATCTTTTGCATTCCCGAATTCATCAAATTCTCCGACAGTTAAGGGCAAAGAATGATCTAAATTAGTTGTTAAAGAATCAACAAATGGTACAGCCATAACAATTCCAAGAAATAATTCTGGCGATTGATTTACTACTGCTCCCATTAATAAACCACCTGCTGATCCACCCATGCCAATAATTTTTCCTTTTGATGAATATTTCTTATCAATTAAAAATTTTGCAGCATAGATATAATCTTCAAAAGTATTTTTTTTGTTCAGAAGTTTTCCCTCTTTCCACCACTTCATTCCACGTTCCATTCCACCTCTAACATGTACGGTTACCCAAATAATATCTCTGTCAATTAAACTCAATTTAGTTGAGGAAAAATCTGGCGTCATCGAGCTTCCATATGATCCATAACCATATAAAAGTAAATTTGCTGATCCATCAATTTTTGTTTTTTTATGTCTAGTAATTGTCATAGGAACCAATCTTCCATCATGAGAAGGGCACTCTAATCTTTCGACTATATAGTTCTCCGATTTATGACCAGATGGTATTTCTTGTTCTTTCACTAATTTTTTTTCTTTTGTTTCTAAATTATATAAATAGGTCTTACTTGGTGTTTTAGGGGATGAGTATGACAAGTAAACCAAGTCAGTATTTTTATCTCTTTGTATCAATGAAACTCCGGGGACAATGACAGTCTCATCGGTAAATTTTAATTCCTCCTCAACCCCTGTTTGTCTATTTTTTACAAATAATTTTCCTAAAGCATTCGATTTTTCACCCCTGAGTATCCAATTATTTAAAAATATTAGTCCTCCAATTAAAACTTCATCTTTAGCAGGTATATAATCTTCCCATTTTTGATTTAATAAATCATCACATCTTTCAATCTTAAAATCTTCTGCATTATCATTAGTATGACAATAAAAATATTCATCCCAAGAATTGATAGAATAAATTATACCCTTTTTTCTCTTTTTTATTAACTTTGGATTTGGAGTCTTTTCCGTAACTTTAAAATAATATTGTTCAGATGTGTTATGATCTGACGTTGTTATAAAAAAATATTTTTCATCTGAACTCAAATTTATGCCCACAGTAAATGCCTCACTTTTTTCTTCAAAAATTAGTTCATCATCTTTAACTGATGATCCAATTTTGTGTCTAAAGATTTTTCTTGGTCTATGAAATTCATCCAGTTTTGAGTAAAAAAAATATTTGTCATCTAGACTAAAAGTAATACCTCCACTTGTTTCTTCTATTTTTTCAGTAACTAATTTTCCTGTTGAAATATCTCTAATGTAAATTGTAAAGTATTCAGAGCCTTTTAAGTCTAAGGAATAACCTAAAAGTTTGTCATTGTAACTTACCTCTAAGTCTCCAACACCAAAATATTCAGTCTTTAATTTTTCTTTTTCTTTATCACCATTCCAAATTTCTTCTATTATATCATCTCCAATTTTTTTTCTTAACTTTATGGAATAATTCCCTGCTGTTGTTGTCTTGGTCCAATATTCAAATTCTTTATCTTTAAACTTTAAAGATTCATCATCTAATTTTATTCTACCTTTAATTTCATCAAATAATATTTTTTGGTATTTTTTTGTATCTTTTAAATTATGTTCTGTAAAATTGTTTTCCTCTTCAAGATATTTTCTTACTTCAGGAAGTAATTTGGAATTATCTTTTAAAACTTCAAGAATATTATGTTGGTGAATCCAACTATAATTATCCTCCCAAGTTGTATTGTGACAAGATTTTAACTCTGGTTTCTTTTCAAGTTGTGGTACTTTCATCGTGATACAAATATATGAATATAATAATTTATACAGTAGTTATATTGTTCATTTTTTATTTTCTATTGCGTTTTATTACCAGCATTTCCTCAAAAAAAATTTCAAAAGGTATCAGATTTCTAATTATATTAGGATTAATCGGTTTAGCGATTTTATTTGCTGTTGGTGGAAAATTTCTATTAACTTTACCTTTAACACTAGCAAGTATAGCTTTATTGAAATTAAAGGGTTTGTCTATTTTTCAATTAATATCCCTTTTCAGACTCATTCAAACCCTTAGAAAGTCTGGTCGATTTTCTTTTAATCAATCAAACTCAAATAATGTTTCATCTATATCAGTTTCAGAAGCATATAAAATTTTAAATTTAGATATGAATAAAAAAGTTAGTAAGGAAGATGTAAATAAAGCTTATATAAAAATACAAAAAAAAATTCATCCAGATATTTCCCCTGAAACTTCTAGACTATCATCTATAGTTAATGAAGCTAAAGATATCGTTTTAAACGATATATCTTAATCTATAATCTCTATAAATTTTTCAAAAATTTTTTGTGGATCTATTTTTTCTTTACCTAAAGTATTATGTGACACTGTTTTTTCTCCATCGGGAATTATTGGAAACATTTTTGTACTATAGTTTCCATAAATTAAGGGTGTATCAGCCATTAAAGTAATTGTTTTAATACCTAAAGCTGAGGATAAATGACTAAAGCTCGAGTCGTTACAAATAGATACATTACAACTCTTTATCAATGGTAAAATTTCACTAATAGGTAAATCATCTAAACGTGTACAAAAATTTTTAAATTTAGACTGCAAAATTATATTTAATATTTCTTGTTCTTCATTTGCTTTACCAGTCGCAAGAAAAAAATTACAACTTTTTATACTTGATATTTTATCAATTACACTTAAAAAAGTTTTTGCAGGAATTCTTTTTGTAGGTCCAGAGCCACCTATACCTAGGAGAATATTTGTCTTATTTTTATCTATTTGAAATTTTTGTACTGCTTTAGAAATTAAATCATTATCAATTTGTACTTCAGGATCTTCATCAACATCTAAATCCAAATTTGTTTTTAAGAATCTTTTAGGAACCTCAGTTATGTGTTGTTTGGTTTTTGTGAATAATGGATATTGGTAAATTTTTGGAATACCAGAAATTTTAGCAATTAAGTTAAATCTTAAAGATGAATTAAAAATAAAAATTTTATCAAAATTATGTTTTTTTAAATCTTTAGCTAAATTAAAAATACCAAAAAAACCACCATGCCTATTATTCGTTTTATTATCTCTTTCTAAGATAAGGATTTTGTCAATATAATCAGTTTGATGAAGAAATTGATGAGCTTTTGAGCTTTCTTTTATAAGTAAACTTATAGGTGTATTAAATTTTTTTGAAACCGCCTTTATAAAAGGTAAAAAAATTACTGTATCCCCAATCCCCATTCTATTTTGAACTGCTAAAATTTTCATATGGTATTTATAAACTTTACTGAGTATATTTTTATATAAATTTTTATTATGACAAAAATAAGTGGGATATTTGCAGCTACGATGTCTGTTTTAAATTCTGATTTAAGCCTAAATGTTGAAAAAACAATAGAACATGCTGAAAAGTTGGTTGATCAAGGCTGTCATGGAACTGCAATATTTGGAAGCACAGGACAATCTCAATTGATATCAGTTGCAGAAAAAATTGAAATGTTAAATAAGCTCGCAAAAAGCAAGTATAAAGATAAGCACTTAATTGGCACGGGGTTAAATTCTTTAACTGAGACAATTAATTTTTTAAAGATTGCAACTTCGCTAAATTTTACTAAATTTCTAATTATGCCTCCGGCGTATTATAAGTACAGTGATACAGAGGTAATAGAATTTTACTCAAAAATAATTAAGTCGATACCAAAATGTAAAATTGTTCTTTATAATTTTGAAAAACTTTGTGGATATAAATTTAGTATAGACTGTATAAAAACACTTGTAAAAAAATTTCCTGAACAGATAGTTGGCGTAAAAGACAGCTCATATAACCTGTTTGAAAATTTAAAATTAGACAATTTTTCTATTTTTCCTGGCTCTGAACTTAAATTATTGAAAGGCTTAGAATTAGGATGTGCAGGAATAATAACCGCCACATGTAATGTTACAGCTGAATTATCTAGAAAGGTTTATGACGATTTTTATTTAGGAAACGAACAATTTTATAATCACAAATTATGTAGTGTAAGAGAAGCGTTCGATAAATATAATCTAATTTCTGGATTACATACCTATTTTTCAAAAGAAGACGAAATTTATAAAAATATTTTACCTCCTTTGAGTTTATTAAATAAAACTGACGAACAAAATTTATTAAAAACTTTGAAAGATCTAAATTTTTCAAACAAATCACCTTTGGCGGCCTAAATGCAATTAGCTAGATTTTTAAATAAAATTTTTACAAAAGGTGGTTTTATACTCACCGATGCAAATAATAAGGATTATATTATTGGCAACCCAAAAGAAAATCCAATCAAATTAAAAATTTTGAATTCAAATCTTCATTATAAATTATTATTTCATCCTGATTTATATTTTGGAGAAGCTTATACAGATGGAGAAATCATCATTGAAAATGGAACTTTGACAGATTTTTTAGATCTAGCATTGATGAACATAGGTAGAAGAGAACTTAATTTTTTTAGTTACCTAATTAATAAAGTAAGAGGCTCTTATAGATATCTTACGAATTTTAATTTTATAAAAAAATCTAAAATGAACGTCTCTCATCATTACGATATTAAAGATGATCTATATGATTTATTTTTAGATCCAAAAAGACAATATTCTTGTGCATATTTTAGAAATGAAAATGACAGTCTAGAAACAGCTCAAAACAATAAGATACAGCATATTATAAAAAAACTAAATATTAAACCTAATCAAAAAGTTTTAGATATTGGTTGTGGATGGGGTTCATTAGCAATTGATATTGCTAAAAGTGCAGGATGTGAAGTAACGGGTATTACGCTTTCGGAAAATCAGTTAAATTATTGTAATCAAAAAGCAAAAGAAATGAATTTAGAAAATCAAGTAAAATTTAAATTAATGGATTATAGACAACTTAATGAAAAATTTGACAGAATAGTAAGTGTTGGAATGTTTGAGCATGTTGGAAGAAAATTTTATAAAAAGTTTTTCAATCAAATAGAAAAATTACTTAAAGACGATGGCGTGTCATTAGTACATACAATTGGATCTGTCAATCCTCCAAGAGACCCTCATCCATGGATTACTAAATATATTTTTCCAGGCGGTTACACTCCAAGCTTGAGCGAAGTAACTACACCAATAGAAAATGCTGGTTTAATAGTTACAGATATTGAGGTTTTGAGGCTTCATTATTCTCATACCTTAAGACACTGGAAGGAAAATTGTATAAAAAATAAAGATAAAATTATTAAAATGTTTGATGACAAGTTTTTTAGAATGTGGGAGTTTTATCTTGCTGGTTGTGAAATGGCATTTAAGTGGGGCGATCAAGTTGTTTATCAATTTCAACTTACAAAAAATTATAGATCAACACCTGTGACTAGGGACTATATTTATCAATAAATAGTTGATAGTATTAGTCTTTCTCTAAATGAAAAAAAAAAGAAAAAAAAATAGAAAAAGAAAAAAAATTAAAAAAAAATCTTTAATTTTCAAAAAAATTAAAAAACCTAATAGTAAAAAGAAAAAATCAAAAAAACTTTTAAAATCTAAATTTAAAAAAAATAGAAAAAGAAAATCTCAAATTAATAAAAAGTATGTTTACTCAAAAAAAGCAAAAAAGGATACCTTAGCTTTAAGATTAGTAAAATTTCAATTAGCCTTAAAGCCTGAATTCAATTTTAGGCTAAATCTTAATTTTGAAAAATATATACAAAGTTTCTTTGATAAGATTTCTGAAACGATTTCAAATTATAAAACTTTAAAACATGATGAAAAAAGAAGATTAAGATTGGAAAAAATTGAAAATGATAGAAAAGCTAAATTAGCTGAAGAAAAACAAAAAAAATATGAGGATGCTTTAAAATTAAGACTAAAAGAACAAGCTTTAAGAGAAGAAGCTAGATTAGAAAAGCAAAGGACAAAAGATATCAAATTGTTTTTGAGAAAAGAACAAGCTCTTCTAAGAATTGAACAAGCAGAAAAACAGAAGCAATTTTTAAAACAATTAAGATTAGATAAACAAATTGAAAAATTTAGAATTCGTGAGGTCAAGGAGCTAGAGAAATTAGAAAAAATTTCATTAAGAGAAAAAAGAGAAGATTACGCTGGATTACAAGAAAGAATTGATAAATTAAAAGAAAAATACAGAATTATCAGAGATCAAAAAATCAAAGAAAGAGTAGAGGCTTTAGGAGTAAAACTACAAGGTAATGAAGATAGAGAAACTTTATTAATTAAAGAAAAAGAGTATACTTTAGCAAGACAAAAAGTTGAATTCGCTTTAGAAAGTTTTTATAGAAGTGCGAGTAGTTTGGTATTTCAACTTAATAAACGACATATTACAAGAAATATGTCAATATTTCGTTGCATAGACAGAAGATTTGAAACTGGTGAAGTATTTATCAAGTGGGATGAGACTGACGATGAGGATTGGTTGCTACTTATTTATATTAAAAACAATTCACCAGATGAAGGAATTATAATTGAAGATAAAACAAATCCAGAACAAAACATTTCCCATGAGTTTAGGAATGTAGATATTTTTAAAGCTTCAGACACAATGGTTGACTCTTTAACCCAATTAATATCTAGACAAAGAGATAAAAATAATAATTAACCATTGGTTAGTTTATAGGTATTATGAGCCATGGTTTTAGGTACAACTTTTATAATAATTCTTTTTTTGATTTTAAAATATACTTTAGCATGGATTAATTATTATAATGATTTAGATCCAAGACTTGGAGATAGTACTTGGAGATTTACTTATGATTATCCAGTAGTTGGGGAAAGGGATATCTCAGATTTAGATGATAAAGATTTTGTAAGGCTGAGAAGAAAAAAAAATAAAATCGTGTTGTTTATGTATTCGATTGTTTTAATTATGTTTGTATCTTCTATGTCTTTACTCAGTAAATTTTTATTGTTTTTCTTTAGTTGAATTTAATTGTTTTTTATTCTTAAGATATAAAAAATATGCAACAATTTCATAGCCAAAAGAGAATAAATTAAAAATTATTGGTAATTTAAAAAAGTTATATAAAAATTTGTATTTAGGTATTTTTTTCCATAATAAAAGAAAAGCTTGTGCTCCTTGTAAAATTTTTTCTCCTTCTTTTATATGAAGTCTTCGCAAGAGTTCTTTACTAGATTTAGAGGTTTCTTTTTCTGCAACAATATTATTTGTAATATCAACCCAACTTATTTCTTGGATATTTTCTTTTTTATATAAGTCAATTTCTGCCTTACAAATTTTACAAGAATTATTAAAATAAACTTTCATACTAGTTAATTATTTACTTGATAATCTAATCATGTATATGCGTAAAATACACATATTGAAAACTATCATAAACGAACTATGTATTGTTATTCATGACTAATTTCTTTAAAAATTCAGATTTATCGAGAAATGATGCTGAGAATATTGTCTCTGACACTTTAAACAAATGTGATGATGGGGAACTTTATTTAGAAGACTCAAAATCAGAGTCAATAATACTAGATGATAATAAAATAAAAGGTTCTAGTTATAGCTCAGATTTAGGTTTTGGTTTTAGGGCTGTTTCAGATGAAATTGTTGCTTACTCTCACTCAAATGAAATATCAAAAAATTCATTAAATCAATCCTCAGAAAGTTTGAAATCGACATTAAGATCAACAAAAGGCACTTATAATCATTCAATTCCTAAAACTAATAAGAAATATTATGAGAACATTAATCCTATAGAACAAAAATCACTTGACGAAAAAATTGAGATTTTAAATAAAGTAAATAATTACTTGCGATCAAAAGATAGCAATGTGAAACAGGTCACAGCCAATTTTAGTGGTGAACAAAAAACAATTGAAATTATTAGATCTGGAGGTGAAACATTATCAGATGTTCGACCCTTGATTAGATTTAATGTTTCTGTAATGCTAGATAAAGATGGAAGAAAAGAGTCTGGAGTTTATGGTATAGGAGGCAGAAAATCATATGACTCTTATTTAAAAGAAGATAATTGGAAAGAAGTATGTGATGAGGCTTTAAGAATTGCCTCTGTAAATTTAGAGAGTAAACCTGCACCAGCTGGAGAAATGAAAGTTGTGTTAGGGCCAGGTTGGCCAGCAATACTTATTCATGAAGCTGTCGGTCATGGTTTAGAAGGAGATTTTAACAGAAAAAAAACTTCTGCGTTTCATAATTTAATGGGTCAAAAAGTTGCAAGCGAAGGAGTTACTATTGTTGACGATGGAACCATTGATAACAGAAGAGGGAGTTTAACAATAGATGACGAAGGTACACCAACAGAAAAAACAGTTTTAATAGAAAATGGAGTATTAAAAAATTTTATGCAAGACAGATTAAATGCTCGATTGATGAAAACCAGATCCACTGGTAGTGGTAGAAGAGAAAATTACAGGCATATAGTTCTTCCTAGAATGAGAAACACAATGATGTTAAATGGTAATCGTACTCAAGAAGAAATGATTAAATCAGTAAATAAAGGAATTTTTGCTGTCAGTTTCGGTGGCGGGCAAGTTGATATTACTTCAGGCAAATTTGTATTTAATTGTACGGAAGCTTACGAAATTATTAATGGCAAAATTGGATCACCTATAAAAGGTGCAACACTTATAGGTGATGGTCCTTCTATTCTAAAAGAGGTATCCATGGTTGGAAACGATATGATGTTAGACCCAGGAATTGGAACTTGTGGGAAAGCTGGACAAGGTGTACCAGTTGGTGTTGCACAACCTTCTATATTGATTAACAAAATGACAGTGGGTGGTACAAAGCTTTAATGATCAAAGATCAGGAATATTTATCTGAAAAAGCATCGTATTGTTTGGATTTAGCAAAAAAAAAAGGAGCAACAGACTCAAGCGTTGTTGTAAGTAATTCAATTTCTGAAACAGTAAATTTCAGGAATAAAAAATTAGACGAGTCTAATAGATCGGATAATCTTGCTATAGGTATAACAACTTACATTGATAAAAAAAAATCATCAATATCATCTTCAAATTTATTAAAAGAGAATTTAGATATTCTTATTGAAAAATGTATTGAAACTACAAAAAATACACCAGAGGATGAATTTAATTCACTTCCAGATAAAGATTTATTGGCTAAAGAAGTAAAAGATTTAGATTTATATGATGAAACTCACATTAAAAATGAGGATAAAATTGAATATTTAACCAGATTAGAAATTTCAGCTTCGAGTAACAAAAAAATTGTGAATACTGAGTCTAGCTTTACTGAAGATAAATCAAATTTTATCCTAGCTAATAGCGATGGCTTTTGTAAAGGTTATAAAAATTCATCATTTATTGCCTCAAGCGTTACTGTTGCAAAAGATGAAAAAAGTATGGAACGTGACTATGAATATACAAGCAAATGTCATCTAAGAGATATTAAAGATGCAGAAGTATTAGGAAAATTAGCCGCTAAACAAACTATAAGAAAACTCAGTCCAAAAAAAATTAGTAGTGAAAAGATTGCCTTAATTTTTGATAAAAGAATTGCAAAAGGAATTTTAAGTACTTTTGCCAATGCAATTTCATCGTCTGCTATTTCAAGAGGAACATCATTTTTAAAAGATAAGATAAATCAGAAAATATTTTCAGATGAAATCAATATCTTTGATAAACCTGATATATTAAAAGGTCTTGGCTCAAGGGTCTTTGACGCTGAGGGAGTTAAAACTGATACATTAAAATTAGTAGAACAAGGAGTTCTGAGGCATTACCTGATAGATACCTATAATGGAAAAAAGTTGAAACTTAGATCTAATGGTCGAAGTGGCGGAACAAGCAATCTTTACTTTAATAATGGGAAAGTTTCTTATAAAGATCTTTTGAATTCAAATTCAAAATGTCTTTATTTAACCGAAACCATTGGTCATGGGAGCAATATTGTTACGGGCGATTATTCAGTGGGTGCCACAGGTTTTTTAATTGAAAACGGTGAATTCAAATATCCAATTAACGAAATTACAATCGCGGGAAATTTTAAAGAAATGTTTCAAAATATAACACTCGCTAATGATCTAGAATTTGAGTATTCAACAAATTCTCCAACAATGATGATCGAAGGAATGGTAGTTGCAGGTAAATAATAGTATCTATTCAAAATTTTTTAAACGATATTCCCAATTTCCCATTCTAGAATATGATATTCTTATAATTTGAGCATTTTTTTTATCAT
Organism: Candidatus Pelagibacter communis; assembly: GCF_001179925.1. Taxonomy (GTDB): domain Bacteria; phylum Pseudomonadota; class Alphaproteobacteria; order Pelagibacterales; family Pelagibacteraceae; genus Pelagibacter; species Pelagibacter ubique_E. Next base: position 72,219 of record NZ_CVSF01000068.1, on the reverse strand, counting down.
ACCAAATATTAAAATCTAATCTTTTATCTTTTGGTAAAGTCATATCTTTAGATTTAAGTGTGAAATGATCTACATTATAAATTTTTCCATATTGTTCAATTTTTACTTTTCCAATAAAAGTAACAACCTGTTCTTTTATACTTCCTGAAATTGGACTAATTTGACTATCTGCTTGCAAAATTTTATGATTCCACCAATTTCCAATAACATTATCAATGGATGCACCTCCATTATAAGAAGAACCTTTAATATCAAATTTTTTTGAATTTTTGTCAAAAATGAGTTCTACAAATTTTTGTTTATCGTTTTGTTTAGTTTTAGAATTGAATGAAATTAGTTGATTTTTAAAATATTTTTCTTCACTATATCCTTCGATTTTAAATATTGTTGCTCCCAAAACTTTTACAGAAAACTTAGTTCTATTTGTAATAATAGTGTTATTACCTTTTCTAACAAATGAATAATTACTATAACCAATTAATTGACCATTCCTGAAAATTTCCATTTCAATTTTATTTAAATTTTTATAATGATCCATATGGGCTAATGAAATGGAGGAAAAAAGTGCAAATATTAAAATGATAACAAATTTTTTCATTTGGCAATTACATTATTAAACTTTATCAATAATAGAAATAACTTATTAAGAAATGTTTTTAAAAATAAAGAAAATACCAAAGGTAAATTGGAGTTCTGAAAAACCATATAATTTTAAACCAAAATTTTCCACATTCTTTTTTTTATGCTTTGGATTAATGCTTTTCGGATTGGGTGAAGGCTTATTAATAGTATCTTTCACTGGAGCATCTCCTTGGAGTGTTTTGGCTCAGGGAATTTCTTTAAACGTGAATTTAAGCATAGGAACAATTACACTGTTAATAAGTATAGCTGTTCTAATTTTGTGGATACCATTAGGTCAAAAACCTGGAATGGGAACAATTTTCAATGCTTTAATAATTGCTTTAATGATAGATATTTGTATTAAATTTGTTCCAACCCCTTCAAATTTGATTTATCAATTTATTTTAGCAGTAGTGTCAGTAATAACAGTAGGAATAGGTGGAGGTATTTACTTAGTATCTAATTTAGGAGCAGGACCAAGAGATGGTTTAATGATAGGTTTACAAAAAATATCAAACTTACCAATTGCTGTTGTGAGAGCAACATTAGAAATTTCAGTTGTTAGTATTGGATGGTATTTGGGTGGTACAGTTGGATTTGGAACTTTGCTTTTTGCTTTTGGAATTGGTCCATGTGTTGCTTTAGGATTATATCTGGTAGATAAAATTTTTAATTAAGCTGCAGCTCCTGATTTTTCGCTTTTTTTTCTTTCATGAGGATCAAGAATAGCTTTTCTTAATCTACACGATTCTGGTGTTATCTCTAAAGCTTCATCAGTATTTAACATGCTTAATTGCTCGGCAATTGACATTTTTCGTACTGGGGTCAAAACAACATTTTCATCAGTCCCTTGAGTTCTCATATTAGTTAACTTTTTACCCTTCATAACATTAATAATCATATCGCCTGGTTTAGGCGATAGACCAACAATCATACCAGGATAAACAGGATCATTATGAGTTACAAACATTTCACCTCTTGCCTGTAAATTAAAAATTGCAAAAGCAACTGCTTTACCTTTTTCCATTGAAATTAAAGCGCCATTTCTCCTTCCTTCCATATTACCTTCAAATGGTCCATATGCATGAAAGATTCTATTTATTACTCCATTTCCTTTTGTAATTGTTAAAAATCTACTAGTGTATCCCATTAATCCTCTCGTTGGAGCATGAAAAATCAGACGTTTTTTATTTTTACCTGTATCCTTCAACTCTATTAACTTACCTTTTCTTTTGTTCATTGAATCTATAACTTTTGAGGAATATTCTTCATCAAGATCCATAGTAATTTCTTCTATTGGCTCAAGTTTATTTCCGTTTTCATCTTTTTTATATAAAACCTTTGGGGGAGTTACTGTCATTTCAAAACCTTCTCTTCTCATTTGAGTAAGTAATATTTCTAACATTAATTCACCTCTCCCACTTACTACAAAAGAGTCTTTTCCGTCGTTCTCAGAAAAAGTGATTCCCACATTGTTTTGTGCTTCTTGAATTAACCGATCTCTAATTTGAGTACTGGTAAGTTTTTTTCCTTCAGTACCCGCCAAAGGAGATGTATTTACAGTAATTGTAATAGACATTGTCGGAGGATCGATTGGTGTTGCTGCTATTGGATCCATAACTACTAAATCACATATAGTATCAGCTACATTTGCTTTCTCTAGTCCAGCTATTACAACAATATCTCCAGCCACTCCGACTTCAATTGGAACTTTTTTTGTACCTTCATATCTAAATATTTTAGTTAATCTTCCTTCATCAATTTTTTCTCCACTCAAATTAATTGCTTTAATTGATTGATTAGCTTTAGCTGTTCCTTGGTTAATTCTTCCAACTAGACTTCTTCCTAAAAAACTATCTGAATATAATAATGTTGATAGCATCGCAAAAGGCTTTGTTTTGTCTAATTCAGCTGGTTTTACATGTTCTATTATTTTATTCAAAAGTGGATTTAAGTTTTCCCTTGCACCATCAATCTCCGTGTCGGCCCAACCCGATCTTCCACTAGCATAAAGAACTGGAAAATCTAATTGATCCTCGTTTGCATCTAAACTTACAAATAAATCAAATGTTTCATTTAAAACATCATTTGCTCTTTGATCGGTTTTATCCAATTTATTTATAACTACTATTGGTTTTAATCCTTGTTTTAATGCTTTGGCTAAAACAAATTTTGTTTGTGGCATTACACCTTCAGCTGAGTCAATTAACAATAAAGCACCATCTGCCATACTTAAAACTCTCTCCACTTCAGCAGCGAAATCTCTATGCCCAGGGGTATCTATTATATTTATTCTCGAGTTATTCCAATTTATTGAAGCTGGTTTTGCTAAAATAGTTATACCTCTTTCTTTTTCTAATTCGCCAGAGTCTAAAAGTCTTTCGTCTACTATTTCATTTTCTCTAAAAGATCCACTTTGCTTCATTAAATTGTCAATCAAAGTAGTTTTTCCATGATCAACATGAGCTATGATTGTTATGTTTCTTATTTCTTGGCTCATAAATTCTCGCCGTTATACATTAAAAAAAGACTTTGAAAACTCAAAAAAAACCACGTTATACTTGCTTTTAATGATCAAAACTTAATAATCTTTATGTTTTCTGATTTTATCTTAACAAATCAATTGTTTGTTGATTTGGAAAAATTTCTAAGAACTTAGTTTTACGTATATACAAAATATCAATTTGTACTAAAATATTATCCATATAGTGTATCTCACAAATATCATAAGGCACAAAACCTATTGTATCTAAATATTTAATGCATTCACTTAAATTAGGAGAATTTAAATTATACTCTATTATTGGTGTTTCTAAATATAGAAGATTGCAAGTATCTAGTGTTTTTTTTGAACCCTTCAAAATATCAATCTCACTTCCTTGAGTATCTATTTTAATAAAATTTGGATGATCTAAATTATTTTTTTCAACAATATCATCTAGTGTTGTAGTAGTAACATTTTTAGATTTATATCTTTCGTCATATCTCTCAGACTGCTCTCTATAATAAGAATCTCCAGTAAGCCCTCTTGAATAAAATTTTAATTCTTTTTTTGTGTCCGAGAGAACTCCAAGAAAATAGTCAAATTTTGTATCGATTAAATATTTTTCATTACTCACATTTGCCTCAAACAAATAAAATTTTTTATTTTTTAAAGATTTTTTACTTATACCTTTGCTCCATTCACCTTTATATGCTCCAATGTCATATATTATTTCTAAATTTAATCCTTTCTTTATGAGCTCGTTTAAATTGTAATCTAACTTATGTTTGTAAAGAGATTTAAATAATGTCTTAAATTTTTTAGAAAAAATTTTAAAAAAGTTAAATTTTATACTCATGTTTTTAAATTAATTAAAATATATAGCTCATTTTCTTTAATTTACCTTTAAAAACAAAAAAAAACGCCAGAGAGGTTGATTTCTCTGGCGTTTATTAATTCTTAGAAAGGAATAGCGGGTTTACATTCCCATGCCACCCATGCCTCCCATACCACCCATGCCACCCATTCCACCAGGCATTCCGGCAGGAGCAGCATCTTTTTCCTCTGGTTTGTCAGCTATCATAGCCTCAGTCGTTACTAGCAACCCAGAAATAGAAGCAGCATCTTGAAGAGCTGTTCTAACAACTTTTACCGGATCGATAATTCCTTTAGCAAACATGTCACAATATTCCTCATTTTGTGCATCATAGCCATGTGTCTTTTTATTTTGTTCTAAAAGTTTGCCAACAACTACTGATCCATCCACACCAGCATTTTTTGTAATTTGTCTTATAGGAGCCTCTAATGCTCTTCTTACCAAATCAACACCAGCTTTTTGATCTTCACCTTTAGCTTTAACTTTTTCAAGTTCTTGAGCAGCATACAATAGGGCACAACCACCACCAGTTACGATACCTTCTTCAACGGCAGCTCTAGTAGCATTTAAAGCATCTTCGACTCTGTCTTTTCTTTCTTTAACTTCAACTTCTGTAGCTCCACCAACTTTAATGACTGCAACGCCACCGGCTAATTTTGCTAATCTCTCTTGCAGTTTTTCTTTGTCGTAGTCTGAAGTTGTTTCATCAATTTGTTGTTTGATTGAAGAACATCTAGCTTCTATATCTGATTTTTTACCAGAACCATTAACTATAGTGCTGTTATCTTTATCAACCTTAACTTTTTTACAAGAACCAAGATCTTCAAGTTTAACGTTTTCAAGTTTAATTCCTAAGTCTTCAGAAATAACTGAACCACCAGTAAGAATTGCAATGTCTTCAAGCATAGCTTTTCTTCTGTCACCAAACCCTGGTGCTTTTACAGCTACAACTTTTAAACCACCTCTTAATTTATTTACCACTAAAGTAGCTAATGCTTCACCCTCAACATCTTCAGAAATAATCATTAATGGTCTTCCAGCCTGAACAACTGCCTCTAAAAGAGGAACCATTGGTTGTAGGTTTGTTAATTTTTTTTCGTGTAATAGAATAAAAGGATTTTCTAATTCAGTTGTCATTTTATCACTATTAGTAATAAAGTATGGAGATAAGTATCCTCTATCAAACTGCATACCTTCAACAACATCTAGTTCTGTCTCAATTCCTTTGTTTTCCTCAACCGTGATAACACCTTCGTTACCAACTTTTTGCATTGCTTTCGAAATCATAGTGCCAATTTCTTTATCGCCATTTGCAGAAATTGTTCCAACTTGAGCAATCTCATCACTATCTTTTACTTTTTTAGCTGAAGATACAAGATTTTGTTTTACTACATCTACCGCAGCATCAATTCCTCTTTTTACATCCATAGGGTTCATACCTGCAGTAACATATTTTACACCCTCTTTTACAATTGCTTGTGCAAGAATAGTTGCTGTAGTTGTTCCATCACCAGCTTCATCATTCGTTTTGCTAGCAACTTCTTTAACCATTTGAGCACCCATGTTTTCAAATTTATCTTCGAGATCAATTTCTTTAGCAACAGAAACACCATCTTTTGTAATTCTTGGAGCACCATAAGATTTGTCCATAACTACGTTTCTTCCTTTTGGTCCTAGTGTTACTTTAACCGTATCAGCAAGGATATTTACTCCTCTAATCATTGCTGCCCTTGCTTCTGCATCAAATTTTACTACTTTTGCCATTTTATTTTCTCCTTTAAATTAAATTATTTGCTTGAAATTCCCATAATGTCTGACTCTTTCATTATGCTGTATTCCTTGCCATCAATTTTAACTTCAGTTCCTGACCATTTGCCAAATAAAACTTTATCTCCAACTTTTACATCCATTGGTATCGTTTTGCCGTCTTCAGTTTTTGCACCACCACCAACTGCAACCACTTTGCCTTCTTGAGGTTTTTCCTGTGCTGTATCAGGTATGATTATTCCACCAGCAGTTTTTTCACTGCTATCTAAAACTTCTATTAAAACTCTATCGTGTAACGGTCTAAATTTCATAAAATTCTCCTTTATAAATATGCACTTCATATAGATATTTGACCTACTATTTCAAGATGTTCTTAAAATTTACTTTTTTAAAAAATGTAGGAAATTCAAGGTTTAATGGTTTATAGATAAATTAATGACTAAAAATTTAGATCAAGAGGGGCTTAGTTCTATAGCACAGAACTATAGTTTGTTTTATATAGATCTGTGGGGAGTTATTCATAATGGCATTTCATTATATAAAGAGGCTATTAACGTTTTACAACAACTTAAAAAAAATGATAAAGAATTCGTCTTACTTACAAACGCTCCAAGACCAAATACGACTGTAAAAGATTTTTTAGAAAAAATGGGACTTGATAACAATTTTCGTAAGCATGTTTATAGCTCTGGAGAAGCTGCTTTGGATTACTTAAAAAAAAATTTTTCAACTGAAAAATTTTATCATATAGGACCTCCAAGAGACTTTGACTTATTTAAAGCTTTTGAAAAAAAAAAATCAAAAGATATAGATGATTGTGATTATTTTTTATGCACAGGTTTATTTGATAATAAAAGTGAAGATTTAAATTATTATAAAGATTTACTAGAAAAAAAAATAAAAAAAAAAATGGTGTGTACAAATCCAGATTTAATTGTAGATAGAGGAAGTAAAAGGGAATTATGTGCAGGGTCTGTTGCTATGGTTTTTGAAAAAATGGGAGGAGAAGTAATTTATTTTGGAAAACCTTATCCGGAAGTTTATAATCAGTCTATAAATAATAAAGATAAAAAAATACTTTGTATAGGTGATAACCTTAATACAGATATCAAAGGTGCCAATTTATTAAATTATGACTCTTTATTAATTACAAATGGAATTCATAAAAAAGAGATTGAAGACAATGGTTTAGAAAATATTTTTAAGGATTACGAAGCTATTTGTAATTTCACTCAAAGTGAATTGAAGTGGTAAATTAAATGAAAACTTATAAAAATTTTAATTTAAAAAAAAAACATAAAAGATCAATAATTTTAATTGGAAATTTTGATGGACTTCACCTAGGTCATAGAAAATTATTTAATTTAGCAAAAAGATATAAAAAAAAACTTAGATTGAATATAGGTGTTTTGACTTTTGAACCAATGCCTAAAATGTTTTTTAATAAAAAAATCAAAAATTTTAGAATATCTAATTTAGATCAAAAAAAAAAATTACTTAATGAATTTGGAGTAGATTTTGTGATTAATAAAAAATTTGATATTAGATTCTCCAAAGTAAAATCTATAAATTTTATCAGAGATATAATATTCAAAAAATTAAATGCAAAATTCATCTTTGTAAGTAATAACTTTAAGTTTGGAAATAAAAGAGAAGGAAATGTCAATCAATTAATTAATTATGAAAAAAAATATAGATATAAGATAATAAATCCAAAACCTTTAAAGTTTAAACGAAAGATAGCTTCATCATCCTTGATTAGAAATTATTTAGAAAAAGGTTATTTGAATAAAGCAAATAAATTATTGAATAGGAATTGGACAATTATTGGAAAAGTTGAAAAGGGAAGACAATACGGAAAAAAAATTGGTTTTCCAACATGCAATATTGATATCAAAGATTATGTTTTAGCTAAACCAGGTGTTTATGCCGTTAGAGCCAATACAAAAAATTCTAAATCTAAAATCAAAGGAATAGCTAATTTAGGTTATAGACCTACATTTAATCAACATAAGTTATTACTAGAGGTTCATTTGTTCAATTTTTCTGGAAATCTTTACAATAAGTATTTGTCAGTTGAGTTTATAAAATTTATAAGAAAAGAAAAAAAATTTAGAAATGTTAAACAATTACAAAATCAAATTAAGAGTGATTTGTTAATTGCAAAAAAAACATAATGAGTAAATCCCAAATCAACTTACCAAAAACAGCTTTTTCTATGAAAGCTAATTTGCCAACAAGGGAACCAGAAATTTTAAAATATTGGCAAGAAATAAATTTATATAAAGAGTTAAGAAGTTCTAGAAAAGGAAAAGAAAAATTTGTTCTTCATGATGGCCCTCCATATGCAAATGGAAATATACATATGGGCACAGCTCTAAATAAAATTCTGAAAGATATAATTGTAAAATTTCATCAAATGGATGGAAAAGATTCTGTTTATGTTCCCGGATGGGATTGTCATGGATTGCCAATTGAATGGAAAATTGAGGAACAATATAAAAAAAATAAAAAAAATAAAAACGAAGTCCCTATAGTTGAGTTTAGAAAAGAATGTAGAGCATTCGCTGAAAAATGGATTGATGTTCATAAAAGTCAATTTAAAAGATTAGGTGTAGTAGGAGACTGGGAAAATTATTACTCTACAATGAGTTTTGATGCCGAAGCCCAAATAGTTAGAGAGCTTGGAAAGTTTTTAAAAGAGGGGAGTTTATATAGAGGATTTAAACCAGTCTTGTGGTCTACAGTAGAAAAAACTGCTCTTGCTGACGCTGAAGTAGAATATTTAGATCATAAATCAGATACTATTTATGCATTATTTTCTGTCAAATCGTCAAATATAAAAGAATTAAATGGAAGTGAAATAGTTATTTGGACCACTACCCCCTGGACTATCCCAGCAAATAAAGCTTTAGCTTATAATGAAAGTTTAGATTACTTATTAATTCAAGTTGATTCTGAAAATATTAAGAATGAAAAAATTGTTATTGCTGAAGCTTTAAAAGAGAATGTTTTAAAAGAATGTGGAATAAGTAGTTTTAAAATTATTAAAAAATTTAAAGGAAAAGATTTTCAAGGAACTATATGTCTACACCCGTTTTATGATCTTGGATATAAATATGATATTCCAATGCTGGAAGCAAGATTTGTAACAACAGAACAAGGAACTGGAATTGTTCACTGCGCCCCAAGTCATGGTCCTGATGATTTTAATCTATGTTTGAATAATGGTATTAAAGCGGTTGAAACAGTTGATGGAGACGGAAAGTATACAAAAAATGTTCCACTTTTTGAAGGTCAACATATTTTTAAATCAAACTCAGTTGTTATTAAAAAACTGAAAGATCAAAATAAATTATTATCTAATGGTGAATTGATTCATTCATACCCTCACTCTTGGAGATCTAAGGCTCCATTAGTTCATAGGGCAACGCCTCAATGGTTTATTTCTATGGATAGTCATAAATTAAGAGATAAAGCTCTGAAAGCTATTGATGATACTAATTTTTATCCTGTCAAGGGTAAAGAAAGATTAAAATCAATGATTGAAACAAGACCAGATTGGTGTGTTTCTAGACAGAGAGTATGGGGAGTACCTCTTCCAATATTTATTAATAAAGATACAAAAGAAATTTTGGTTGATGATGAGGTTTATGAAAATATTGCAAATATTTATGAGAAAGAAGGTTCTGATTGTTGGTTTTCAGATGACCCTCAAAAATTTTTAGGAAAAAAGTATAAAGCAGAAAATTTTGAAAAATTAAGTGATATTGTTGAAGTATGGTTCGATAGTGGCTCTACGCACTCTTTTGTTTTAGAAAAAAGGAAAGATTTGAAATGGCCTGCTTCTATGTATTTGGAAGGTTCAGATCAACATAGAGGTTGGTTTCATTCATCTTTACTTGAGTCGTGCGGAACTAGGGGTAAAGCTCCGTTTGAATCAATCCTGTCCCATGGATTTGTGGTTGATGGAAAAGGTCTTAAGATGTCTAAATCATTGGGAAATGTAATTGCTCCAGAGGATATACTAAAAAAATATGGTGCAGACATTTTAAGGATATGGGTAGCTTCATCTAACTATGCTGAAGATTTAAGAATTGATTATTCAATATTAGATCAACATTCTGAGTCTTATAGAAAAATAAGAAATACTTTTAGATACTTATTAGGCAATTTAAATGATCATTTCGAAGATATAAATCTTAAGAACCTCGATTTGAATAATATGCCTGAATTGGAGAAATATATGCTTCACAAAATCTATAGTTTAGATGTAAATTTTTATAAATATTTCAAAAATTACGATTTCCATAATCTCTATAAAGAACTTTTAAATTTTTGCACAGTTGATTTATCTGCCTTTTATTTTGATATAAGAAAAGATACTTTATACTGTGATCCAATTAATTCTGAAAAAAGAAAAAACACTCTAGTTTTACTTAACATTATTTTAAACTCACTACTTAGATGGTTTGCACCAATTTTGTCATTTACAACTGAAGAAATTTATAGGTTAATTAAAAAAGATAAAAAGAGTATTCATTTAGAAAATTTTTTAGATTTTCCAAAAAAATTCGAAAACGCTGAGCTTAATTCAAAATGGTTAAAATTGCTTAAGATTAGAGATGCTTGTAACTTAAGTATTGAGGAAAAAAGAGCAAATAAAGAAATCGGTTCTAGCTTAGAAGCTGAGTTATTGGTTAAATTAAATGAAAATAATCAAAAAATTATTGAAGGAATAGATTTATCGGAATTGTGTATTACTTCTTTAGTTAAAATTGAAAAAAGCGATAAACAAGAAATCACAGTCCAAACGACCAAGGCTAAGGGACAAAAATGTCCAGTTTGCTGGAAAATAAGCACGTCACCGTGTGAAAGACATAATAATAAATGATATGTCAAAAAAATATTTTTTAAATTTTTTTTTTATAATAATTATTTTTTGTATTGATAGAATAAGCAAGTTGCTTGTCATTAGATTTGCTGAGGCACAAGGAGAAATGAATATAAACGTAACATCCTTTTTAAATTTTAATTTAATTTGGAATGAAGGAATAGCTTTTGGTTTATTTTCATTTGATCAAAAAATTTATTATAATTTATTAACAATTTTCATATTTATAATAATATTAATTATCTTTTGGTTAATGATTAAATCTAAAGGTTTAGAAAAATTCAGCTTTATAATGATAATAGGTGGATCTTTGGGAAATATATTTGATAGAATTTATTATTCAGCTGTCCCTGATTTTATAGATATATATTTTGATAATTTTCATTGGTTTATATTTAATGTTGCTGATATATTCATTTCATTAGGAGTAATTATTCTAATAAGTTTGGAGTTTTTTAAGAAAAGATATGAGTAAAATTTTTGCTTTTATAATTTTAATGTTATTTTTGTCTGGTTGTCAGTCAGCGAAAGATGCTTTTACTTTGAAAAAAAAATCAAGTGCCGATGAATTCTTGGTTGAAAAAAAAAGCCCATTAGTTTTACCTCCTGACTATAATAAGTTACCTTTACCAGATGATAAAATAAAAGATGAAAATGAAACTAAAGATGATGACATTAAACTTATAATTGGAAGTAATAATGAAAATTCATCTAAAAATACTGAAAAGAATAATATACCAGCATCTCTAGAAGAATCTATTTTAAAACAAATAAAATAATTTGATGTTAGGAAAAGACATAAAAATTAAAAATTTTATCCTAAAGAAAAATTCTCTTTTACATAAAAAGATTTTTAAAATTTATAAAAATTTTATAAACGAAAATAATGAAATTAAATTTTCCTTAACAAACAAATATAAAGATTCTTTTTTAAGTAAAAAAATTAATAAGTTTAAAAAAATTAATCATATTGCACTGATTGGAATGGGAGGGTCCATTCTTGGCGCTAAAGCTATATATAAATTTTTAAATCCTAAAAATAAAAATATTGATTTTTACGATAATTATTCAAATTCTAACCTAAAGAATAGTAACAAAAAAAAAATAACTCTTATAATTTCTAAATCAGGAAATACTTTAGAAACAATTTCAAATTCAAATATTTTGATAAAAGAAAAAGATATTAATATATTTTTAACAGAAAACAAAAAAAGTTACTTAACTGAGTTAGCTAAAAAATTAAAATGTGAAGTAGTTCACCATAATAATTTTATTGGGGGAAGGTATTCTGTTTTATCTGAAGTAGGAATGCTACCAGCACAATTAATGGGATTTCAACCAAAAAAGTTCAGAAGATTAAATCATCTCGTAAATAATAAGTATTTTATTCAAACACTAATAAAAAATGTTATGAGTATATATAAGCTAATTAATTCAAAAAAAACTAATTCTGTAATTCTAAATTATGATTTTAAGTCAAATGAGTTATTTTATTGGTATCAACAGTTAGTAGCTGAAAGTCTTGGAAAAAAGAATAAAGGTATACTCCCTTTAGTTTCAATGATGCCTCAAGATAACCATAGCTTAATGCAATATTATTTAGATGGAAAACAAAACCATTTTTTTACACTTTTTTTCGTTAAAGAAAAAAATTCAAAAAAAATAAATAATACTAAAATTTTGGATACTCATAATTTTTTAAAAAATAAAAGTCTTAACCAAATTTCTTTCTCTCAATTTCTTGCTACCGAAAAAGTTTTTAAACAAAAAAAAATTCCTTTTAGAAGTTTTATTGTTCAAAACAGAAAAGAGGAGACACTCGGTGAGTTATTTACTTATTTTATCCTTGAAACGATACTCTTAGGAAAATTAATGAACATAAATCCTTATGATCAACCAGCTGTTGAATTAATAAAAAAAGAAACAAAAAAAATTTTAATTTAAGTTAGATAAAAATATTATTTTAGAAATCCCATAAATTTTTTTTTCTATTAATTTAAAATTTAAATTAAAATTATCTTTTTCATTTTTATGTCTATGTAAAATAATTATGCCATTTTTTTTTAAAATTTCTTGTTTATGAATTTGGTCAAGTATATTTGATAAGTTTTTATATTTATAAGGTGGATCTAAAAAAATAATATCAAATTTAATATTAAACTTTAAAAATAGATTTTCATTGAAAATATCTTTTTTAATTATTTCATAATTTTGGACTAGCTTTAAATTATGTAAATTTTTTTTTAATATAGGTAAAACACCCTCATAATTTTCAACAAAAATAACTTTATTTACTCCTCTTGATAAACATTCAATGCCAAAAGATCCTACTCCAGAAAATAAATCTAAAATATATGATTTTGAAAAATCTATCTCAAATTTGTTTGAGTGTTTAATTATATTAAAGATAGATTCCTTTGTAAGATCTTTAAGAGGTCTTGTTTTACTATCTTTTGGTTCTAAAATTTTTTTTCCTTTAAAAGATCCAGATATAATCCTCATTCTTGAATAACCTTATAACCTATATCTTTTCTATAAAATCCATTTTTCCAATTGATTTCTTCGAGGATTTTTAAAGAATTTTGTCTAGCTGATTTAAAATCATTAGATCTCGTAACTATATTCAAAACTCTACCACCATTAGATAAAATTTTATTTTTTACAATTTTAGTTCCAGCGTGAAAAATAAATTGATTTTTATTTAAATTTAATTTTTTTAGATCAATTTCAACATGGTTTGTATAAGTATCAGGATAACCTTGAGAACATAATACAATACAAATTGATTTATCATTGTGCCACTCAATATCTAACTCATGAAGTTTTCTTTGAATACATTTGTCTATAACTATTGAAAAATCAGTTTTTAATTTTGGTAGCAATGTCTGACATTCTGGGTCACCCATCCTAACATTATATTCAATTAAAAAAGGATCTCCATTTACGATCATAAGTCCTGCGTATAGAAAACCTCTATATTGACAATTTAATTCCTGTAAGCCCTTAAGTGTTGGTTCAATAATTCTGTTAATTATTTTAAAATTAAGGTCATTTGTTTCTAGTCTAGAGGGTGAGTATGCTCCCATCCCACCAGTATTTTTACCTTTGTCTCCCTCAAAAACTCTTTTATGATCTTGAGCAGTTCCAAACATTTTATAACTTTTACCGTCTGAGATAATAAAAAAACTCATTTCTTCTCCGTTTAAAAATTCCTCAATAAGTAAATTTTCAGCATTACCAAATTTTCCATTAAATATTTCATCTACTGCTTTAGATGCTTCGTTATAATTTTCAGAAATATAAACACCTTTACCAGCAGCTAAACCATCAGCTTTAATGACTATTGGGAAATTACAATTTTTTAAAAAAGACAATGCTGTATTTGTATCAGAAAAAATTCCAAATTTTGCAGTTGGTATTTTATATTTTTCGCAAATTTTTTTTGTAAATATTTTTGATCCTTCAAGTTGTGAGGCTATTTTATTCGGTCCAAAAACTTTGATATTAAATTTTTCTAAATAATCAACTATTCCATCTACAAGAGGTTTTTCTGGACCAACAATAACAAAATTAATGTTGTTTTTTATTATGAAATCTTTAATTTTTTCAAAATCGTTAATATTTATATCTATATTCTTTGCTATTAAACTTGTACCTGCGTTACCTGGAAAGCAATAAATTTGTTTTATTTTATCTGAACTTTTTAATGAAAAACATAAAGCATGTTCTCGTCCACCACTTCCTATTACACCAACTTTCATATAATGTATATAAACCAAAAATGTTTAAAAAATTAGCAAAAATAAAATATTTACCAAATAATTTTCAAGTTATTCAGAAGGGGGATTATGTTATATGTGCAATCTCAGGAAAGAAAATTCCCCTTGAGAAATTAACTTACTGGAATGTTGAATTACAAGAGGCATATTATTCTTACAAAGAGGCAACTATTAAAAGAGAAAATAGTTAAATTATTTCCATCTGTTATGGGACCATATCCACTGATGAGGATTTCTTAGTATCATTTGTTCTAGTAATTGATTTAACTTCAAAGTTATATTTTCGATATTTTGATCATCTTTAAAAGTTATAGGTTCCATAATTTCTAACAAAAATTTTTCGTCATTTTTTCGTTCGATATAAATCGGGACAATTTTACAATTAAATTTTTTAACAAATTGAGCTGGAATAGTTGTCGTGAAAGCATTCTTATTGAAAAATAAAGATTTAATACCTTGAGAAACTCTTTGATCTATCATCAAAGCTATTGAAGTCCCAGACTTAAAATGTTTTAAAATTTCTTTAGTACCTGAAACACCTTTCTTAATTTGTTTACGACAAATATATTTTTTTCTTATATTTTCCATTAATGGATTTAAAAAATTATTATTTAGTGGTCTATAAATGGCTGCTACATCAATTCCTGATTTTTCAATATGCATTGCCATTAACTCAAAATTATCAAAATGACCAGATACAAATATTACAGGCTCATTAGAATTTTTAATTTCACTTAATATTTCTTGACCTTTTATATTCAAAAATTTTTCTGACTCTATTTCTCTAAATTTTTTAATAAACATATATTCTGCCAAAATTTTTCCGTAACTTTTCCACATCTTATTAGCAATTTCTTTTTTGGACTGATTATCGTGATTTGGAAATGCAAAAGAAATATTTTTTTCGATTATTTTTTCTGATCTAAAAAAAGGACCAACTATTGAAAATAATTTACTAGCTAAGATTCTAGATAATTTTAAACCTATGATCTTAAATATAATCAAAAGTAAACTAATAAAAAAAAATTGAAAGAGATATTTTATTGGTCTCATATTAACTTTTTAATAATTCAATTAATTGATTTTCATTTTGAATAATTAAATCAATTGATAAAAACTTAATTTCTTTTTTGAATTTTTCTGGGATTTTCATATAATCTTTTTCAGTTGTTAAAATTTGTAAGTTTTCATTTTTCGCTTTATCTATAATCTTTTCAAAATCATTAGACTTATATCTATAATGATCTGGAAAGATGATTTCTTCTTTAACATTAAATTTATTCTCTATCAAAATATCTTTAAAATCAGATGGATTACCTATTCCTGAAAATATCAAATATTTTGAATTAGAATCATATTCTTGAATGTTTAAAATTTTATAATAAGTCTTAAAAATATTTATATTAGAATTAATTTTTTTGATTTGATTTTCAATTTTTTCAAAATTATTTGAATAACCATTTAAAAATACAGCATCAAATCTTTTTAAACTTGAGATCTTTTCTCTCATTGGTCCAGCAGGAATTAGTTGACCATTTCCAATCCAACTTTTTGACTTAAAACATACAAATTTAATATCAAAATCAATCTTCATTTCCTGTAAACCATCGTCAAATATCAGATAATCAAAATTTTTATTTATGCCTTGTTGAATAGAGTCTTTTCTTAATTTTGTAATTATTACATTCGTTTTTTGTTTTAACAATAATTGTTCATCTAGCTGATCAGAGTAATCTTTTTTTACTGTTGCAACTCTATAATTTAGATTTTTTAAAATTTCATAAATTTTAATAGTTAAAGGTGTTTTTCCAGTACCCCCTATATAAATATTACCAATACATATAGTTTTAATTTTAGATGATTTTTCTTTTTTAATAAATTGGAATAAGAAATTTCTTAACAAAATTGGCAGTGAAAAAGGAAGTAATATGTAAGAAACTAAATTTGGTTTTGACTGTTCCCAAAAAGAAGGTTTTTTTAAATTCATAATCTATTTAAAATTAAATTTATTTCTTGAAAATTTTTTTTTAAAATTTTTTGACCAATAGAATTTATTTTGTCTTTTATATTTTTTTTTGTTTTTTTTGATGCCAAAAGCTTATCAAGAATATGGGTAATTTGATTCATGTTTGAAATTTGTGTTGATACCTTTTGATTACCTAAAAATTTGTAAATTTCCTTAAAATTAGAAATATTTGGACCATGTAGAATATTGCAATTATATCTAACGGCCTCTAAAGGATTCTGTCCACCATGATTTATCAAAGATCCACCTAAGAAAATGTTGTTTAATATTGAATAAAAAGATTTGGTTTTACCAAAAGAATTAACCAAATAAATATCTGTGTTTTTATTAATTTTAGACTTTGGTTCATGAGTGTGAACTTTTAAACCTAAATTCGATAACTGTTCTTTTATTTGATCTTCTCTTTCTATGTGTCTAGGAATAATCACTGTTAAAAGATTTTTATATTTTTTTTTTAATTTATTATGAATTATTCCAACAAATTCTTCTTCAGAATTATGCGTACTTGAGGCGCACCAAGCTGTTCTTTTAGATATAAATTTAATAGTCTGATTATCGATTTCAATTTTTTCATTCTCAGACTGAGAATACTTTAAGTTACCAAAATATTTTACATTATTTGTACCTAGTCTTTTTAAAAATCTAACTGTCTCTTTATTTGCAGATAAACAGAGTTCAAACTTAGTAAAAATAAATTTTGAAAAATTTTTTAATTTAATCCATCTTTTGAAAGATTTTTGAGTAATTCTTGCATTAAGTAAAACTGTTGGGATTTTCTCTTTATTTAAGTTTATTAACATGTTTGGCCAAATCTCTGAGTCAATAAAAAAAGCCATGGAAGGTTTCCAATGTTTTATAAATTTTTTAACAATTATATTACTATCTATTGGAAAAAATTGATGAGTTATTTTTTTTAATTTAATTTTTGAAATTATCTTAGATGAGCTTAAAGTGTTTGATGTAATTAATATTCTATCAATTTTTTTTGATTTTTCATATTTTTCTAGTAAAGGTATTATACTTTGAATTTCTCCAACACTAGCACCATGAAACCATATTAGTTTTTTTTTTGTATTATTTTTTTGAAAGAAGCCAAGTTTTTCTTTAAATCTTTGTAAATCTTCCTTTTTTTTTAATAATCTTAATAGAATAATTATAGGTGATAAGATTAAAATTAAATTAATAAAAATTCTGTAAATTAAAACCATTAAGATCTTTTTATCTGTTTTTCATAAAAATTTTTATAGGTTTCAGAATTTTTAACTAAATCATCATGTTTTCCATGGTCTATAACTTTACCTTTATCTATTACATATATTACATCAGAATTTAATATTGTCGAAAGCCTATGAGCAATAACGATAGTGGTTCTTCCTTTAGTTAAAAAGTTAATTGCTTTTTGAATTTTACTCTCTGTTTCTGCATCAAGAGATGAAGTTGCTTCGTCAAGCAATATAATAGGACTCTTTTTTAGTATTGCCCTAGCTATTGATAATCTTTGTTTTTCACCACCTGAAAGTCTGGTACCATTTTCTCCAATTATAGTATCGTATTTATTTGGTAATTTTTCTATAAATTCACTAGCGAATGAGTATTTTGCTGCCTCTTCGATTTCATGCATTGAAGCATTTCTATTGGCGTAAGCTATATTATTAAAAATTGTATCATCAAATAAAGTAGTATCTTGACCTACTAAAGATATATTTTGCCTTAAAGAATAAATCGAAGAGTTATAAATTGATTGGTTATCAATTTTAATATCTCCAGAGTTTGCATCATAAAATCTTGGAATAAGATTTAAAATTGTGGATTTTCCTGCACCACTATGACCAACCAAAGCTGTCATTTTTTGACCAGGAATATTAAGATTGATTGAATTCAAAACTGTCGAATCGTTAGAAGTATAATTGAAATTTACTTTTTGAAAATCAATTTGAGCTTTATCAATAATTAACTTTTTTGAGTCTTTTTTATCTCTAACTTCTGGAATATAATCAATTATTGGAAGAACACTTTTTGCACCAGCAATACCTTGTTGAAAAGAAATGTTCAAGGTAGCTAAGGATCTAACAGGTTGATAAGCTAGCATCATTGCAGCTAAAAATGAAAAAAAATTACTTACTTCAAGTTCGTTTTTTGAAATCAATATTGCTGATAAATAGATTAAAACTGCTATCATAATACCAGTTAGAACCTCCATTATTGGGGAAGCTCTTACATAAATTATATTTATCTTTTTTGAGTCTTCTTTAACATTTTCAAGCAATTTATCTGCTCTTTCGATCTCATACTTTTCATTTTGAAAAACTTTTGCAAGCTTATGATTTTTTAAAATTTCCATTAGATATGAATTAAGAATACCAGCTCGTTTCATTTGTAAAGTTGAAACTTTTCCTATTCTTTTTCCAAGAGATTTTGCAGCTACTGAGGCTACAGGTATCATTATTATTGCAAATAATGACAAAATCCAATTCTGATAAAACATTACACATAACAAACCAATTAAAGTTAAAGTGTCTTTAAAAAGGTTTAAAATTCCTGTGCTTACAAGAGCAGTAATCATCCCAACATCATTAGATAAGTTACTTATAAATTTTCCAGAATGTTTATTTTCAATTAATTTAGTATCTGCATTTAACACTGATGAAAAAATATCTCTTTGTATGTCTCGTGTCACATCAACCGATACTCCAATCATTATTACCTTTGCGATGTACAAAGAGGCGCCTTTTACCGCAAAAGCCAAAATAATTAGTGCGGGTATAATTAAAATTAAATTTTTCTTCTGTTCAATAAATAATTGTTTTATGGCTGGATCTAATAAATAAGCAATTGATGAAGTGCTACCTGCTAATGTAATTGTAAAAATAACTGAAATTAATATTTTCTTTACATATTTCTTCGTATAATCTTCATAGAGTCTTTTTAATATTTGGAAGTCAGTCATTTATATTTTACCACCTATTAAACTTACAAAAACCAATAAACCTAAAAAATTATTTGATTTAAAGATTTTAAAACATTTTAAACTGTCTTTTATATCAAGTTTTCTAAGCTGAAAATAAAACATTTGTAGTGCGATTAATATGTATATTGAATAAAAAAAACTATTTAATTCCATAATAAAACCCGTGATTAAAAGATTTAGTAAAAAAACTAAGTAGCATAGAATTAAAAATTTTTTTGGGCTTTTTTTAAATTTTATTGATGTTGATTTTAAACCTATTATTTCGTCATCTTTAATATCTTGATATCCATAAATCGTGTCATAACCCAGTGTCCAAAATATGGCTCCAATGTAAAAAACCAGTGGCACTATATTTATTGTTGGATTTATTGATGTCCAACCGAGAATTAAACCGTAATTAAATGTTACGCCTAAAAAGAGTTGAGGCCAATAAGTGTATCTTTTCATTAATGGATAGGTAAATGCAAGCGGCATAGAGGCTAATGCAATTACTATTGTAAAGTAATTAAAATTTATAAGAACTAAAAAAGCTAATAAACAAAGTATTGCAGCGCAAATAAATCCTTCTGTAACAGATACTTTTCCTGAAGCTATTGGTCTATCTTTAGTTCTGAAAACTTTTTTATCAAAATTCCTATCCAATATATCATTTACAATACATCCTGCGGATCTCATAAGTACTGATCCAAGAAAAAAAAGTAAAAGATAAAAGAAATAAGTATTAAGATCTTTTGAAAAATCAAAAACTATGGTTAATCCCCAAGCACAAGGCCAAAAAAGCAGCATATAGCCAATAGGTTTTTTTAGTCTTGTTAGCTCTATAAATAAGTTTATTTGCTGCATAAATTTTACTTGTAAATAACAAAGCCAAGATTGATAATCAAACTGATTCGTATGAATATAGATTACACAGTAACCGCACTAATGTTTCCAGCAATTCCTCTAATAATGGGAGTGTATAGTAATAGATTTCATTCTTTAAGTGCTTTAATTAGAGAACTACATGATGAACATGTTTATGAAAAACATGTCCCCCCAGAATGGAAAAAACAGTTTATAAACTTAAGTGGAAGAATAACGTTATTAAGATGGTCTATTATGTTTGGAGCGTTTGGTTTTTTATTTAATATGCTCACAGTGTTAGGTTTATATTTAGATGAGATATTTATAGCTAGAGTAATTTTTGGATCATGTTGTTTATCGATGATGATTTCAATAATTTTTTTTATTAGAGAGATTCATGTCTCTACTAATGCTTTACGACTTCATATGTCAGATATGGATGTTAAATTAGATTAAGGAATAATAATGGCTGGACCCAAAATTCTTCTATTTTCTAAATCTTGATGAGCTTTAACTATTTCATTTAAAGAATACTTCTTAAAAATATTGAGAGTAAATTTTTTAGATATATACATTTCAAAAACCTTTTTCGCTGCTTCATCAAGTTCTTCTTTTGTAGATGTATAATGTGCAATACTAGGTCTAGTTAAATACAATCCTTTAGGTGCTAAAGATTTAGTGACATTACATGGATCTAAAGGACCAGAAGCATTCCCAAATGAAACCATCATTCCTCTAATTTTTAAACACTCAATTGAACCATCAAAAGTTTTTTTACCAACTCCATCATAAACAACTGGGACACCCTCTGCATTAGTTATTTCTTTTACCCTCTTGGCAAAATTTTCTTTTGAGTAATTTATTACATGAGTGCAACCATTTGCTTTTGCAATATCTACTTTTTCATCTGAGCCTACAGTCCCAATTACGGTGCAACCCAAGCTTTTTGCCCATTGACAAAATATTTGTCCAACCCCTCCAGCTGCAGCGTGAAATAATATAGTTTCACCAGATTTTACTGGATATGTTTTATGTAAAAGATAGAAAACTGTAAAACCTTTAGTCATTAAAGTAACAACATTTTCTAATTCTATTTCATTCGGAACTTTTACCAATTTCTTGGTAGGAAAAATTCTATGAGTTGCGTAAGAACCAATAGGCATTGATGCGTAAGCAACTCTATCTCCAACATTAAAGTCTTTTACATCTGGACCAATTTTTTCAATTATACCTGCGCCTTCAATTCCAATATTTGATGGTAATTCAACAGGGTAAAGGCCCGATCTATGGTAGGTATCAATGTAATTCAAACCAATAGCCTCATTTTTAATTAGAACTTCACCAGATTTAGGTTCACCTAATTTAATATCTTTTAACTCTAAAACTTCTGGGCCACCATTTTTTGAAATTGTTACTGCTTTCATTTTACAAATGTACCATTATGATAATCCTGAACAGCTTGCAAGATTTCTGCCTTAGTATTCATCACAAAAGGTCCACCTCTAGCTATTTCTTCGTTGATAGGTTTTCCTGATATAACCAAAAATTTTGCGTCTATTTGAGCTGTAACTTTTAAATCTTCACCCTTTGATAGTAAAATTAAAGTACTATCTTTGACTTTATCATGTTTTTTTTCACCAATTTTTATTTCACCATTAATTAAATAGATAAATGTATTGTGAGTAGATGGCAGGCTATAATTAAATTCTTTGTCTTTTTTTAACTCTACATCAAAGTATGTAGGTTCAACATTATGTTTCTTAACTGGACCCTCAGCTTTTTCAAATTTACCAGCTATAACTTTAACTTGCTTATCATTATCTTTATGAACACTCATTTTATTTGCATCAATATAAATGTATTCTGGTTTACTCATTTTTAATTTAGCTGGCATGTTAATCCACAATTGAAATCCATGAAGTTTACCTTCTTTCATTGCTGGCATTTCAGAGTGAATTATTCCACTCCCAGTTTTCATCCATTGAACATCACCAGCAGTCATTCGACCTTCACCACCTGTGCTGTCTTTATGTTCAAAATCACCAGCTAGCATATAAGTTACAGTTTCAATTCCTCTATGTGGATGTGGGGGGAAGCCAGCAATATAATCTTCACTGTTTTCAGAACCAAACTCATCTAACATTAAAAAAGGATCAAAATAATTTGGTTCTACACCAATGCTTCTTTTTAACTTTACACCTGCACCATCAGATGCTGGAATTGGATCGATAATTTTATCTACTTCAATTGTCATATGCTTTTAGATTAATTGTTAAATCTAAATTTTCAATATTACTTTTTGTTATGTGAACCGTCACAAAAGGGTTGATTGTTAGTTTGTTTACAAGCGCAAAAAAACATTTTTTTTGTTGCTTCAGCTTTGTATACAACAGGATTAAATTCAGAACCTTTATGTGAGCTATCACAAAAAGGTTGTTTAGAACTTTTACCACAACTGCACCAATAATAAGATTTTCCTTCTTCAACATCTACTGGAATTGCACTTTCTCCTGCTCTTTGTCCTTTAGACATGTTCCCCTTTTTTCATTATTTAAATTAAACTTGTAAGTTCATTTAAACTCTTAATTTGATTATTAGGTTTATAATCAAGATAGTCAAATATATTATTATTTCGATTTACCCATACAGCGTTATATCCATAATTTCCTGCACCAGACACATCCCATGTGTTTGCACTTAAGAAAGCAACTTCATTTTTTTTAATTTCATATTTTTTTATAGGAAGGTCATAGACTTTTGAGTCTGGTTTATAAATTTTAACTTCTTCGATTGAAAATAAGTCATCAAATAAATTATCTAAGTTATTACTCTTGACCAATTGATTTAAGAGAGAAGGTGTTCCATTTGAAAGTATAGCTAATTTAAAATTCTTTTCTTTTAATTTTTTTAAAGTCTCTGGAACTTCTTGAAAGGGTGAGAGGACTTTATATAAATTCAATAATTCATTTTTCATTTTAGGATTTATATTAAAAGCTATCATAGATTTATCTAAGCTGTCCTCAGTTATTTGCCAAAAATCTTTATGTCTTTTCATTAAACTTCTAAGCCAAGTATATTCTAGCTGAGTGGTTCTCCAAAAGTTTGCAAAAGGCTCCCATTTATCTCCAATTTTATCTTTACATTTTTCAGCAGCAGAATTGACGTCAAACAATGTGCCATAAGCATCAAAAATTATTGCTTTAATATTTTTCATAAATTAACTTAACATAAATGAGTAATATAAGATTATTTTTTTCAAATATATTATCAGCCGACTTGACTGATAAGTTGGATAAATCTCAATCACATTATTTAATAAAAGTAATGAGAGTTAAGGAAAATGAAGTTTTTTCTTTATTCAATAAGGAAGGAGAATGGGAAGCAAAAATTTTAGGAATATCAAAAAGTATCGTTGAGTTTAAAACCACAAAACAATTAAGACAAAAAGAAAATGCCAAAGAATTATGGCTAGCATTTTCTCCAATCAAATCAAACTATCAGAATTTTATGATACAAAAAGCAACAGAGCTTGGGATAACTAAATTTTTACCAATTATTTTTGATAGAACAGTTGTAAGAAAAATTAATAAAGAGCGTTTAGAAAAAATAGTTATTGAAGCAAGCGAACAATCGTATCGGATGAATGTACCTTTAATTGAAAGTCCCCAAACCTTAGATAGTTTTTTAAAAAAAGACATGATGGACTTAATATTCACAGATTTAAACTCAGATAATATCAAAGTCGATAAATCAAAACTCACAGACAAGCCAGTTTGTATAATCATAGGGCCAGAAGGTGATTTTTCAGAAGCTGAAAGAGACAAGATTCTATCTTTTAAAGGCGTTCAATCAGTCAAAATTAATGAAAATATTTTAAGATCAGAAACAGCCGTCATATCTGCGATTTCGATCGTAAACTATGTTATTAATTGATAAATTGTCGCGAAAACTAAAGTGTAATTTTTACAAAAGAGCTTTATATAGCTAATAAAATGAAAAAAATTTTATACATATTTTCTGGAATTTTTATATCAAAAAATGCTTTTGCTAATCAGCCAAGAGATTGGCAATTAGGATTTCAAGAAGCTGCATCAGAAACTATGAGAGATATTGTAAACTTCCATGATAAATTATTATTACCTATAATTGTTGCGATAAGTGTTTTCGTTTTATTTTTGATGGCATACGCCTGTATTAGATTTAGAGAGTCTAGAAATCCAAATCCATCAAAAAGAACTCATAATGTTGCCGTAGAAGTTTTGTGGACACTGATTCCATGTTTTATATTAATTGTGATCGCTGTTCCTTCATTTAAAATTTTATATAAACAAGACCAAATTCCTAAAGCTGATTTAACTATCAAAGCTATAGGATACCAATGGTATTGGGGGTATGAGTATCCAGATGAAAATGTTATTTTTGAGTCGTACATGATTGAGGAAAAAGATTTAAAAGCAGATCAACCGAGATTATTAGCTGTTGATAATGAAGTAGTTGTTCCAGTTGGTAAAGTAGTAAAAGTATTAATTACAGCAAACGATGTTTTGCATGCATGGGCTTTACCATCATTTGGAGTTAAACGAGACGCAGTTCCGGGAAGAATAAATGAAACTTGGTTTAAAGCAGATAAAGAAGGTACATATTATGGTCAATGTTCTGAACTTTGTGGAATTAAACATGCATTTATGCCAATTGCTGTAAAAGTTGTAAGTGAAGAAGAATATGAACAGTGGTTATTAGAAGCTAAAATAAAATTTGCCAAAGAAGAAATTATGAATGATAAAATTAAAATAGCGAGTAGATAATTTATGTACACACAAACATCATCTCCTGACGATCATCACATACCAACAGGATGGAAGCGGTGGGCTTATTCAACAAACCACAAAGATATTGGAACAATGTATTTAATTTTTGCTATTGTTGCCGGAGTGATCGGGACTGCATTTTCGGTTTTAATGAGAATGGAATTAATGCATCCTGGCGATGGAATTTTGGGAGGAAATTATCATTTATATAATGTATTAGTAACGGGTCATGGGTTAATCATGATTTTTTTTATGGTTATGCCAGCAATGATTGGTGGCTTTGGTAATTGGTTTGTGCCGATAATGATTGGTGCACCAGATATGGCATTTCCAAGAATGAATAATATTTCTTTCTGGTTACTTCCAGTTTCATTAACATTATTAATTCTCTCTATTTTTGCTGATGGTCCCCCGGGCGCTCAAGGAGTTGGAGGAGGGTGGACTATATATCCCCCTTTATCTTCTAAAGCAGGACAACCTGGACCAGCAATGGATTTGGCAATTTTAAGTTTACACTTAGCTGGAGCTTCCTCAATACTAGGTGCTGTAAATTTTATAACTACGATTCTTAATATGAGAACACCGGGCATGACTTTACATAAAATGCCGTTATTTGCTTGGTCGATTTTAGTAACAGCTTTTTTATTATTACTTTCTTTACCAGTTTTAGCAGGTGCCATAACAATGTTATTAACAGATAGAAATTTTGGAACTGCCTTTTTTGAGGCTCAAACTGGTGGTGATCCAGTTTTATTTCAACATTTATTTTGGTTTTTCGGTCACCCAGAAGTTTATATTTTAATTCTTCCAGGTTTTGGAATGATTAGTCATATAGTTTCTACATTTTCAAAAAAACCAGTTTTTGGCTATCTGGGAATGGCTTATGCAATGGTTGCTATTGGAGTAGTTGGTTTTGTTGTATGGGCTCATCATATGTACACTGTGGGATTAGGTACAGACACAAAGGCTTACTTTTTAGCAGCAACTATGATTATTGCAGTGCCAACAGGTATTAAAATATTTTCATGGATTGCAACAATGTGGGGTGGTTCTATCTCATTTAAAACACCAATGATGTGGGCCTTAGGATTTATCTTTATGTTTACTGTTGGAGGAGTAACAGGAGTTGTTTTGGCAAATGCTGGAGTAGATACTGCAATGCATGATACATATTATGTAGTTGCTCACTTTCACTACGTTTTATCTTTAGGGGCAGTTTTTGCGATTTTTGCAGGTTTTTATTATTGGTTTTCTAAAATGACTGGTTATGAGTACTCAGAGTGGCTTGGTCAATTACATTTCTGGCTAACATTCATAGGAGTAAACTTAATCTTCTTTCCACAACATTTTTTAGGATTAGCAGGTATGCCAAGAAGATATGCTGATTATCCTGATGCATTCGCAGGATGGAATTATATTTCATCTATTGGATCTTATATTGCAGTGGCTGGTTTATTGGTATTTTTTGTGAACTTGATTTATGCATTTATTAAAAAAAGAGCCGCAGCACAAAATCCTTGGGGTGTTGGAGCTACAACTTTAGAGTGGACTGTACCTTCTCCACCAAACTTTCATACTTTTGATGAATTACCAAAGTTTGAAGATGATCAAGAAGCTCAAAAATCACATACCTAACTTTTTATAGTTAAAAACTGATGAATAATTTAAGACTAAAAAATAAATCTTTAAGTCAAGAAGACTTGTTTAATTTTTCAGAGTTGTTCAAGTTAATGAAGCCTAGAGTTATGTCTTTAGTAATTTTTACTTGTGCTGTGGGATTATTAACTGCGCCAGATTTAATATCTACAAAAGAAGCTATTATAGGAATTTTATTAGTTTCGATAGGTGCTGGAGCAGCAGGAGCATTAAACATGTGGTATGAGTCCGATCTTGATGCTTTAATGACAAGAACTTGTTTAAGGCCGATACCGACTGGAAAAATTAACAGGAATCAAGCTCTTATTTTTGGTGTAACATTGTCAATAATTTCAGTTGTTGCTTTGGATTACTTCACTAATAGAATTTCAGCAGCTATTCTACTTTTGACAATTTTATTTTATGTATTTGTTTATACAATTTGGTTGAAAAGAAGAACACCACAAAATATTGTAATAGGTGGTGCTGCAGGAGCATTTCCACCAGTAATAGGCTGGACAATTGCCACAGGATCTTTATCTATCGAACCAATATCATTTTTTCTAATAATATTTTTTTGGACACCCTCACATTTTTGGGCTTTAAGTCTTTATAAATCAAACGATTATAAAAAAGCCAATATTCCAATGCTCCCATTAACAAATGGTGTGCAAAGTACTAAATTAAATATTTTCATATATTCTTTATTGATGGTGCCCGTTATTATTTTTCCGTACTTTATAAACTTTGTTGGATTTGCTTTTTTGCTACCAGCTTTAATTTTAACCCTATATTACAATTATTTATGTTATGAACTTTATAATTATAAAAAAAATAAATTTGATTCAAAAAAAGCCAAATCGATATTTGGATATTCAATACTATATTTGTTTTTGATATTTGTGTTTTTTTTGATTGATAAGATTTTATGATAACACCAGATAAAAAGACAAAAAAAAAAAATATATTTACGGCTTTAGCAATAATCGCTTTTATGATTTTTCTTTTCTTCTTTACTTTATATAATACAGGTGTATTTGATAGAAATATATGATTCAGAAAAAAAACTTAACTCCATTAATATTAGCAGGAATTTTTTGTATCATGCTCGGATTATCTTATGCAGCGGTTCCTCTGTATGATTTATTTTGTAGAGTAACTGGTTTTGGTGGAACTACTCAAATTTCAAATAAAGCTCCTAAAATAGTTTTGAATAAAGTAGTTAGTGTTAGATTTGATACCAATGTAAATAATTTACCATGGGATTTTAAGGCGAAAACAAACGTTATTGATGTTAAAGTAGGGCAAGTAAACAAGATTGAATTTGAAGTGGAAAATTATAGTAATGTGTCCACAGCAGGTGTTGCAAGTTTTAATGTTTCACCATCAAGTTTTGGAAAATATTATAGTAAATTGGGATGTTTTTGCTTTGAAAAACAGGAATTAAAAGCTGGAGAAAAAGCAACTTATATTATGACTTTTTATTTAGATCCCGAAATGGTTAATGATCCTACAACAAAAAATTTAGAGGATGTAACTATGTCGTATACTTTTTTCTCGACAGATTACTATAAACAATCATAATTCAAAAAATGTCCGGTGAAAAAAAACACGATTATCACTTAGTAGACCCAAGTCCTTGGCCTATATATGTATCATTTTCATGTTTAGTATTAGCTCTAGGCTCTGTTTATTACCTTCACTCAGGTGTCTCATGGGGCATGTATTTAGGTTTTGCTTTATTAATTTATGGAGCGTACATGTGGTTTAGAGATGTTGTGATAGAGGCAGAACATCAAGGACATCATACACCAGTCGTACAAATACACCATCGTTACGGTATGACTTTGTTTATAGCTTCCGAGGTTATGTTTTTTGTGGCATGGTTTTGGGCCTATTTTGATGTAAGTCTTTTTCCAAATGAATTTGTAGGTAACGTGTGGCCGCCAAAAGATATTGAAACTTTTGATCCATGGGATATTCCATTAATTAATACTTTGATATTACTTTTATCTGGAACAACTGTTACATGGTCCCATCATGCTCTTTTAGAAGACGATAGAAAAAGTTTTATACAAGGCTTAGTTTTAACTGTAATTTTGGGAGTCTGTTTTACAGCATTACAAGCTTACGAATATCATCATGCAACATTTGCATTTTCAGATCATATATACGGTTCAGTATTTTATATGGCTACAGGATTTCATGGCTTCCATGTGATCGTGGGCACAATTTTCTTGGCTGTATGTTTGTGGAGAGGAAAGTTAGGTCATTTTAACAAAGACCATCACTTTGGTTTTGAGGCGGCAGCATGGTACTGGCACTTTGTTGACGTAGTTTGGCTATTCTTGTTTGCTGCTATATATATTTGGGGAAGCTAATTTTGAATCTTGAAACATAAATTTTTATTTTCAGTTTTTATAATATTTTTTATACTTGTTTTTATTGCTTTAGGCACTTGGCAGATAATTCGTTTGAATTGGAAAAATAATCTCATTTTAGAAATTGAAAATTCATTAAAGAATCCTCCTGTCGAACTTACACAATCAAATAAAAAAAATTATCTTAAAATCAAAACATCAGGTAATGTTGATTTCGAGAAACAAATTTATTTATATAATTTGAATGACTCTGGAACACCAGGGTTTGAAGTTTTAAATCCGATTTTAATTGATGGTGAAAATTATTTACTTAATAGAGGATGGATACCATTTGAAAAAAAAGATACACCAGAGATAAATATATTTGATCAAAATAATGTAGTAGGAATTCTTATAACTCAGGGAAGAAAAAATATATTTAAACCGGATAATGATATTAAAGAAAATTACTGGTTTAGTTTGAATAGAGAAGATATTTCAAAATTTACTGGTAAAAAATTTTCTAAGTATATAATATATTTAGACGGAAATTATCAGTTTCCTAGACCAAAAAAAATTACAGCTAATATTTCTAACAATCATAAAAAATATGCAATGACATGGTTTTCATTAGCGATTTCAATTCTTTTGCTATATCTATATTTTAGAAAAAAAAATTATTAAATGAATTATATTAGCACAAGAAACAATCAGAAAAACTTTACATTTAAAGATGTTTTCCTCAAAGGTTTGGCAGATGATGGGGGACTATTTGTACCTAAATCAATTAAACCATTTAAAGAAGAGGAATTAGATAATCTAAAAAACTTTAGTTATAATGATCTAGCGGCTGAAATAATTTATCCATTCATAGGAGATTTCATGTCTAAGGATGACTTAATCTCTATTATTTCAAAATCATATTCAAACTTCAGATCTAAGGATGTTGTGAAAATTTCAGACATAGGAGATTTAAAAATATTAGAACTATTTCATGGACCCACACTTGCTTTTAAGGATATCGCAATGCAACTAATAGGTAATTTTTACCAATATCATTTAGGCCATGATCAAAAAAAAATTAATATAATTGTTGCAACTTCAGGCGATACTGGTGCAGCTGCCATAGACGCTTTAAAGGGAAAAAATAATTTAAATGTTTTTGTCTTACACCCCAACAATAAAATTTCACCAGTGCAAAGAAGACTAATGACAATACATGAGGAGAGTAATGTGTTTAATATTGCGGTGGAGGGTAATTTTGATGATTGCCAAAATTTAGTAAAAGCAATGTTTAATGACGAAAAATTTTCCAAAGCAATAAATATGTCAGGTGTAAATTCAATTAATTGGGCAAGAATAGTTGCTCAATCGGTGTATTATTTTTACGCTTACTTTAAAGTTGGAAACGGTCAACCTTTATCCTTTTCTGTTCCAACAGGAAACTTTGGTGATATTTACGCTGGCTACTTAGCAAAAAAACTAGGTCTTCCAATTGATAAACTAATCGTAGCTACAAATAAAAATGACATACTGCACAGAGCTATATCTGGTGGCGATTATAGTCAAAAGAAAGTTGAGGAAACAAATACTCCAAGTATGGATATACAAATAGCAAGTAATTTCGAGAGGCTTTTATACGACGTAAAAGATTGTAACTCAGAAGTTACAAAACATGTAATGTCTGAAATAAAGAATAATACTTATAAAATTGATAAAAATGACTTAGATAAAATTAAAAAAAATTTTATATCTGAAATGCTTGATGAAAAGGAAACTGTTGAAATGATAAAAACAATTAATGAAGAACATCAAATAGTAGTTGATCCTCATACTGCAGTGGGTATTGGTGCTGTGCGAAAATTAGGATTGGAAAAAAATTGTGTTGTATTGTCAACTGCACATCCATGTAAATTTCCAAAAGCAATAGAAGATGCAATTTCAAAAACTGAAAATTTACCAGAAAGTCTTAAATATGTTAATGATAGAAAAGAAAAATTTGAACTTCTGTCAAATGATATTGAAAAAGTTAAAAAATATGTAATGAATTCGATATGAAACTTAAAATAAAAGATCAAATACCAAATACAGAGATTTTCCAACTCATTGATGGAGAACCACAAAAAAATACATTAAGAGAAATTATAGGAAATAGTAAAATTGTTTTGTTTGGTTTACCTGGGGCATTTACATCAACTTGCTCCAAACTTCATTTACCAGGTTTTGTAGCAAATGCAGATAAAATCAAAGCAAAAGGAATAGAAAATATATTTTGTTTATCAGTAAATGATCCTTATGTGATGAATGGCTGGGGAGAGATTAATAATACTGGAGATAAAATTAAAATGTTATCTGATCCATATTTGTTATTTACTAAAGCAATCGGAGCAGAAGTTGATCGTAATGCAAAAGGAATGGGGATTAGATCAAATCGTTATTTAATGGTGATTGAAAATTTCACAATTATTAATATTCATGTTGAAAAAGAAACTAAAGAATGTGGTTTAACTTCAGCAGAGAACTTATTAAATAATCTAATCTAGGTAGGGCAGTTCTGTTGCCAGGTGCCCCAACTATAAATTGGCAGCATCTTTAGCGAGTAAATCTACTTCATTATTTAATTCATCAGTTGAATGGGCTTTTACCCAGTTCCAACTTATTTCAAACTCATTATTTAGTAGATCTAGTTCTGCCCAAAGTGCTTTATTGCTTACTTCTTTTTTGTTTGCAGTTTTCCAACCATTTTTTTTCCAATTATGTATCCATTCTGTTATTCCGGACTTTACATATTTAGAGTCTGTAAAAATTTTAACTTTGCTACCTTTTGGAATTTCTTTAAGAGCTTTAATAGGCGCTAATAATTCCATTTGATTATTTGTTGTATCTTTTTCACTTCCTTTTATTTCAGTTTTTTTTCCATCATTTAATATAATTGCTGCCCAACCACCTTTACCCGGATTTCCAATACATGAACCGTCAGTATAAATTTTAATCATTAAATTAAATAGTCTTTATATTTTTTTAAATTATTATGAATTGTTAGTTTTTGATAATATTCTCTTGGATCTTTAATCTTTATCAAAGCGGTTTTTGGAGTATTTGTGTAATCGTAAAGTCTAGTGAGCAGATATCTCATTGCAGCAGCTCGACATAAAATATTTAATGATCTTTTTTCAATTTCTGAGATTTTTTTAACACTTTCATATCCTCTAATTAAATTTTTTACCTTTTTTTTATTTAATTTAAAATGTGAATTTCTTTTATCAAAACACAGTGCGTTAATACATATTGCTATTTCATACATAAAATAATCGTTTGCAGCAAAATAAAAATCTATGATTCCTGAGATCTTATTTTTTTTAAAAAATATATTATCTATAAAAAGATCACCATGTATTATTCCATTTGGTAACTTTTTTGGCCATCCCTTTTTAATTTCTCTAAAATTGTTTTTGAGAAATTTTTCCAAATTTATAAATTTTTTTGATTTAAACTTTATACTTTTTAGTAATGGACTTAAATTATTTATATTCATAGAGTTTTTTCTAAATAATTTAATCTTTTTTGAAGAAGAATGCATTTGAGCAATCGTTTTTCCAATATCATAACAATTTTTTAAGTTAAGGTTTTTTTTATCTTTCCCATCAAGAAATGAAACTACACAAGCAACCTTATTCTTCAATTTAAATAGATATTTACCGTCATGATTTTTAAGTGGTTTGGGGCATCTAATCTTTAGATCGTTTAATTGATCCATTAATTTCATAAAAAAGGGTATTTCCTTTTTTAGAACTCTTTTTTCGAAAATAGTTAATATAAATTTATCAGTATTAGATTTTAATAAATAATTAGTATTTTCAATTCCTTGTTTTATGCCTTTAAAACTTAAAAATTTTTGATTTTTAAATTTTTTACTAATATACGTGATATCCTTCTTATTTATCTTTGTATAAACAGCCATTTAATTTAGTTTTTTTGGAACTTTGAACACTACATTTTCTTTAATTATTTCTACTTCATCTATAGACACTATAAATCTATGTTTTAATTCGTTGATGAAATTATCAACTAAAATCTCAGGTGCTGAAGCCCCAGATGATATACCGATAATATTTGACTTTTCGATCAAGTCATAAGGAATTTCACTTTGAGAATGAATTAGTAATGAATTTTCACAACCTGATTTTTTTGCAACTTCAACTAATCTAACAGAATTAGATGAATTTCTACTACCAATAACAAAAAATAAATCACATTTTTTTGCAATATTTTTAACGGCCATTTGTCTATTAGTTGTTGCATAGCATATATCCTTTTTAGAAGGCCCTCTTATTTCTGGATGTCTTTTTTTTAAGACTTGAATAATATCTTTTGTATCATCTACAGACAAAGTAGTTTGAGTCACGAAAGCAATCTTTTTATCTTTTTCAAAATTGTATTGTTTGGCTTCATCTTCGTTTTGAATTAGATCAATCGAACCTTTTGGCAATTGACCCATTGTTCCAATTACCTCAGGATGATTTTGATGGCCTATTAAAATTAAATGATACCCAGCTTTGTAAAGGTTTTCAGCTTCTCTGTGTACTTTGGATACTAACGGGCATGTTGCATCAACATAAGTCATTTTATAATTTTTAGCATCTTCAGGTATTTTTTTAGGAACTCCATGCGCTGAAAAAATTACTGGTCTTGATTTATCTTTTATTTCCTCTAATTCTTCAACAAAGATTGCTCCTTTGTTTCTCAAATCATCAACTACAAATTTATTATGAACAATTTCATGGCGAACATAAACTGGAGCACCATATTTCTCAATTGATTTTTCAACAATTTCTATTGCTCTTTCAACACCAGCACAAAAGCCTCTAGGAGCAGATAATAATATTTTTAACTCTTTATTTTTCATTTTTTTCAATTAAATATTCGAGCAATATATGTGGAAAGGTTAAAGACGCCAAACCTATAAATATTACTTTGACAACGGAGTTATCAAAATTGTATGAATTATTAAGTATATAAAGGCCGATTAAACAAAAGGTAGCGGTTAGTATTGTTAATGGTAGAGCTTTTTTAATGAATAATTTTAATCCATTTTTTAAGTTATTCTGATCAAGTTCTGAAATTAAAGAAATACTATGTCTTATAGAGTGTAAAAAACAAAAATAAATTGTAAATGCAGCTAAAGGTGAGAAATAGTAATTTACTATTAAGATTGAAAAATAGTCTAGAAAGATTGTCATTTTTTTAAATTCAAAGTTTTTAATAAATAATAAAATACTGGATAAAGTGCTTAAAATAATCCCAAAAAGTACAATTTTATTTTTTTCAACTAAATTTAAAAATTCATAGAAAATCTCATTTTCGATAAGCAATAATTTAAATAAGAAAATCGTTTCATCAAAGTGGAAATATAAAGGAGCTAAAATTACCAAGCATCCTTTTAGAAAAAATAAGAATTGATTAAAGTATGAATTTTCATTAATCAAAAATTGAGTATCTTCCTTTCCAAAATGATATGAAGCTATGATTAAAAAGATTACCAAAGAAATTGTAGGAATTAAAATCCACAAAACTATTATAGTTAAAGATATAGCAATATAAGAAAAATAAAACATATAAAAATTTTTGATTCCAAGAACTTGAAAAAGTTTTTTTCCTTTAAAATTATCTAGAGAACCATGAGATACACCAATACTTAAAATTAAGAATAGACAAATTAGTGGAGAAAAGAAAAAATAATTACCATTAAAAGTTATTAAAGAAAAAATATTACAAAATAAAAAAAAAATGAAAGAGTGATTTGTATTAATTCTTTTAATTTGATTATTCATTTATGTTTTTATTTAGTAAAATAATGCTTTTATAAACATTAATTTTGGCATTTTAAATATTATAGATAAATCTTCAAAAAAATTACTTTTATTAGATAAAAATTTTATAACAGTCTTAGGTGAAGCCCTAAACATATCGAAAAATATATTAGACATTTTTTCTGGATGCTTATCAAGAACTCTCAAAAATATCTCGTCTAAAAATTGATATTTTTTATGAATTTCATATTTTTTAACATTAGAAATGTTTTCAATATTTTTTCTGATATATTTGCTGTGTTCTTGAATGTTTAAAAAAGTATATCCCGTACTTAACCGAGTCATTCCTCCAGCTGTACCAATATTAATTTGACTCTTTATTTCCTTATTAGCTGGGTAAAATAAAGGAATAGCACCTTCTTCCTTATAAGAAATTTTATAATCTTTTAAATTTAAATGATTTTCTAAATAATTTTTTAATTGATTATCATAGTCTTTTTGAGAATTATCGTTCATTCTTGATAACCAAGTAGTTTCTACTAAAGCTTTATTTTTTGAATAAGGAAGAGTATAAAAAAAATGAACACTTTCTCTTTGCTCACAATCAAAATCCATTAAATTAAAAATACTATCATCAAAGTAATTTTTTTCTGTTTCAATTTCTATCCCACAAAAATGTTGCCAAAGATTGAGATGATTTTTTTTTATTTCCGGAACACTATTAAAGATAAAAGAATTTTTTTTATCAATGTCGTCTAAGTTTTTAAAAAAAAATATATTTTTATTTTTTTTTAATCTAATATTTATTTTTTCATAAAATAAACCGCTATCGATACTTTGATAGGGATAATTATTACATTCTAAATGATTAATCTTTCCCGGAATATTAATTGAAAAATTTTTCCAACTTTTCTTAACACAATCATCAAAATTATGAGAAGTTACTTTCCAAAAAGACCATGTTTTGTCTTTCTTATATTCTAGCCTTGGTTCAATAATTGCTAAAGTTTTATTATTTAATTTATTATGAACCTCCAATTCATATGCTAAGGAAAGCCCTGCACATCCACCGCCTATGATAATATAATCAAATTCTTTCATCTAAATTTATTTCCTCGTTAATTAAAGAATGATTATGTTCTATTTTTTCATCATTTTTGTTAATCAAAGATAATTTAATTAAATCAAATAATGAAAGAAAAGTTTCTATAGTTTTTTCTAGAGTTGATACATATATTTTCCCAGATTTTTCATAATTTTCGAAGTTTTTTTTACTAATTATTTTATATCCTATTTTTCTATAAACTCTTCTTGCAACTAAAATGCTGAATCTCAAATTTAAAGGAATTTCTTTAATTGAATAAAAGGAGTTTTTATAAAAATCATCAGCTAATTTGATAGTTGATACAACTTCATCAAAATTTTTTTCAATATACGATCTATTATTGTTATAATCTTCAACTACATCTCTTGATATATTTGTCAGCTGCATTGCTATACCAAGGTCAATAGCTGAAAGAAGAGAACTTTTTTTACGTACTTTCAAAATTTTTGCCATCATTAAACCGACAGTGCCGGCAACTCTGTATGAATATACCAGTAGATCTTTTTTTGAATTTAATTTTACATTTTCTCTGATGTCAGATTTAATTCCATCAAATAAATCATTTATAATATTAAGAGAAATATTAAATTCATCAATAAGACTCCATATATTCTTTATAATGACATTATCAAATTTTTTTTGATTAAAATCATTTTCAAGTTCTTTAAATTTTTTCAATTTTATTTCTATATATTCGTCATCATCAGCAATGTTATCTACAACTCTGCAAAAGTCATATAAAGCTGAACATTTTTTGTAAGTTTCTTTAGGTAAAAAGAAACCTGCCCAATTAAAAGATTTAGCGTAAACAGATAAAAAACTTTTATTAGACATTATAAAATTTTATCTAATACTTTTGCTGATGAAAGCACACCTGGAACGCCGGCTCCAGGGTGAGTACCTGCACCTACAAAATAAAGTCCATCATATATTTCTGATTTGTTATGAAATCTAAAATAAGCTGATTGTGAAAATTTTGGTTGGATTGAAAAACCTGATCCATACTTAGTATTTAAATCTTTTTCAAAATAATCTGGAGTTAAATAAAAATCTTCAACTATATTTTCTCTTAGATTAGGCATTAAATCATTTTGCATTTTATCAATTACTAAATTCTTCATTTTCTCTCCTTCAATTGACCAATTAATTTTTGATTGATTATTTGGTACGGGAACTAAAACATAAAAACAGTCTTGACCTTTTGGTGCCATAGTTTGATCAGTTGCAGATGGTCTATGAAGATAATAACTTATATCATTATTTAATTTTTTATTATTAAATATATCATCAAGATGTTCTTTATATTTATTACCAAATTTTATTGTATGATGTTCTATATCACTGTAGGTCTTTTTAGTTCCAAAATAATAAACAAATAATCCCATTGAATATTCCATTCTATTTTTTTTCCATTTAAATAAAAATGAGCTTTTTGATTTTCCATTTAACATTTTTTCATAAACAGCAGGTGGATCAGCATTACAAATAATATTATTGGTATTTATTTTAGTTTGATTGTCTAATTGGACGCCTGTAATTTTATTTTCTATTGAAATTATTTTAGTCACTTCACGTCCTTTAATTATCTCAATTCCAACTTCATTCATCAATTTTTCAAAAGCTTTAATTATATTTCCCGTTCCACCCATAGAATAATGTATTCCCCATTTTTTTTCTAAGTATAGGATTAATCCGTAAATAGAAGTTGTTGTGAAAGGATTTCCTCCAACAAGCAAAGGATGCATACTTAACATTCTTCTTAATTTTTCATTTTTTACAAAAGACGAAACTAAAGAATAAACAGATTTATAACTTTTTAGTTTTAGCAATGCAGGTAACTGCTGGACCATTACCAAAGGTTTATTAAACGGCACATCAGCAAGTTCAATAAATCCTTTGTCAAAAATTTTTTTAGTAAAATTTAAAAGTTTTTCATAACCTTTAACATCGTCTTTATTTATTTTTTCTATTTGCTTTTTCATTTCAAATTCATCTCCAGAATAATTAAATCTGGATTTATCCTCGAAAACAAACTGATACCAAATTTTAAGTGGAGATAATTGAATATAATCTTCAGGACTCTTTTTAAATAATTCAAATAATTCGTTAATCAAATATGGTGCAGTAATTACTGTAGGTCCTCCATCAAAGATAAATCCATTTTTTTTGAAAACTCTTGCTCTGCCACCAAGATCCTGATGTTTTTCAATTAGTGTTACTTTATGACCTTTAGCTTTAAGACGAAGTGCTGCAGCTATACCTCCAAAACCAGATCCTATCACAATAGAATTCATAGAGATAATTTATAGTTTTTTACAAAAAATTGTAAGAATATTATGAATTAATTTTTTTTAACTCTTCTTTAGTTTCATCTAAATTTTTTTGAAACAAGGCATCAAGTTTAGATTTATCGATAGAAGTAGTGATGACCTTTTTTACAGACTCTGCGGCAATCTTTATCGAAGCATCCTTTATTTCTTTAATCGCATTATCTTTCATTTGATTAATTTTATTTTCTGTTAAATTTTTTTTTAAATCTGATGATTTATGAAACTTATCATTTAGCTCAATAATTAATTTATCACTATCTATTTTTGCCTGATCAAGAATTTCATTTTTGACTTTTTTTGCTGTATCAAGTTTTTTTTGAGCATTATACAATAAAGTTTTTGCTTCAGTTCTAAGCTTTTCACTTTCATCAATTTCATTTTTTATATCAAGTATAATTTTATTTAGAACATCATTTATTTTTTGTGGTACTCTTAAATAGATTAAGCCACCGAAAAAAATAATAAATGAAACGGCTACCCAAAACGTTGCATCAATTGCCATAATATTTCTCTCCATCTTTTTTGAATAAGTCATCAACTATTGCAGAAATGCTACTATTATTTACATCAGCCCCGATTAATTTTTTGATAATTTCTGATGACATCTCAATCGCAATTTTGTTAATTTTTACAGGGGCTCCTTTTTTAAGTTCATTAATTTCATCCTCAGCTTTTTTAATTTCTTCATTTATTTGTTTATCTAAAATTTCATTTTTTGAATTAATATCCTTTAATGCTTTTTCCCTTGCTTCATTAAAAATATTTTTTGCTTCAGCTTTACTTTTCAAAATAATATCCTCATACTCTTTAAGTTTTTCTTCACTTTCATTTCTTTGTCTATCTGCAGCCTCAATATTATCTGAAATTTGTGATTTTCTAGACTCAAGATTTGCACTAATCTTTGGAAGAATAAGTTTTGATAAAACTACATATAAAATTCCAAAAGTTATTGTTAACCAAAATATCTGAGAAGCCCAAAACTCAGGATTTAATTGAGGCATACCTCCGCTCTCTCCAGCAAAAACTTTCTCTATAAACAGAAAGTTAAAAAATACTATCTGAAAAAATTTTTTTTTAATCATTCAATTTAAAACGCAAAAAGAATGATTAGCGCCACTACCAACCCAAATAAACCGGTAGCTTCTGCTAAAGCGAACCCTAAAAGTAAATTCGGAAACTGTTTTTGTGCTGCAGATGGATTTCTCATCGCACCTGATAAATAATTACCAAAAATTATTCCGATACCTACTCCGGCACCTGCTAGAGCTATTGCTGCTAAGCCTGCTCCAATCATTTTTGCTGCTTCTAATTCCATTATGTCCTCCTTTATTAATTAATGGTGTAAATTTAATGCATCATTTAAATAGATGCAGGTTAAGATTGCAAAAACATATGCTTGAAGAAAAGCAACTAAGATCTCCAAACCAGTTAAAGCAACCGAAAAACTTAGTGGAAGCCATCCACCAACTACTCCAAGACTAATAACAAAGCCTCCAAAAACTTTCATCATAGTGTGACCAGCCATCATATTAGCAAATAATCTTACGGATAGACTTACTGGTCTACTTAAATAAGAAATAATTTCAATAATTACGATTAATGGAAGCAAAACTGCTGGTACACCACTTGGCACAAATAGTTTTAGATATCCAAACCCATGCTTTACAAACCCAATTATTGTAACTCCCACAAAAATAAATACCGCTAACATAAAAGTCACAATTATATGACTAGTTACTGTAAAAGTGTAAGGTATCATGCCAAACATATTACAAAATAAAACGAACATAAATAATGAAAATATAAAAGCAAAATAAGGTCTTGCTTTTGTCCCCGCAGTATCCCCGATCATTTTTGAAATGAAGGTATAACTTAACTCAGCCAATAATTGCAGTTTATTGGGTAAAAGAGAATTTTTTTTTGAACCTAAGTTAAAGATTATTAAGATAGCCAGTGAACTTACTACCATAAATAGACTTGCATTCGTAAATGAAATATCAAATGCACCTACTTTAATTTCAGGACCAATTCGATAAACTTCGAATTGTGTCATTGGATTTGCTGCCATAAAAATTTACTTTTGCATATTTTTTGCAGATCTAATCACATTAATTATTCCCGCGATTACACCAACAAAAAAAAATATAATAATTAACCATGGTTTAGTACCAAAGGTCTTGTCTAAAATAAACCCAATAATTGTCCCCACAACTACAGCAGCAACTAATTCTGTGCTAAGCTTAAAAGCAGAACCGATATTTGAAGTATTTTGGTTTTTACCCTCTAAGTTTTTCCTTAAAAGCTTGTTTTTTGCAATCTGCAAGCGAGTTTTGAATTGGTCTTTAGACATTTTAGTTTAAGCAACCATACTTTCAGCTTTTTGCAGATCAACAGCTACAAGCTGGCTAATTCCTTTTTCAGGCATTGTGACGCCATAAAGTCTATCCATTTTAGACATTGTCAATGCATGATGGGTCACGATTATAAATTTTGTCTCTGTAATTTTGGTAAGCTCATCTAGTAAATTGCAAAATCTTGTGACGTTCGCGTCGTCTAAAGGTGCATCGACTTCATCTAAAACACAAATAGGAGAAGGGTTTGTTAAAAAAACTGCAAAAATTAATGATAGTGCTGTTAGAGCTTGTTCACCTCCTGATAATAAAGTGATTGATTGTAGCCGTTTTCCTGGTGGGCTTACCAACATTTCCAATCCAGCCTCAAGCGGATCATCTGAGTCAACCAGTTCTAACTTAGCGTTTCCACCATTAAATAGTTTTGTATAAA
Organism: Candidatus Pelagibacter communis; assembly: GCF_001179925.1. Classification (GTDB taxonomy): domain Bacteria; phylum Pseudomonadota; class Alphaproteobacteria; order Pelagibacterales; family Pelagibacteraceae; genus Pelagibacter; species Pelagibacter ubique_E. Next base: position 31,130 of record NZ_CVSF01000068.1, on the reverse strand, counting down.
CTTCATTAAATTTTCTATTAACCTTATCAAAAGCTTCTATCAATCGTTCTCTACCTTTTTGATTTAACTCATTAATGCTATCTTTGAGTTTAATTATAGCTGTTACCAAGTCTGCTCGATCTTTTTCCATTTTACTGATTTCCTCTTCGTACTTAGTTGTTTCTTCATCAGCTTTTAAATTTACAGACCCAAGTTTCTCTCTCGCTTGTTTTTTTTTGTCTAAAAGGTCTTCTTGATCAACGTGATTTGGTAAATCTTCCAAACCATTTAAGTTTGAATTTTCTAAAATATTTTCCTCTGTCAAATTTAATTCAGAATTTATTCTGTCTATTAAATCATTTTTTCTTTTTTTAAGGCCTTCTATAGTTGCTCCGGAGCTAGCTTTTCTCTCTCTTATTTGAATTGATTGTTCTTGAACCTCGTTAAGTTGATTCCTTAAACTTTCTATTTTTTTGTCAGTCTCACTTATTATTTTTTCGTTATCAGTTTTTTCTTCATCTGATATCCTTAGATTTTCAGTAATTTTTCCTTTTTTCTCAGCTTGAATTTTAGGTTGATTATCTAATTTTTCTAGTTGTAAATTTAATTTATTTTTTCTCTCTGATAATTCTTTCACCATTTTTTCAGAATTTGAGAGTAAATTTTTCCAACTTTCAATTTCTTTATCTATAATATTTATTCTTTCGTTTCTTTTAACGGACTCTTTTTTAATATTTTTGTTTTTACTGTAACTGTCAGCATACTTTTCTATACTATTTTCAAAATCATTTAACACCTTTAATGCTTCATCGTTTTGTGAAGAAGAAATTAGGTTTTTGATATTGTTGATCTCATCTCTTAGTTTATTTTTGGATAAATCCAAATCTTCATTGGATTGTTTTTCAGTTTCATAATATTTTGAATCTATTTCAATTAACTCATTTTTTTCTTCTTTTAGTCTTTTTTCATTTGAGTTGGCATCGATAATAATTCCTTTTTCCCTTGAAATGTCATCATCGAACGTTTGTAGAGATTTTTTTATATTTTCAATTTCCTCTTGAGTCCTAGTATTTTCTTCATCGAGATTTTGAAGTTCTAAGTTTAGTCTTTGGATTTTTGATAAATTTTCAATATTTTTTTCTCTTAATGGTCTAATTTTTTCTGTCTCAAGTCTAATCGTTTTTTCAAATTCTAAAATCTTATCATTATATCCACTAACTTCTCCTTGAGCCTCAGTGTTTATTTCATTTTCTACTCTTATTTCTTTGTCAATTTCTAAAAGTTTTAAATAATAAAGTCCTGCCTCAATTCTTTTTATTTCATCAGATATATTCTTATATTTTGTGGCTTCTTCTGCTTGTTTTTGAAGGTTGGCTAATTGTCTTTCTTGTTGTCTTCTTAATTCATCAGCTCGTTTAAGATTATTTTCTGCAGCACTTAATCTTAATTCTGCTTCATGTCTTCTAACGTGCAAACCTGAAATTCCTGCAGCTTCTTCTAAAATCGCTCGTCTATCAGTAGGTTTTGCTGTAACTAAGGCACCAATACGCCCTTGACTAATTATCGAGGGAGAGTGAGCACCTGTTGACAAATCAGCAAAAAACATTTGAGCATCTCTTGCTCTTACTTCTTTATTATTAATATAAAATTTTGACCCTTTATCTTTCTCTATCTTTCTTCTAACTTCAATTTCATTTAATTCACGATATTGAATAGGTCCCTCATTATTTTGGTTATTGACCGTTATAGAAACTTCAGCAATATTTTTTGAAGCTTTATTAGAAGTTCCAGAAAATATTACATCTTCCATACCTGAACCCCTCATACTTTTCGCAGAAGTTTCACCCATTACCCATCTTAGAGACTCGACAATGTTAGATTTTCCACATCCATTAGGTCCAACTATTCCTGTTAAACCTTTCTCAATCAAGAAATTGGCTTTATCGGCAAAAGATTTAAATCCATTTAGCTGGATTTTTATAAACTCCATAAGTTAACTTATATCAGTTTTTCTAAAGATTTTTTTAAATTTTTATAATTGAGAGTTTTTTCGAACTTTTTGTCATTTATTATTATCGTAGGAGTAGCATTTACTTTATATTTTTTCACTCCTTCGATTCGATCGTTGAGAATAAAATCTTCAATATTTTTGTTAGTTGTACATTTGTTAAAATCCAAATCAATTGCTTCAGAAACTAAAAATTTTTTTAAATTTTGATTAATATCTTCTATAGTTTGACCTTTAACCCATTTAGATTGATTTAAATATAAACTATTTAAAACTTTTGAGTCACCATCATTCTTACATTGAGATATTTTGGAAGCATTAAATGCTGCTATATCCAGTGGAAAATGCCTAAACTCTATCTTTACAATGCCTGTATCTATGTAGTCTCTTTTTAATTCAGGGAAAACATTAATATGAAAATCTGCACAATGACTACAAGTCAGCGACTCATATGCAAGAATAGTAATTTTTGCATTTTTTTGGCCAACTGTTATTCTTTTAATTTGTTCAAAATCATTTGCGTTAATATTTAATGTTTGTAAAAATATAAATAAAAATATTGAAATAAATTTTTTCATTTTTGTTTAAATACTTTTGTAAGTTCTATTAACGATTTCTTAATTTTATCATTCTTAACACTGTCAATTTGATTTTGATATTTATTTATTGTCACATTTTTTTTAGTGTCAATTTTGTGAGACTCAATTTTTAAATCATTATCAAAACTAATAAATTTGAGTTTCTCAACAACTGAATAACCAAAAAAACCATTCATCTTATCCATTATTTCTTTTTTTGAATACTCCATATCAACTTCATGTCCTCTTTTAACCATGATAACTAAAGTACTAGAACCAAATCGATTAGAATTTTTGAAAGATTTAGGGTAACAAAACTTAAATAATTTTTCTCCTACTATATATTTCCAATTATTTAATGTTTCAGAATAAATATGACCCTTTTTGTTAATAATTTTTTTTATATTTTTTGGCAAAGTATCTCTAAAGGATCTTAAACCTTGAAAGGAAGCGTTTCTCTGCTTAGTATCTTTTTTATATTGCATATGAAGGAACAATTATTAACAAAAAAAATTCTTAAATGGTATGATTTAAATAAAAGATCTTTACCTTGGCGTAAAAATGTTTCTCTTGAAAAAAAACAATATTACACATTAGTAAGTGAATTTATGTTACAGCAAACACAGGTTGTAACAGTTATTCCATATTTTAATCAATTTATAAAAAAAATTCCAAATCTCAAATCTCTTGCAAAAACTTCTGATAAAAAATTGATAAAATTATGGGAAGGACTTGGATATTACTCTAGAGCAAAAAATCTAAAAAAAACTGCTAAAGTAGTTATAGAAAATTTTAAAGGTAAATTACCAGATAACTATGAAAATTTGATTTCTCTTCCAGGAATTGGAAATTATACAGCAACTGCAATTTTAGCAATTGCATTTAATAAGCCTTATATACCTTTAGATGGTAATATTGAAAGAATTTTAAAAAGATATCTTTATTTAAAAAAATATAAAGAAATTCAAAAAGATAATCTTCTCAAAAAAAAAAGTATCTTTGGAATTTCATCAAGATCGAGTGATTATGCTCAAGCTTTAATGGAATTAGGAGCTTTAATTTGTAAACCTAATAACCCTATATGCAATAAATGTCCAATCTTTATGAATTGTAAATCTTACAAAAAAAAAGATTTTGATTTAGCAAAAAATATTAAAAAAAATAAAGATAAGTACTTTCTTTTAAAAGTTTACAAAAAAAATCAAAGATATTTATTTGTTAAAAACAAAAAATTCAATTTTTTAAAAAATTTAATTATATTTCCTATGGAAGAACTCTCTAAACCGAAAAATTTTAGTAAAAATTTAAATTTTAAAATATCAAATATGAATATGAATATAAAAATTCAATATTTAAAAGACACTGGAAAATTTCAGTCGCCATTTTGGATTAATAAAAAAAAATTAGATAATTATATGCTTCCTTCATTCACAAAAAAAATTGTTCAATATTTAGAAAAAAATTGATGAGTAAAATAGCTATTATTGGAGCTGGGATTTCTGGGTTATTCATGGCGAATTTGTTTAAAAAGAATCCTAATTATCAAATTACAATTTTTGATAAAAATAAAACAATCAATATAGAAGAAGGTTATGGAATTCAATTATCAGTTAATAGTGTAAAGCTTCTAAATAAAATTGAGTTCAATAGATTTCAAAATAATAAAAAATATCATCCAGGTAAAATAAATTTTTACTCAAATAACATTTCAAATAAAATATGTCATTTAAATATTTCAGACTTTAACAATGAGTACTGCAAATATACCACCTTAAAAAGATCTGAACTAATTAATTTTTTAAAAAAAGATTTAGGAGAAAAAATAAAAACAGATCATGATATTTCAAAGATAGATCAAAAAAATCAATTAATAAGACTTACCTTTGCAAATAATCAAACTTATGAATGCGATTATTTAATTATCTCAGATGGAGTTTTTTCAAAAAGTAAAAACCTCATTTCAAATACGAAAATTCAACCAAGATATAATAATACCTTGGCTATAAGAGGAATGATCTCTAATTCTTCGAATGTAGATTATAAAAATATTTCTTTATTTTTAGGCTCCGACTTTCATCATGTAATTTATCCAGTATCTTCAGAAAAAGACTTAAATTTCATAGCAATAATGAAATACAACCTTTCTAAGGAGGAGCAAACAAATTACAAATTATTTAGTGATGATAATTTTATCAAAAAGATTTTAGAGAAAGTTCCAAAAGAAATTAGTGAATTTATTGGTGAAATTAAGGAGCTTAAAATATTTCCTGTTTTTGTAAGTGATGATTTTTTCAAAACAAATAATAACAATATTCATTTAATAGGTGATGCTTTTTTTGCGTTTCCACCTTCATTTGCTCAAGGTGCATCTCAATCAATAGAAAGTGCTTATGAATTGTTTAAGAGTATAGAAAATAATACAGAAAGAGATTTTTTTAAGAAAAGAGTTAATAAAACGAAGATGGTTAATTATAGATCAAAATTTAATCAGTTTGTTTTCCATTTATCTAATCCTGCATCAAAGTATTTAAGAAATATCTTTTTAAAAAGATTAGTAAAAAATAAAAAGTTTCTTGAGAGTTATCTAGGGAAAATCTATAAGAATTAAATTTTATTAACTAATCTTTGTCTTAATCGATCAATAGGTACTGCTGTGCCATTGGAATTATAGTGCCAGTAAGTCCAACCATTACAGCTATCTGCACCTAAAATTGAAGCCGCTACTTTGTGAATTGAGCCTTCAGTATGAGCATGTTTAATACTGCCATCAGCCATAATTTTTGCACTAAACTTCTTTTTATCGTCGAAAATAGTTGCTCCTGGTTTAATAATTCCTAATTCAACTAATGAACCAAAGGGTATTCTCGGTTTAGCTCTCCCGTTCGGCAGAGTATCTAAAAAATCATCTTCAATCGGCTTTGTTTTTTTTAATCTTTGTTCAGCAGCTTTAAAATAGCTTTTTTCCTTTTCAATCCCGTAATAATTTCTCCTCAATTTTTTAGCAACTGTAGCTGTAGTTCCTGATCCTAAAAAAGGATCTAAAATCAAATCATTTTTATTAGAAGTAGCTAATAAAATTCTGTGAAGTAAAGCTTCTGGTTTTTGAGTAGAGTGCACTTTTTTGCCATTTCTTTTAAGTCTTTCTGAACCACTACAAATCGGCAATTCCCAATTAGACCTCATTTGAAGATCATCATTCAAGCATTTTAAAGATTGATAATTGAACGTGTATTTTGATTTTTCTGATTTTGAAGCCCAAATTAAAGTTTCATGTGCGTTAGTAAAACGAGTTCCTCTAAAGTTTGGCATCGGATTTTTTTTATTCCAAATCACATCATTTAAAATCCAAAAACCTAAGTTTTGAATAGCAGCACCTACTCTAAATATATTATGATAACTTCCAATAACCCAAATCGCTCCATCTTTTTTCAAAATTCTTTTGCATTCAGACAACCATTCATAAGTAAACTCATCATATTTTCTAAAGTTTTTGAATCTATCCCATTTATCAGTTACCGCATTTACTTTAGATTGATCTGGTCTAGTTAATTCACTTTTTAATTGAAGGTTGTACGGAGGATCTGCAAAAATCAAATCAAAAGTTTCACGTGGAATTTTTTTTAATTCCTTAAGACTATCTCCATTGATAATTTTATTTTTTAAATCTAATTTCATTTATAAAAAAATTATTAGACTCTAAATGGATTCCAGGGTCAACTTCAGATTGAATAAATGCTATTTAATTTGTGTCTCTAATAGAATTAATAACTAGATGTTGTGTTTAACAATTTTAGACACTGGCGAGAAGGTTTTTCTATGATGTTTATTTAAACCAATCTTTTTTATAGCTTTTAAGTGTTGTCGTGTTCCATATCCAAAATTTTTGTCCCAGTGATAGCCAATGTTTTTTTTTGCTAAGGAAATTATGAATTTATCTCTAGAAACTTTTGCTAAAATAGAAGCGGCAGAAATTGAGGGAATTTTTTTATCCCCTTTTACAACAGCCTTCATTTTGTAGTTTTTAAGCTTTGGAAGCCGATTCCCATCAACAAGTATATGAGATGGTTTTTTTTTAAGTTTTTTAATAGCTCTTTTCATCGCTAATAAACTAGCTTGCAAAATGTTAATTTTTTCAATTTCCTCTTTAGATGCTTTACCAATAGCCCAAATAGAGTTTTTTTTTATATAATTTGACAGGAGTTCTCTTCTTTTTTTTTTTATACTTTTAGAGTCTTTAAGAACCTTTAGGTCAATCGATTTATCTAAAATTACTGCGGCTGCAAAAACTGGTCCAATTAAGCTGCCTCGTCCTACCTCATCAACACCAGCAATAATTTTCATTAAATATTAAGTTTTAAATCTATTATTTTCTGCCTTATCTTCTTTAGATCTTCCCATGAATATTTTTTATTATCTGGAAATCTTATTAAGTAAGATGGACTAAATGTAATTATGAATGGATAAGTTTTATTTTTAAGGATAATTTCTTTCCATATACCTCTCTCATTTGAAACTCTTTCACTCCTGCCACTTAGAGACTCCATTGCAGTGCCTCCAAATAAAATTATTACTTTCGGATCTATGATAGATATATGTTCTTTTAAATAAATAGAATACTTTTTTATTTCTTGTGATGTTGGTTTTCTATCATCCGGAGGTCTAAAATTAATTGCATAACTAGAGTAGATATAATTTTTTTTTAAATTAATTGCCGATAGCATTTTTTCAAGAAGAGCACCCGAATCTCCTTGAAATGTTTTACCTGTTTTTTCCTCCTCTTCCGCAGGGGCTTCTCCAATAACCATAATTGGACTATCAATATTTCCGTCACCTAAAATCAACTTTTTAGAATTATTTTTTAAATTACAATTTTCAATTGAATTTATTTGTTTTTTTAGATCATCAATTAGATTAATCTTGTCCAAATTATTATTAACGTTCTTTATACCATCAAATTTAAATCTATTTAATGGTTTTTTATTAAAAACGAAATTTGGTTCTATTGAATTTATTAATTCATCCTTGTATGACATACTGTGATTAGAGGACTTTTTAGTCATATATTTTATTTTTATGTTTAAACAAAAAGTAATAATTATTTTATTTTTTCTTCTACTTTACCAGAGTCCTATATTTTCTAAAAGCAATAGTTTCGAGGATTTTAATTCAAAAACATTGTCAAAATATTTTTCAGGTATAGTTGCTTTTGAAAATAAAAATAATTCTGAAGCTCTTGATTTTTTTTCATCTTCCAAAATATTAATGAACAAGCATGATCCATATTTGGAAAGGTTTGTTACATCATTAGTCTTAGAGGGTAATTTATCTCAAGCAATTAATCTTATTAAGACAAACAATGAAAAAAATAATTCAAATTTTTTTGAAGCTTATATTTTGTTAGCATTAGACAATCTTAAAAAAAATAAAATTGATAAAGCTAGAAAAATTTTAAAAGATGTTCCAGAAACTTTGAAAAAAGATCGTTTTAAATTTATTATTCATAATTCGCTTGAGCAATTTATTATTGTATTTCAAAGTAAAAAGCTCAAAGAGAAAACCCAAGATTTTGGTAACTTATCTTTGATAACTGAGACTTTTCAAAGGTGTTATTTGGATGATAAAAAAACTGGCTCATATTTTTCAAGATTAATTAATAACGCTCAATCAGACTATTCAAGGTATATTTATTTTTATTTAACATATTTAATTGAAAAGGACCAATTCAAAGAGGCAAAAGAAATTACTGATGATCTAGATTATATCAGTACTACATTATTGTTGTCACAGGGAAAAAGCTGGATAGAAAAAAAAACTTATGATGAGTTTGAAAAAGTTTTTTCATGTAAAAATCCTAATGATATTTTATCAGAGTTTTTATTTCTTGTTTCAAATCTTTACTCTTCACAAAATGAATTTGAAAAATCAAACTACTATTTAAGTTTATCTAATTATTTGAATCCTGAATTCATTTTTAATTTGTCATTAGTTGCTGAAAATTTTTATCTGAATAAAAATTATGAAGAAGCTAAATCAATTTTAAAAAATTTTAATAAAAAACAAGATTTTTATTATTGGTATAGAGTAAAAAAGGAGGCTCAAATAATTTCAAAAACTGCCAATAAAAAAGAAGCTCTAAATTATTTAACTTCTAAATTCGAAAAGATAAATAATCCTAATATTAAATTCATTTTTGATATAGCTAATTTCAGTAAAAATGCTAAAGAATATTCTCAAGCAATTAAGTATTACTCAAAAATTATAAATTCTTTAAATGATGAAGATGAAGTGAAGGCAGACTTGCTGTATCGAAGAGGAGGGACTTATGAGAGATTAAAAGACTACTCTAATGCAGACAGAGATTTGCAAGACTCTTTAAAGATTAATCCTGACGACGCATATGTTTTAAATTATCTTGCTTATTCTTGGCTTGAAAGAGATTACAAAATTAATGAAGCGATAGAAATGTTAGAAAATGCATATTCTCAAGAAAATGATGATCCCTATATAATTGACTCTATAGGTTGGGCTTATTATTTGATTAATGATTTTAAGAAAGCAGAAAATTTTTTAAAAAGAGCAGTTGAATTAATGCCAGATGATCCAATAGTTAACGATCATTATGGTGATATCTTATGGAAATTAAATAGAAAAATACAAGCTAGATATTTTTGGTTTGCAGTTTTAAAAATGGAAGATATAGACCAAGAGCTAATTCAAAAAATTCAAATAAAATTAATTGATGGACCTAAAAGCTCTTAATGAGTTATTTTAAGTTAAAATCTCATGCAAAAATCAATTTAGCTTTAAATGTAATTGGCAAATCAAATTCATTACATAAAATTGAGAGTATAGTTAGTTTTTTACGTTTGCATGATGAAATTTTAATAAAAAAAATTAAAGAGAGAAAACATAAGATTAAATTCATAGGAAAGTTCTCAAAAAAGATTAAATCAAAAAATACAGTCTCAAAATTATTTGAAATTATAGATAAAAAAAAAATACTTAAAGATAAATATCAAATAATAATAAAAAAAAATATACCATCAGAAGCTGGCCTTGGTGGTGGATCTATGAATGCGGCAAGTATTTTAAAATTTTTAATAAAAAGAAAATTGATAAAAATTGGTAAAAAGGAAATTTTTCAAATATCAAATTTAATCGGATTTGATGTAGTGCTTGGCCTTTATGCAAAAAACTTAATTTTAAACTCAAATAATACGATAAAAACTTTTTCAATAAAAAAAAAAAAATACGTTCTTATAATTAAACCAAATTTTGGATGTAAAACCAGAGAAATTTTTTCAGGGGTTAAAAAATTTTCTAAGTCAAAATTTAGCCCTGCTTCAAAAAAAATGTTTAGTGTCGGTTTTTTAAGAGAAATGAAGAATGATCTAGAACCTATAACGCTAAATAAATATCAAAAATTAAATGATTTAAAAAAATATTTAGAAAAATTATCAAATATTGAATTTGTAAGAATGACTGGTTCAGGCTCTGCGTTAATTGTATATTTTAAATCAGGCAAAAAGTGTGAAGACGCTGGAAAAAAAGTAAAAAAAAAATTTAGAAATTACTGGTGTAAAACTTCAAAAACTATATAAATTTATTTTTTTGTGATATACGAAAATTAAATTGGGGCGTAGCCAAGCGGTAAGGCACGGGTTTTTGGTACCTGCATCCTAGGTTCGAATCCTAGCGCCCCAGCCATATATGATTAATTTTATTAATAAATTTATTAAGATAACTCAAAACTCAAATTATATTGCCCAAGGGGTAAAAGATTTAGCTAAACTTACACCTGTAAAAAAAATTTTTGATTCAATCAAAAATTTTTCGTCTGATAGTGAAATAAGATATGTTGGTGGGTGTATAAGAAAAATAATTAAAAAGGAAAAAGTCGACGATATTGATCTTGCAACTAATTTAAGTCCTAATCAGGTTTGTGACGCTTTAAATAAAGATAATATTGATTATTACAAAACTGGAATTGAGCATGGCACTATAACTGCTGTAATCAATGATTATCATTTTGAAATAACAAGTCTAAGAGAAGATGTTGCAACATATGGAAGGCATGCAGAAGTTAAATTTTCAACTGATTGGAAAAAAGATGCTTCAAGACGTGATTTTACTTTTAATGCAATTTATTCAGACATTGATGGTAATTTGTTTGATCCATTTAATGGAAAGGACGATTTAGAAAAAGGAATTATAAAATTTATAGGTGAACCCGAAAAAAGAATTCAAGAAGATTATTTAAGAATACTACGTTATCTCAGATTTTATCTGAGTTATTCCAATCACGAACATGATTTGAAAACCGCCAAATTAATCAAAAAAAATATTGTCGGAATTTCAAATTTATCAAAAGAAAGATTATTAGATGAGCTTAAGAAACTTATTAAATCTAATCTTTTAACTAAACTTTCTAGAGACAAGTTTTCAATTGAATTATTTGAAATTGTTTTTCCTCAAATCAAGAATATAAAAATTTTTTCATATCCAAATGAGTTTACTCAAAAAAAAATTGCAGAAGCTGACTTTATATTTTTATTATCTGTTTTAATTATTGATGGATCAGATAATGCAGATTACTTTATTTATAAATTTAATATTTCTAAAAAAGACCAAAAAAGACTTAAAATAATAGATAATTTTTACAAAGAAAAAATTACAAGCAAATCTTTTTCAGAAAATAATTTGAATAAAATTTTTTATTATACGGGAAAACAGTCTGTTATTGATATTTTAAGCTATAAACTTCTAAGGTCAAAAAAAATTAATAACAAATTTATTAAATTTATTGATGAATTTCAGTCTAAAATATTACCAACAATGCCATTTGGTGCTAGAATTCTAATGAAAAAATATCAAATTCCCGAGGGAAAATATCTTGGAGATAAATTAAAGATTATCGAAGAAGAATGGGTGAACAATAATTTTCAATTGACTGAAAAGCAAATTGATAAAATAATCAATCATTAAATATATTTAACATCTATAATTTCAAAATTTTTAGTTCCAGCTGGTGTATTAATCTCAACAAGATCTTTTTTATTTTTTCCTATTAAACCTCTTCCAATAGGAGATTTAAAATAAATAAGTTTTTCCTTTAAATCAGCTTCATCTTTTCCAACAATCTTATAATTAATTTTTTCACTAGTATCTAAATTTTCGAGATATACAGTTGAACCAAAAATCACTTTTCCTTCATTATTAATTTTAGTGACATCAATTACATTCGCTCTTGCAATAATATCATTTATCTCAGTAATCCTTCCTTCATTATGCGATTGTTCTTCTTTAGCAGCATGATATTCTGCGTTTTCTTTTAAATCTCCATGCGATCTTGCTTCTGCAATAGCTGAAACAATTTCAGGTCTTTTTTTTTCTTTTAAAAAAATAAGTTCCTTTTTAAGTTTCTCCAATCCATTAAGTGTTATAGGTTCTTTTTCCATCTTACATCCATTTTGCTAGAGGAGGCAGGGACATTAAAATACCTTCTACATTTCCACCAGTTTGCAATCCAAATTTAGTTCCTCTGTCGTACAACAAATTGAATTCCGTATATCTGCCTCTTTTAATAAACTGTTTTTCTTTATCATTAATTGTCCATTTCCTTTTTCTTTTATTTCTAATTATCTTATTAAATAAATATTGAAAAGTAATACCCACATCTCTAATGAACTTGAAATCTTTTTCAAAATTATTTTTTTTATAATCAAAAAAAATCCCTCCAATTCCTCTTGCTTCTTTTCTATGAGATAAATAAAAATATTCATCACACCATTTTTTATATTTTCTATAGTAATTTTTATCGTGCTGATCACACATTTTCTTTAAAGTTTCATGAATATATTTTTTTTCTAAATCATCTTTTTTCGATGGTGTTACATCCATTCCACCCCCAAACCATTCCTTTGTAGTCGATATGAACCGTGTATTAAAGTGCATAGCAGGAATCAAAGGATTTTTCATATGCATAACAACTGATATTCCTGATGCCCAAAATCTTGGATCTTCACTTGCACCATATATATTATCTTGAAATTTTTTAGGAAATTTTCCATAAACTTCTGAAAAATTTACACCTACCTTATCAAACACTATTCCATTTTTAAGTATTCTATATTCACCTCCCCCTTCATCTTTAATTTGATTTTTTTTCCAAGCAGTAGTGGTAAACTTCACTCTACTATTTTCTAAACTGATAATGTCATTACAAATAGCATTTTGAAGAAGCTTGAACCAATTGCTTACTAAATCTTTTTTAATATTTAAGTCCATATTGTTTGTTTTAAGCATTCAGATAAAATAATTGCAACAGATGATGCTAAATTTAGCGAACGTTTGTTATTTTTCATTGGTATTTTAAGTTTATTATCTAATAATTTATGTACTTTTTCTGGAACACCAGCAGTTTCACGACCAAATAAGATTGTATCATTTTTCTCAAATTTAAATTTTGTGTAAGAAATTGAGGCTTTAGTAGTCATAAGTATTATTCTATTGTTTTTTTTTGAATTAAAAAAAATATCAGCATTTTTATAAAAATTAATATCTTTTTCGTTCATATAATCCATGACGACTCTCTTAAATCTTTTATCAGACAATAAGAATCCGCAAGGCTCAATTATTTCAAGTTTTGCCCCAAGACAGGCACATGTTCTAATTATTGCAGCTGTATTTTGTGGAATATCTGGTTCAAATAACGCAATTTTAGGCCCATGATTTGTTGAATTCTGTGTCATTCTTTCAGTAGTAAATTTACTATTTTATATTATATGAAATCATATATTTAAGTAGAAAAAATCAATATTGAGTATATTTAATTAAAATATTTAATGTCAGAAAAAAAAACCAATAGAAGAGATTTCTTATTCACAGCTACTTACGCTGTAGGAGCGGTAGGAGTGGGTGCAACGATTTGGCCAATGATTGATCAAATGAATCCAGATGCATCCGTTAAAGCATTAGCTAGTACCGAAGTAGATGTGAGTGAAGTAAACCCGGGTAAAACTATAACTGTATTATGGAGAGGAAAACCGGTTTTTATCAGAAGAAGAACCCAAGAGGAAATAGCAGAAGCTAAATCTGTAAAGTTAGAAGATTTGAAAGATCCTCAAAAAGACGAAGATCGAGCTAAAGATCCCGAATGGCTGGTTATGCTAGGTGTGTGTACTCATTTAGGCTGTGTCCCATTAGACCAGAAAGGAGATTACAATGGTTGGTTTTGTCCATGTCATGGGTCACATTATGATACTTCAGGAAGAATCAGAAAAGGTCCAGCCCCAACAAATATGGAAATTCCAAAATACGAATTTGTCAATTCTAATACGATTAAGATTGGATAAACTTTTATGAGTGATCAAGAATATACACCCAAGTCTAGAGTTGGAAAATGGTTTAACGATCGTTTACCTTTATTAACTTTAGCTAATCACTTAACAGATTATCCTACTCCAAAAAATCTGAATTATTGGTGGACATTTGGAGGCATTTTAACTTTCTGTTTAATAACTCAAATTGTAACAGGCCTAGTGTTGGCAATGCACTACATTGCTCATGCCGATATGGCTTTTGATAGTGTAGAGCACATAATGAGAGATGTTAATTATGGATGGTTAATTAGATACATTCACGCTAATGGAGCATCTATGTTTTTTTTAGCAGTTTATATCCATATATTTAGATCTTTATTCTATGGCTCCTACAAAGCCCCAAGAGAAGTAATTTGGATAATAGGTATTATAATATATCTATTAATGATGGCAGCTGCATTTATGGGGTATGTACTACCTTGGGGACAAATGAGTTTCTGGGGAGCAACTGTGATAACAAATTTGTTTAGTGCGATACCTTTAGTTGGAGAAGGAATTGTAACTTGGTTATGGGGCGGTTATTCCGTAGACAATCCAACTTTAACAAGATTTTTTACACTTCATTATTTAATACCATTTTTAATTTTAGGTTTAGTCGTTCTTCATATTTGGGCATTACATGTTCCAGGAAATAATAACCCAGTGGGTATTGATATAAAAAAACCATCTAAAGATACAGTACCATTTCATCCTTATATTGTGATTAAAGATGGTTTTGCTTTATTAATGTTTATGATTGTTTTTGCGTTTTTTGTATTTTACACTCCAAATATATTAGGTCATGCAGATAATTATATTGAAGCTGATCCGTTAGTGACACCTGCACATATTGTTCCTGAGTGGTACTTGTTACCTTTTTATGCAATTTTAAGATCAGTTCCGGATAAGCTTTTGGGAGTGGTAGCTATGTTGTCGGCTATTTTTATTTTAGCTGCTCTCCCTTGGCTAGATACCTCAAAAATTAGATCAGCGGTATTCAGACCTTTATATAGACAGTTTTATTGGATCTTAGTTGCCGATGTTTTGATTTTGGGCTATGTGGGTGCAATGCCTGCAGAGGGATTATATTTGTTGATAGCTAGAGTAGCTACGGCTTATTACTTTTTACATTTTCTAGTTATATTGCCAGTCTTAGGATATAAAGAAAAAACTCTGCCTATTCCTTTAAGTATTACTGAACCTGTGTTAGGTGGATCGCCAAGTCTTGCTCCAGCGAAAATGAAAGAAAGATCAAAACATAAGTGAAAAACTTTTTTAGAATATTAATAATCTTAACAATCGTTATCGGGTCTCAAACCAATACTAATGCAGCTGAAAAAGTTGAGTATTTGAAAACGGATTGGAGTTTTAAAGGTCTTTTCGGCAAATTTGATCGAGGTGCACTTCAAAGAGGATACCAAGTATATACCGAAGTATGTTCATCCTGTCATTCAATGAAATATTTAAGTTATAGAAATTTAGCTGAGAAAGGCGGACCTGAATTCACAGAAGCCCAAGCAAAAGCAATTGCTGCATCATTTGAGGTAATAGATGGACCAAATGCAGATGGTGAAATGTTTACTAGACCTGGAAAATTATCAGATAAATTCGTTATGCCTTATGAAAATGTTAAAGCTGCTCAAGCTGCAAACGGTGGGGCATACCCTCCTGATATGTCAGTCTTAGTAAAAGCACGAGGTGGTGGAGTAGATTATATATATTCTTTACTTCAAGGTTATGAAGATCCACCCGCTGGTATAGTTCTGGATGAGGGAGTTTATTATAATAAATATATGTATGGAAATAAAATTAAAATGGCCAATCAATTATCTAATGGACTAGTTGAATATGCTGATGGTACAAATTCAACAGTTGAACAAATGTCTAAAGATGTGACAACTTTTTTGATGTGGGCAGCAGAACCTCATCTAGAGTCAAGACACCAGATGGGTTTTAAAGCAATCTTGTACTTAATAATTCTCACAATATTGGTTTATTTTAGTATGAAAAGAATTTGGTCACGTATTGAAACGGAAGTTTAAAACATCTCCATCTTTAACAATATATTCTTTACCCTCTAGTCTCATTTTACCATTTGTTTTAGAGTTCGACCAACCTTCATTAGCAATAAAATCATCATAGGAAACTGTTTCAGCTCTAATAAAACCTTTTTCAAAATCACTATGAATTTCTCCAGCTGCTTTTGGAGCAGTACAATTTTTTTGAATAGTCCACGCTCTAGTTTCCTCAGGCCCTGATGTAAAATAAGTTTCTAACTCTAAAATTTTGTAACCTTTTTGTATTAATAAATTCAATCCGGTTTCTTTAAGTCCGATCATTTCCATATAATTTTTTTTTTCATTATTATTTAGTTCATTAATTTGATTTTCTATATCGGCAGAAACTATTAGGGTGTATTCTTGTCCGTATTGATCTAAGAATTTTTTTGTATAATTATTTCCAGTTTGAACACTTTGTTCATCCACATTACAAACATATATTTTTGGTTTTACAGATAATAATCCACTTTGTTGTAACTGTTTTTTATCAAATTCATTCTTTAGATTGGAAATATCTTTATTACTATTTATATAATTTAAAGCAAATTCGAGAATTTTTACTTGCACCTCCTCAATGTTTTTTTTATTACTTTTCTGTAATCTTTTTTGAATAGACTCAAGATCTGCCAGTAGCATTTCTGTTTCTATAATCTCAAGATCTCTTACTGGATCAACTGTAGAGTTTACATTTTGAATATCACTAGAGTCAAAGCATCTAATCATATGAATGATTGCATCTACTTCTCTTATATGTGATAAAAATTTATTTCCTAACCCTTCTCCTTTTGATGCGCCCTTTACTAATCCAGCAATATCTACAAAAGATATAGTTGTATTAATTATTTTTTTTGATTTGGAAATTTCTGCGAGATTATTTAACCTTTCATCAGGTACAGGTACTATGCCAACATTAGGATCAATTGTACAAAACGGAAAATTTGCTGCTTGAGCTTTACTTGAATTAGTTAAAGCATTGAAGAGTGTTGACTTGCCAACGTTAGGCAAACCTACTATACCACACTTAAAACTCATTATTTATTATTTACGGTGCTTGAAAATAAATCCAATTTTTTATTTACAAGGTCACCGATAGACTCTGTGATGTTGTTAGAAATTTTATCAATACCATTAAGTTCCTCTTCATCAAAATTTTGCAAAACATAATCTTCCACCTTAATGGGAGTTTTTGGTTTTCCAATTCCAATTCTCACCCTTGAATAATCTTTTCCAATGAATTTATCAATAGAAGCAATTCCATTGTGTCCTGCACTGGATCCCCCAAATTTTGCTTTTATTTTTCCAAACTCAACATCGAGATCATCATGAAATACAATTACATTCTCAGCATCAAACTTAAAATATTCTAATAATTCTCTAATACAGATTCCTGAGTTATTCATGAATGTTAAAGGTTTAATAGCATAAATTTTTTCACCTTCAATATTACCAGTTGTAAGTAAACCCTTAAACTTTGGTTTTTGTTTTGATAAACTAAATTTTTTATTTATTGCATCTATAATTTTGAAACCGACATTATGTCGATTGTTCTCACTGTCTGGTGTTGGATTTCCAAGACCTACAAATAAAAGCATAAATTAATTGGAATTTAAATTTCTGTTTAATTGATTATTTTTTTGTTTCAGGTGGTTTTTTATCAGCAGGCTTTTTATCGTCACCTTCTTTTTTATCACCTTCTTTTTTATCACTCTCAGCTGCTGACTTCTCTCCATCTGCAGCTGCTGTTTCAGCACCTTCAGCTGCTTCAGCACCTTCTCCTTCTTCAGCTTCAGCAGGTTTTTCTGGTTCTTTCATAACCGTTGGTGCTGCTAAGGTAGCAATAACGAAATCTCTACCTTGAATAGTTGGAACAACATCATTTTCAAGTTTAACTGATGAAATTTTAAAACTTTCACCAATATCAATTCCATCAAGATCTAAAGTTAATTTTTCAGGTATTTTTTCGCTAGGACATTTAAGCTCAACTTTTCTTCTTACAATATTAAGTACACCACCTCTTTTAAGACCTGGCGATTTTTCATGATTAATAAATTCAACAGGAACTTCAATTCTTATTTTCACTCCTGGAACGACTCTTAAAAAATCTACATGAATTGGTTCATCTGTCACAACGTCATAGACAACCTCTCTAGGTAATACGTTTTGATTTTTGCCATCTACAGATAAAGTAACTATGTTTGATAAAAAGTTTTCTTTTTCTATTGTTAATTTAAGTAGTTTCGTTGAAATAGAAATTTTTTCATTCTTTTCTTTGCCTCCATAGACTATCGCAGGTACATTTCCACTATCTCTTATAGCGCTGAGCTGACCTCTTGTTTTATTGTCTCTGGTAGTAGCATTTAATGAAATCATAAAAACACAGGTTTTTAGCCCATGTTTTAAAATAACTCAAGGTAATTATTTAAATAAATCAGATACAGAAGTAGAGTTTGAAATCCTTTTAATAGCTTCACCCATTAAGCTAGAAATTGATAAAACTTCAATGTTTTTAGCTTTTTTAACTTTTACCACGTTATCTATTGTGTTGGTGATAACTAAATTTTTTATCACAGAATTTTTAATTTTTTTAACCGCTTCTCCACTTAGAACACCATGTGTTATATAAACATAAACTTCTTTTGCACCTCTGTCTTTTAAAGCTCTAGCAGCATTAGTTATTGTCCCACCAGAATCAATTATGTCATCTACAATTACACATGTTTTATCTTTTACATTTCCAATGACATTCATAACTTGGGATTTTCCTGGCTTTGGTCTTCTCTTATCTACAATTGCTAAACCAACATTTAATAACTTACCCAAAGCTCTCGCTCTTTCAGTTCCACCAACATCAGGTGCTACACAAATAATATTTTTACTTTTTATTTTCTTTTTAATATGTCTCGCAAATATTGGTGTTGAAAAAAGGTTATCAACTGGAATGTCAAAAAAATCCTTGAATCTGTCCTGCATGCAAATCGACCGTAACAATTCTATCCGCTCCAGCTTTTGTTATTAAGTTAGAAACTAATTTAGCTGAGATAGAAGTTCTTGGAACAACCTTTCTATCTTGCCTAGCATAACCAAAATAAGGTATTACCGCTGTAATATTTTTAGCAGATGACCTTTTAAGTGCATCTATACAAAGCAGCAATTCCATTAAATTGTCGTTCGCAGGAGAGGAAACTGACTGAATAATAAAAATGCTGTTTCCTCTAATATTTTCATTAATTTCAATATAAATTTCTCCATCCGAAAATTTTCTTATACTTGAATTAACAAGTTTAGACTTTAAATATTTTGCTATACTTTTGCTAAGAGGTTTATTGCTATTTCCTGATAATAATTTCATTAAAAATTTAATTAACCATAATTAAAGATATATTTCTACCATAATCATTGTGATTTAGCTTTAAAGATCTTCTTGCACTAAAAAAATTATTTTTTATGTCAAAAGTATCAACATTTATTAGATCTATATTTTTTATAAGGTTTAATTTAACTTGTTTTTTTACATAATTCGCTAAGTCAAAATAAATCTTATTTTTTCTTATTTTAAAAAATTGAATATTATTTCTATCTTTTTTCAAGAATTTATCTCTAAAAGGTTTTTTAACTTCATAGTTTTGATTGGATATGCAAGGACCTATTGCAACAGTCATATTCTTAGGAGTGCATTTTTTGTAAATCATATATCTTATTACTTTATTTATTATACCATTATAGGCTCCGCGCCATCCCGCATGTATCGCAGCAATTATTTTTCTTGAATTATCATAAATTAAAACTGGTACACAATCAGCAGTCAAAACAGCAATAGGTATTCTTTTCTTTTCACAAATAATTGCATCAGCTGATACACTTCTATTTTTTATAATTGAATTGCAGCTTAAAAACACAAATTTATTACTATGCGTTTGTTTTACAAAAAAAATTTGTCTAGATTTTGTTCTTATTTTTGATTTAACAATATTAATATTTTTTTTTACGTTAATTTTTTTATCTTTTGAGCCTATTCCACAATTTAAGCTTTTATAAATACCTTTTGAAACCCCTCCTTTATTACTGAAGAAGTAATGTGTGAGATCAGAAAATTTTGATAATTTTTTTGATTTTAACAATTTTAAAATCCTGTATGAGATTTATTTTCTTTATTTTTTATTAACATAACTTTAAAAAGTTCTCCCATCGCTTTGTTATCGGTTAATCTTTTAAGTCTATAAAATATATCTGCCTTTTCATAAAAAGATTTATTGTTACTTATAATTTCAGCTCTTTGATAAATCCCTAGATTAATTAAAAATTTTCCTTGAGTTGTATAACTTATATCTAAATTAAAATTTTTTATAATCTTGTCAATTAAGTGAAAGTTAATATTGTAAGTTATATCAGATTTTCCAACATTATCTAAAATTTTTGAAAATTTTTTATTGTAAATAGCTTGTAAAGTATCTTTCATCTTTTTTTCAAAATGACCATAATCTATGATTAGTAATCCACCTTCATTTTTTTTTACAATTTTTGAAATATTCTTTAAATATTTTACTCCTAATGGAGAAAATTCTATAAAATTTTGGTTTAATGAAATCTTAAATCTAAATTTTTTATCCAAATTTTTGATATTTATCTTCCTTTTTAAAAAGTTTAGCTTTTTTTTTCCTGAAATTCCGACCAATTTTTCATACCAATTATTTCCTTCTTTAAAAAATTGTTTTATTGGTATCGCATCAAAAAACTCATTAGCTAAAAATATACTTGGGAGTTTGTTTAACTCCGTTAAACTTTTTAACCATTTAATATTTTTAAAATGAATATTTTTTTTTTGTTTCTTTATCAATAGTGGGCTTTTTTCATATATAATAATATTGCAACATTTAAAAAAAGGTGGAAATTTTTTAAAACTCTCAATCATAATTTTCATCATTTCTCCATTGCCTGCTCCTAATTCAATTAGATTAAATTTTTTAGGAGAACCTAAGCTTTTCCAAAAACTGATGGTCCAAATTGCTATCATCTCAGAGAATAGCCTTGAAATATTTGGCGATGTTGTAAAATCACCAGATTTTCCAAATGGATCTTTTTTCATATAATATCCATTAGTTTTATCGTAAAGACAAAAATCGATAAATTTGTCTAAAGGTATTTTATTATTTTTTTTCAGCTTCATTTGTAAAACTGTAAAGAATAAAGCCTGTTATAAAAAAAACACAACTTATTAGTTGACCCATTGTTAAATTTAAAAGTATGTATCCTAATTGTTCATCAGGGACTCGAAAAAATTCAACAATGAATCTAAAAGTTGAATAAAATATCAAAAATAAAGATGATAACTTTCCTGGTGTTTTAAATTTTTCTTTTTTCCAAAAAAATAATAAAATTAAAAATAATATTAATCCTTCCAAAATAGCCTCATATATTTGTGAGGGATGACGATACAAATTATCTATTTGAATAAATTGTACGCCCCATGGTAAAGATGTCTCAAAACCATACAATTCTGAATTAATAAAATTAGCAATCCGTCCAAAGAAAATTCCAATTGGTGACACTAAAGAAATAATATCTAGATAATTGAAAATATTTTCATTATTTTTTTTTGAAAATAAAATACTCGCTATCACTATACCTATAACTCCACCATGGAAGGACATACCTCCATGCCAAATTTTAAATATGTCTAAAAAATTATTGATATAAAATTCTAAATTATAAAATAAAACGTATCCTAATCTTCCACCTATTATTAAACCTATTATGACATAAGTAATATAATCATCAAATTTTTCTTTTATTTCTTTAGTTGAAAAATAATTTTTTGCTAGATACCATCCACTCAATATGCCAACTATATAGGCCAAAGAATACCATCTTATTTCAAGTGAAAAAATCTCTATTGCGACTGGGTCAAAATTATTAATGAACATTACAAATTATAATAATAAGATATAACTATATTATGTAATAAAATAAATATATGAAAAATTCAAAATTTGTGTTCGATAAAATAACAAAGTTATTTGAGCAAGGCTTAATTTCCTCTAGAGACTTAACTACTGAGTTAATTACGATTTTAAAATCAAAAAGAGATGAAATAGTCTTTAAAATGAAACTTACCAGTAAGGATGAATTTGATGTATTAACTAAAAGAGTAGAAAATTTGGAAAAGAAAATTGAAAAGTTTAAACCTCAAAAAAGAAAGAAATCTAAGCAGGTAAAAAGATCTTAACTCCTAGTCCATTTAATTTTGATTTTTCTAATTTTATGTTGCCGCCGTGTGAACGAATTATATCAGAGGCAATAGAAAGACCAAGCCCAACGCTAGATTTAGCTTCGGCTCTTCCTTTGTCTATTTTATAAAATGGTTTGAAAACGTTATCGTACTCATTTTTGGGTATTCCAGGTCCATCATCTTCAATTTTAATAAAAATATTAGTGGATTTTTTTGTAAGCTCCACATTAACTTTTTTTCCATATTTTAACGCATTATCAATTAAATTGTTAATACATCTTTTAATCAAGTTTTTTCTTCCATTACAATAAATCTTATCTATTGAATTAATTGTTATATTCTCATTATTATATTTTAAGATGATTTGATTAATAAGTTCGCTTAAATTAAATAATTTATCTTTTTCTAGGTAAGATGAGCTAGTAAATTGCAGATATTCATTCAACATTTTTTCCATTTCATTAATGTCATCAGTCAATTTGCTAGAAATGTCTTTATCTTTAATGAATGCCATTTGTAATTTCATTCTTGTTAAAGGTGTTCTTAAATCATGACTAATTCCAGAAAGCATCTCTGATCTTTGATTTAAGTGTCTCAATATTCGTTTTCTCATTCTGTCAAATTCAAAACCTGCTTGTCTAATTTCCGATGCGCCTGATGGTTTAAACTCTTCAATCTCTTCTCCCTTACCAAATTTTTCAGCAGCTTTAGCTAATGCAGTTATAGGTCGAGTTTGATTTTTTAAAAAAATTAATGATATGATTACCATAATTAATGCAGGTACAGTTATCCAAAGACCAAATATTCTGGCAGAAGAACTTGTGAGTCTGTCCTTTGGAATTAAAAATTTAAAATAACCATCTTTGAATTTAATTCTTAAATCGATTAACTCTCTGTAATTTGTAGTACTAAACCAGTAACTATTCGACCCAAACCTTGATTTTAATTCTCTTCTTAAAGTTCGATCTATTGGACTAAACCATCTTTCGTCGTACGTATAATCAAAATCATTATCTTGAACAAATTCGATATTTAGATCTTGATAAATTGAAAAAAGATTAGTGATTTCATCCTTGTCGTAAATATCATTACTATACACTTCAATATAAGTTTTAATTTCATTCACCAAAGCTCTTGTCATTCCTTTATTTGTTTTTATCCAAAGACTATCAAAAAAAACTATAGTTATTACTAATTGAATAACAATAACGGGCACCGCAACTATTAATAGCGCTCTATAAAATAATCTTTTGGGTAACAAATTTTTGATAAATTTATTCAATCCATAAAACATAACCGGCACCCCTTATTGTTTGAAGAAATTTTGGATTTTTTGGATCTAATTCTATTTTTTTTCTTAATCTAGTTATAATTACATCAATCGATCTTTCTTTATCTAAATCAATTAACTTTCCTATTTCCATTCTTTCAAAAGTTTTTCCAGGATTATTAATCATTTTTTCCAATATAATTTTTTCAGTATTGTTAATTTTATATTCAATCTCATTTTTAAAAATTAATTTTTTATTTAGATCAATTTTAATATTTTCAAATTCAATTACTCTTTTTAAATCTCTTTTTTTTGTTTTATTTAAAATATTTTTTATTCTTAGAAGTAATTCTTTGGGTTCAAAAGGTTTTGGTAAATAATCATCTGCTCCAATTTCTAAACCTTCAACCCTTTCATCAGCCTGACCTTTTGCAGTTAATAATATTATAGGAGTATCTAAATTTTTCTTATTTTCTTGAATAAATTCTAAACCACTTTTACCAGGCATCATGATATCTAATATTATTATATCAAATTTAATTATTTTAATTTTTTCATATGCATCTTCAGCACTGTTAGCAGTTGTGATTAAATATTTTTGCTCATCTAAATACTTTTTGACCAATGATCTAATTCCTTCATCGTCATCAACTACCAATATATGTGCTAAAAAATCATCCATTTATAATTTTGTTAAGAACGCTATCAAAATTTAAAACCTCCTCAGATTTAGAGTTTAGTAAAGCGTTATATATTCTTTTTTTTTGTATCTGAAAAATTTCATTAAAAATTTTTTTACCTTTGTCATTCAAAAAAACATGCTTAATTCTCGTGTCTTGTTCATCTTTTTTAAATTCAATGATTTCAAGTTTAATTAAATCTTTTAGTACTCTGTTTAGACTTTGTTTTGTGACTTTTAATCTTTTTAGTAGTTCTGAAATTGAAATACCTTCATACATTGAAAGTAGATGAATTACCTTATTATGAGCTAAACCGATTGAATGCTTATCAAGAATTTTTTTGGAGTCTGAGAAAATCTCTCTATATCCAATAAACATTTTTTCAATCAAATCTTTTAATTGTTCATCTTTTAAATAAAGAAGCTCTTTCATTAAATGGTAAGTTATATTGACATATTATAGATACAAAGATAATTTTCAGTAATAATTTTTTCATAATGATACCTTACGATAAAAGATCAGGCAAAATATGGTACAATGGCCAGTTAGTTGACTGGTCAGATGTAAAATTACATGTATTAAGTCATGGTTTACATTATGCAAGTTGTGTTTTTGAAGGTGAAAGGGTGTATGATGGATCAATATTTAAATTAGAGGAACATACCTCAAGATTGTTTTATTCAGCTAAAAGGATGGGTTTTGAAATACCTTATACAGAGGAAGAAATTAATTCTGCATCAAACAAGATAATAGCTACTCAGAAAGTTGAAAATGGATACGTTAGACCAGTTGTTTGGAGAGGGAGTGAAATGATGGCAATATCTGCCCAACAAACTAAAATTCATGTTGCAATCGCAACTTGGGAATGGGGATCATATTTTGATCCAAAACTTAAAATTGAGGGTATCAAATTAAATATCTCAAGTTGGCGTAGACCTGCTCCTGATACAATTCCTTGGGATACAAAAGCATCAGGTCTTTATATGATTTGTACTCTATCAAAACATGAAGCTGAAAAACAAGGTTATACAGACTCACTTATGTTAGATCATGAAGGAAATGTTGCAGAAGCAACAGGAGCTAATATTTTCTTTAAAGACAAAAATGGGGAATTACATACTCCTATTCCTGATTCTTTTCTAGATGGAATTACAAGAAGAACAGTGATTGAAATCGCAAAATCCAAGAATATAAAAGTTCATGAGAGAAAAATTAAACCTGGGGAATTAAAAAATTTTGTTGGATGTTTTTTAACAGGAACTGCAGCAGAAGTAACTCCTGTTTCTTGTATTGCTGAAAATCAATTTAAAGTCTGTGAGACAATTATTGAATTAAATAAAAGTTACCAAGATTTAGTAAAAAAGAAAAAAGCAGCTTAATCTTTACTATCTTCAGAGATTGCATGATCAATTCCTTTACGCATATATTCATATCCCGTAAATAAAGTTAGAGCCGCAGATAACCATAATAATATTATACCTATAGTCTGGGCATTATAATCTTGAAAATTTATGATTTTGTTTCCTGTTTCTCCAGATAGCAAAAGTCCAATTGATACCATTTGTAATATAGTCTTCAGTTTAGCAAGATTAGAAACAGGTAGTTTAATTTTTCCTTTAGCTAAAAACTCCCTTAATCCTGATATTAAAATTTCCCGAGTTAAAATAATTATAGCAGCTATTACCTCATAATTTCTTATAGTTCCGTCCATAACCAATAGAATAAGAGCTGTTGCCACAATAATTTTATCTGCAATAGGATCAAGTAATTCGCCTAGTTTTGACTCTTCACCAAGCAGTCTTGCTAGCATTCCATCTAAAAAATCTGTAAAGGATGCAACTATAAATAAAATTAAAGCTGTCAAATCCCCATAAAATCCAGGCAAGTAAAAGGCCAACACAAAAAATGGAACGATTAATATTCTTCCGACTGTCAGTATATTGGGTATTTTTTTAAGCATAATTTTTATTTATTCATGAAAAAAATTATATATCCTTTTTGCAACTTTTGCCTCAACACCTTCAACTGATTTGATTTCATCTAGACTAGCTGACTCAACAGCCCGTGCTGAGCCAAAATGATTTAATAAAGCTCTTTTTCTTATAGAACCTATACCTTCAATTTGATCTAGTAAAGATCTGCTGATACCTTTTTTTCTTTTAGCTCTATGTGCACTTATTGCAAACCGATGAGACTCATCCCTTATTCTTTGTAAAAAGAATAAAGTAGGGTCATTTTTAGTAAACTTGAACTCTTTACCATTATGAAAAAAAGTTTCGTTTCCACTATTTCTCAGCTTTCCTTTAGCTATTGCTACTATAGGTAAATCATGAAGCCCTAATTCGTTCAAAGTTTCCCTAGCAACAGAGTATTGGCCTTTTCCACCATCAATCATTACTAAATCAGGAAATGTCAGGTAATTATCTTTTTCTTGTATAGCTCTTTTAAATCTTCGATTCAGCACTTCTCGCATCATGCCATAGTCATCTTGTTCATTCTTTTGAATTTTGATGTTAAATTTTCTATATCTTTTTTTAACAAATCCTTCATCACCATAAGCGATTAATGCTCCAACACTATTTGTTCCTTGTATATGACTGTTATCGTAAACTTCTATCAAATTAATATTTGTTTCTAGATTAAATTTACTTGCAACTGCATCAAATAGTTCTCTATTATTTTGGCTTTCATAAAGCTTTCTATTCAAGCTATCTTTTGCGTTTTTGATAGCTTGATTAACTACTTTTAATTTTGATCCTTTTTTTGCGATAGAAATATTTATTTGTTTTTCTTCTTTTTGAGAAAGAGTTTTTTCTATCAAAATTTTTTCTTTAATCTCTTCAGCTAATATTATTGATGAAGGAACGCTTTTATTTTCATAAAATTGAGAGACAAAAGAGTTTAATATATCACTTAGTTTTTCATCAGGATCATGTTTTGGAAAAAAAGCTTGATTACCCCAATTTTGTTTTGAGCGATAAAAAAAAACTTGAATGCAAGTTTTTCCCGACTCTTTGTAGCCAGCAATTACATCAGCCTCAATTAAATTTGCCTCATTAATTCTTTGAGATGATTGAATAATGTTCAATGATTTTATTCTATCCCTTAAAATGACTGCTTTTTCAAAATCTAAATCATCACTAGCTTTTTCCATTTGGTCTGAGAGATTTTTCTGAATTTTTCTTGATTTGCCAGAAACAAATTCTATAGCATCTTGAACAGTTTT
This sequence comes from Candidatus Pelagibacter communis, assembly GCF_001179925.1. Lineage (GTDB taxonomy): Bacteria > Pseudomonadota > Alphaproteobacteria > Pelagibacterales > Pelagibacteraceae > Pelagibacter > Pelagibacter ubique_E. The sequence continues at coordinate 3,743 of NZ_CVSF01000068.1, read as the reverse complement.
TTTATATTCATCCTCTTCAATGTATCCAACACATGGACCAGAACATCTTTTGATTTGATATAAGATACAAGGACGTTGTCTGTTTTTAAAGACTGTATCATCACAAACCCTTAAGTGAAAAATTTTCTGTATCATCTTTATTGTCCAATTAGCCGAGCCTGCTGAAGCAAAAGGTCCAAAATAAAAACCTTCTTTTGTTTTTTTCCCTCTGTGCCTTTTTATTTGTGGCCATTTGTCCTTGTTACCAATAAATATAAAAGGGAAAGATTTATCATCTCGCAACAAAATATTAAATTTTGGTTTATATTTTTTGATTAAATTAGCTTCAAGAAGTAAAGCCTCGCTTTCATTTGAAGTTGTTGTTATCTCCAATTTTCTTGTTTGAGACAGCATCCTTTCCGTTCTGATTATGTGATTTTTTTCAGTTACATAACTTTTTAGTCTATTTGGTAAATTTTTTGCTTTACCCACATAAAGAATATCTCCTTTCTCATTTAACATTCTATAAACACCAGGTAACTTAGGAATTAATGTGAGTTCTTTTTTTATTACTTCTTTGCCAATTTCAGAGCTTATCATGACTTCTCTTTTTGGTAATTTGAATACCAACAGATGAACATTGTTTTAAAATTTCCAATTTTTCAATTTTTAGCATTATTTTTGCAATTCTTTTATCTTTAAATAATTCATCAAAAACAGCTTCAGCTAGAGTTTCCAAAAAATTATAATGTTTCTTTTTAACTAACTTTGTTATGAGTTTGACAATAGTACCATAGTTAACAATAGATTTTATATCTTTATCATTTGATGGTTTTTTATCTTGATAATCAATCTCAAGACTAAATTTTACTTTTTGAGGTTTTTCTTTTTCAAAATCATAATAGCCAAGTTTTAAATCTAAAATAAGATCATTAATAAGAATTTTTTTTTCATAATTAAAAAGACTTTTTGATTTATCTATTTTAACTATTTTTAGATTATTTTTTTTCATTCCTTGCTTCTAATTATATCAGGTGTTTGCCAATTTAAACTTTGACCACTATCAATTGCTAAAATTTGCCCTGTAATAGAGCTGTTTTTTATAAAAAAGTCAACAGCATTACAAATCTCGTCTACATTAACTTTTTGTTTTAATGGTGTAGCTAAATATTGATTTTTAAAATGTTTTTGAGACTGTCTTTTATTTTTGATAGTTGGACCTGGAGCTATACCATTAACTCTTATCTTTGGTGAGAGACTCATCGCAGAAGTCTTAGTTAATGTATACAAACCTGTTTTACTTAAAGTATATGAAAAAAAATATGGAGTAAGCTTGAATACTCTTTGATCAATTATATTAATAATATTGTTATTTCTACTCTTTATATTTTTTGAAAATTCTTTTGACAAAAGAGCAGGCGCTCTAAGATTAGTCGAAATATGATTTTCCCAACTTTTTGAATTAAAGTTTTCTAATTTATCATTTTCAAATAATGATGCGTTATTAATTAGACAATCAAAATACTTCAAATTTGATTTAGAAAATTTGATAATTTTATTAATATCTTTTTCTTTGCTTAAATCTCCTTTTACTAAATATATTTTTGTTCCGTAATCTTGAAGTTTTTTTTTCAGATTTTCTGCTTTAGACTTAGATTTGTTATATTGAATTACAATCTTCTTGTTTGGACCTGACAATTTCTCAGCAATTGCAGCACCAATTCTTGTTGCTCCTCCAGTAATGATTATCCTCTGTGCTTCCATTTTTTATCTTTTTTTTTTGTGACTTTAGTCCCAGGCATACCCATTGTCGATCTACCTTTTGGATAAAGTTTATTTTTTACATCATATTGTCTTATTTTAGGATTTAATGTGATTTCTAGTTCTGTACTTTCTAATTTTCTTATTTCATCTCTTATTTTTGCCGCCTCTTCAAATTCCAAATTAGATGCAGCCTCTTTCATTTTCTTATCAAGAGCTTTTAAGTGTTTCTTAAGATTACCACCAACATTTGAACCTTCACTAATTTTTACATAATCTTTTTCGTAAACGCTCTCTAAAATATCGTTAATCTCTTTTTTAACTGTTTTTGCATCAATTTTATGTTTTTTATTATAATTTAATTGAATTTTTCTTCTTCTTTCAGTTTCTTGAATTGCTTTTTTTATACTCTTTGTTTCTTTATCAGCATATAAGATTACCTTTCCATCAACATTTCTAGCAGCCCTTCCTATAGTTTGAATTAATGAAGTTTCAGATCTCAAGAAACCTTCTTTATCAGCATCTAAAATTCCAACTAATGCACATTCTGGAATATCTAAACCTTCTCTTAATAAGTTAATTCCGACAAGAACATCAAAAACTCCCATTCTTAAGTCTCTCATAATTTCTATTCTCTCTAGAGTATCAATATCTGAGTGCAAGTATCTTACTTTAACTCCATTTTCATGAAGATACTCCGTTAAATCTTCAGCCATTTTTTTTGTTAGAGTTGTAACCAAAACTCTATGATTATTTTCAATTACTTTTTTACACTCGTGCATTAAGTCGTCCACTTGATTTTTTGCTGGCCTTATCTCAACAGGTGGATCAATTAATCCTGTAGGCCTTATCACTTGATCTATAAACTTACCTTTTGTTTGCTCTAATTCCCAAGGTCCTGGTGTTGCAGAAACAAAAACTGTTTGAGTTCTCATTAAATCCCACTCTTCAAATTTTAATGGTCTATTGTCCATACAAGAAGGAAGTCTAAAACCATATTCAGCTAAAGTGCTTTTTCTTGATCTATCTCCTTTATACATTCCGTTTAATTGTGGAACCGTTACATGACATTCATCAACAAAAATTAGTGTATTATCTGGAAAGTATTCAAATAGAGTAGGTGGGGGCTCTCCTGGTTTTCTACCAGATAAAAATCTTGAATAATTTTCAATACCAGCACAAGAACCAGTCGCCTCAATCATTTCAAGATCAAATTTAGTTCGTTCTTCCAACCTTTGAGCTTCAAGTAATTTATTTTCTGCTCGATGTTTTTTAAGTGTAATTTCTAATTCTTTTTTTATATTTATGATTGCTTGTTCAACAGTTGGTTTTGGAGTTATATAATGACTATTTGCATAAACTTTAATTAAACTTAATTCTCTCACTTGATCTCCTGTCAGAGGATCAAACTCCTCAATTTTTTCAAGTTTATCTCCAAATAAACTTAGTCTCCAAGCTCTATCTTCCAAATGGGATGGAAAAATTTCTAGATATTCTCCACGAGCTCTAAAAGTACCTCTATAAAAATTTTGGTCATTACGTTTATATTGTAAAGCTACTAAAGATTTGATTATTTGTTCTCTGTTATAATCATAATTTTTTTGAAGAGTTAGAGTCATTTTACTATAGGCTTCAACTGAACCTAAACCATAAATACAAGATACACTGGCAACAATTAATACATCATCTCTCTCTAAAAGTGATCTTGTTGCAGAGTGTCTCATTCTGTCAATCTGTTCATTAATAGATGCCTCTTTTTCAATATATGTATCTGATCTAGGAACGTAGGCTTCAGGTGTATAATAATCATAATAAGACACAAAATATTCAACTGCATTATCAGGAAAAAATGTTTTCATCTCACCATACAGCTGCGCGGCAAGAGTTTTATTTGGAGCTAAAATCAGCGCTGGTCTGTTGGTTGCTTCAATAACTTTTGCCATTGTAAAAGTTTTTCCCGAACCAGTTACTCCCAGTAATACTTGATTAAATTCCTCTTTATT
>NZ_CVSF01000067.1 GCF_001179925.1 Candidatus Pelagibacter communis | reverse complement strand
TAAATACACCAGCTGGAAAATTTGTTTCGTCTATTAGTTCTGCAAGTATCATTGATGATAGGGGTGCAAGCTCTGAAGGTTTTAAAACCATTGTACAACCAGATGCTATTGCGGGCATTACTTTTAAACAAACTTGGTTCATTGGCCAATTCCATGGAGTGATTAATGCGCAAACGCCTTTGGGCTCATAAATAAGTCTTTGATTAGGTGCATGTTCTCCTAATGGTTTTTCAAATTCAAAATTTTTTAAATATCTTATAAATGATTTTAAATGAGCAGCACCTGTTCCAGCTTGGAGTTTTGTTGCGAAATCTTTTGGCGCTCCCATCTCAGTTGTAATTGCACTTGCAATGTCAGCCCATCTTTTCTTATAATTTTCGTAAAGTTTTTCTAATAATCTTATTCTCTCATCTTTTGATGAAAACGCCCAAGAACTATATGCTTTCTTGGCAGCACTTACAGCATCGTTAACATCATCTTTATTGCCCAATGTTATAACAGCACAATTTTCTTCAGTTGCAGGATCAATTACTTTAATTTCTTCTTTACTTTTTGGTTTTACCCATTTGCCATTAATATAAAAATTCTTTTTATTTTCCATTGCAGATTCCTAACCTTTCTTTATTTTTTTGCAAATAAATTTGTTAATTCATAAACTATGGTAGCAGCCGCAAGTGATGTTACCTCAGCATGATCATATGCAGGTGATACCTCAACAACATCAGCAGAGATTAAATTCATACCTGATAAGCCTCTAATGACATTAACCATTTCTCTAGTGGTCATGCCAGCTATTTCAGGAGTGCCTGTGCCAGGTGCAAAAGCAGGATCTAAAACATCAATATCAATTGATAAATATAATGGATTATCTCCTACTCTTTTTTTAATCCTTTCAGCAATTTTATCAGTCCCTTCAGTTTGAAACTCGTCACAATGAATTATCTTAAATCCAAAACTTTCATCATTTTTAATATCCTCTCTACTGTACAATGGGCCTCTGATACCCACATGCATAGAGGCATCATCCATAAATAAATTTTCTTCTCGCGCTCTTCTAAAAGGTGTCCCATGCGTGTAAGGTGCACCAAAATAAGTGTCCCAGGTATCAAGATGTGCATCGAAATGAACTAATGCAACAGGACCATTATTAATTTTATTTACTGCTTTTAATAAAGGAAAAGCAATTGTATGATCTCCTCCTAAACTTATTATACCACCAGTTTTTTTAAGTAAATCCAAGGCTCCTTCCTCAATTTGTTTAATTGCTTCTTCTATATTGAATGGATTGCAAGTAATATCACCAGCATCAGCAACTTGTTGAACTTTAAAGGGCTCCACATCGTAACTTGGATGATAATTTGTTCTTAAATGTCTTGAAGCTTGTCTGATACTTTGAGGACCAAATCTTGCTCCAGGTCTATAACTTGTACCTGCATCAAATGGTATTCCAACTATTGCAACATCGCAGTACTCAACATCTCTTAATTCTGGAAGTCTAGCAAAAGTTGATGGGCCTGCAAATCTTGGAACCTTTGTACCACTTACTGGTTGAATAGGTTCTTTACTTCTTTTTTTTTTCATCACAAAAACTCTATCACATTCTAACAAATTGGAATATCTTCAATAATACTAATTATGAAATTATTTAAGTTCATTTTATTATGTTTATTTTTAATTTCTCCAGCACAAGCCGATAGTATTTATGAATTAATAAAAATTCCTAACCTGGAAATCTACAATGTTAAAACTGAAAATAAATTAAGATACTTGAGTGCTAAACAGGCATTTACGATAGGTATTGATAACAATATCAATTGTTTTAAATCATCAAAACAAGATCTAGATAGAAAATATAAGATTATTGAAAAAAATCTTAATAGATATTCTCAAAAATTTTTAAAAAAAATAAATTTAAAATACATTGTTATGTGTGAGGACTTGTCAATCTCAGGCATCAACACTGCTGGGATACCTGATAATGTAATGAAAACTTTGATTGTCGATATAAAGTTTAACGATAAATATTTTGAAAGAGTATTACATCATGAAGTGTTCCACATAATAAATGACAGTTACAAAGACATATTTAATGAAAAAATTTGGTCCAGTTTTAATCCTAAAGAGTTTAATTATGCAGAATGTTCAACTTGCACGAAGAAAATAGGTTTAGATACATATTCTAAACCAGATGGTTTTATTACTGAATACTCACGATCAACTGCATCTGAGGATATGGCGGAAGTATTTTCTCATTTAATGTATGGAAATTTACCTGAAACAATTGATCCTATTCTCAAAAAAAAGATAGAATTCATAAAAAAAGGGCTCATGAAAATTGATGAAAGTTTTATTTTATGATTGAAAAGATAAAAGCATCAAAATCTGAAAAAATAATATTTATTTTTGTTGTAATTTTAGGTTTATTTTCAATTACTTCTTTTGTTTTACTAAAAAATAAATGTTTATTTGTTAAGAACTATGATCCAAAAAAAATCAATTTTAAAAATACAAATAATATAGCAATTCTGAACGTTGAATGTGGAAATGTAATTATAGAATTATATCCAGACATATCTCCTAATGGAGTAGAAAGATTTAAAACACTGGTTAAATCCAATGCCTATGATGACGTAGCATTTCATAGGGTAATTAAAGATAAACTTGTACAAGCAGGTGATTTAGAATTTGGAAGAAAAGGAAACATTGATTATGGTAAAATTGGAACTGGAAAATCTGGTCTAGGCACAATCAAATCTGAAGTTGATAAAAATTTTAACTACACTAAAGGAAGCGTAGGATTAACTCGATCTTTAAAATATGATACTGAAGATAGTCAATTTTTTATAATTCTTCAGGATGAGCCTTTATATGAAGGAGAATACACACCCATTGGAAAAGTTATATTTGGCATAGAGGCTTTAGAAAAAATAAAATACTCAAATAAATCTGAATATGTTTTAAGGCCTGACTTTATAAATACTCTTAGATTATTTAATTAACCAAAGGTTTGCCAGTAGCAAGAGTATGTTTGATTCTATCTTGAGTTTGTTTGGTTTCAATTAATCTCATAAAAGCATCAAGTTCTAATTTAAACAAATCATCCTCTGTAAGAGTTTTATCACTTGTAGTCTCACCACCACTTAATACATGGGCTAATTCTTTGGCAACTACCAAGCCATGATCCAATATAACTTTATCATTATAAAGTTTTTCTAAGATTTTATTCATATCATCTATAACTGCTTTACCTGGTAAATTAAATGTAAGCTCATTGGGTGCTTTAAAGTCCTTATTTTCATTTAAGATTTTTTTTGATACTTCAAGTAAGCTATTTCTATTCATAATTCTTTTGTTTTCAGGTAATAAGTATTTCAAAGGTTCTGCCTCAACTGGAGACGTAGCTGTTTTACCATAGCCAATTATATCAAATACTTTCAAAGGTGCATATTTTGGATTTTTCTTAGCCTCTTCAGTGTTTAACCATCTAGCCAACATTTCTTTACATCCACCTCCGGCTGGAATTAATCCAACAATAGTTTCTACTAATCCGATCACAATATTTGTATGTGAGGCTACAAAATTACTTTGAACTAAAACTTCAAAACCTCCACCCAAAGTTAGACCTGATGGAGCAGATATAACTGGGTATTTAGAGTACTTTAGATGTTTGCAAGTTTGTTGAAAATATTTAATAAATTTTTCTATCGATTTAAAATCATTTTTATTAGCAAATTCCATAGTATAGGTCAGGTTAACGCCTGCAGAAAATTGCATACTCTCATTAATTATTATTAAAGGTTTATCCGTTGCTTTCTTAAGTGCATCCATTGAGTCATAATCGAGTGCATTAGCTTTAGTCGTAAACTCAACAATATTAAAATCATTAAATCTATAAATTGCAGCTGAACTATTGCCATCAATACTTGAGGCGGTTTTTTTGATCTTACCTAAAGTTTCAATTGATGTATATTTTTGCCTTTCACCATAAAAATTTTCATCTTTAGAATTCGACAAATTTTCTAAAAAGTTATTACCTTTATATTCATCAACTTTATCGAAGAAATTTTTAACACCAATTTCTTCTAACATCTCAAAAGGTCCTTTCGCCCAGTTAAATCCAAGTCTCATTGCCTCGTCTATGTCATTAAATTCTTTGGTAATCCCAGGAACTAGTGATGAAGCATATTTTATTATCTTGGATAATACTGACCAAGCATATTCTCCATATTTATCTTTTCTATTAATTAGAGCCTTTAAATCTACTTTATCGGACTTAATATCTATTTTTTGACTTGTTGAATACTCGCCAGTTTCAAGATTAATAGCTTCCATAATTTTTCCACTATCAGTCTTCTTCATTCTGTAGAAGCCGCCTTTGCCTTTTCTCCCCGTATATCCAGTTTCAATCAATTTTTTTACTAAAGGAATTTCTTTAGCAACTTCATGGAACTCATCAGATTTTGGAAGCTCTTTAATAAAACTTTTTAAAACATCTGCCATTAAATCTATTCCAATCAAATCATATAATCCAAAAACTCCTGTTTTAGGTATACCCATAGGTCTTCCAAAGATTGCATCTGCTTCCTCCACAGAAAGTTTCATCTTAAATGCTTCAGTCATTGCGATCTGCATTGCGTACACACCTACCCTATTTCCTAAAAAACCTGGGGTATCATTGCATACAATTGCTCCTTTACCCAATTCAACTTCACAAAATTCTTTTAATTGATTTATCTTATTTAAATCATTGTCTTCATTCTTTACTATTTCTAGAAGACCCATATATCTAACTGGGTTAAAAAAATGAGTAATACAAAAATCTTTTTTTTGATCTTTATTTAAATTTTGAGATAAAACTTTAATTGGGATTGAGGAAGTGTTTGATGAAACTATTGCTCCATCTTTCCTGCTTTTAAAAATTTTATCATAAATTTGATGTTTTATATCAATTCTCTCTACAACTGCCTCGACAATCCAGTCAGCATCTTTAACTACATCGAAATCATCAGATATATTTCCAACTTTAATATTATCAATTTTTGTTTTATCAATTAATAAAGGTGGTCTCGATTTGTGAATTCGTTCTCTTGCTTTTTCACTAATTTCAGTTTTTAAATCTAATAATGTAACTGGTATATTTGCATTACAAAGGTGAGCTGCTATACCACTGCCCATTGTACCTGAGCCAATCACAACAACATTCTTAATCTTCATGAAACAATTTTATTATCGATTTATTCCTCTGAGTCTCTCAGATCTTCTTCTTAAAAGCTCAGCGGTAACCAATATCAATGTTGATAATATAATCAAACAAGTTGCTACAGCTAAAATAGTTGGACTTAATTGTTCTCTAAGACCCGTCCACATTTGAATTGGTATAGTTGTATTTTCTAATCCTGCTAAAAATAAAACAACAACAACTTCGTCAAATGAAGTCACAAAAGCAAATAATCCTCCTGAAATAACTCCAGGTAAAATTAGTGGCAAAGTTATTTTCATAAATGTATTTACTGGATCACTGCCTAAACTTGCAGCTGCTCTTGTAACACTGTGGTCAAATCCTGATAATGTGGCTGTCACTGTAATTACTACAAAAGGTGTTCCTAAAATAATGTGTGCTAGAACTATTCCTGTATGTGTTGCTGCCAAACCGGCTTTTGCCATAAAGAAAAATATTGCAACACCAGAAATAATTAACGGAACAATCATTGGTGAAATTAATACTGCCATTATTAAGCCCTTGTAAGGCATATGCCTGCTACTCAATCCTAAAGCCGCAACTGTTCCAAGGATTACTGATCCTATAGTTGCAAAGATTGCTATAATGAAACTATTCTTAGCAGCTAATCCCCATGGATTTTTAGTTCCATAAATCATGTCCTTATACCATCTCAATGAAAAAGCGTCTGGGTCTAAACTTTTCATTCCATCAGAAAAGCTTAAAAATTCTTCTGCATTAAACGATAGTGGAAAAATAACGAATAGAGGTGCAATAAGAAAAAAGAAAACTGCACCACAGATTGTAAGATATACATAATGCCAAATTCTGTAATGTGGTTCGGTATATTTTGGTAAAGCCATTATAATTATCCTAATTTAATATTATCAATTCCAACTATTTTGTTATAAAGCCAATAAATAACCAATACTCCACTCAACAACATTAGTCCCATTGCTGATGCAAAACTCCAATCGAGAGTACTTTTCATATGAAATGCTATTTGATTACTTATTAAAGTACCAGAAGCACCACCAACCAAGGCTGGTGTTATGTAATAACCAATTGCTAAAATAAATACTAATAAACACCCAGCACCTATTCCAGGTATTGTTAATGGGAAATAAACTTTCCAAAATGCTACAAATGGCGTTCCACCTAATGATTTTCCAGCTCTCATTAGACTTGGTGAGATAGTTTTCATTACACTGTATAATGGCAACACCATAAATGGCAGCAATATTTGTGTCATTGCAACATAACTTCCTGTCTTATTATACATCATCTCAGGTCTATTATCGTCTGCTACCAAACCTATTCCGACAAAGAAATCATTTACAATCCCCTGCTGTTGTAACAAAATCATCCAACTAGCAGTTCGTACAAGCAATGAAGTCCAAAACGGTAGCAGTACGCAGATCATCAATAAGTTACTGTACTTCATAGGTAAAGTAGCTAATAAATGAGCTATTGGATAAGCCATTAAGAAACAAAAGACTGTTACAAAGAATGCAATCTCCAAAGTTCTTAACCACAACACTCTATGAATTCTTCTATCTTCCTCAACACTTACTATTTTCCCCTCCTCATTTACATACATATCCATTCCTTTGAGATATTTTTGACCTGTAAATTCAGGAGCTCTTCTTTGAATCGCTCTCCAGTACTCAACGTCAGCCCATCGTTTATGCACTGACATTATTTGTTCTTTATAATTTCCTTCTTCAAATTTTTTTGATGCTCTACGAAGTTTTTTAATAATACTTTTAAATCCATTCTTTGTGTAATTTAACTGAGTAGATAATTTACCCTCACGTTTATCTTCAACTAATTTTATAAAATCTTCATGAAAAGCAGCAAAAACTTCTTCTTCAGGTAATTCTTGACCATCCCAACTTTCCATAGCTTTAAAAGTTTTTGGAAGCATTTGTGTTACCATTTTATCATCAACACTTCTGAACAACATGTCACCTATTGGAAAAACATAAGTGATAATTAAAAAAAATAATAAAGGAGCAACAAGCAAGAAAGCTTTGATTTTATTTTTTTTTTCAGCTTTTTTAAGACTTACCTCTAAAGGTATGCCATCTGTTGTTAGAATCTGTTTTGTTTCTGAGCTCATAAATAAAAAGGGCGGTTAAAAATAACCGCCCTTAAATTATAATATATAATTAAGTTTATGAAAACTTAAATTATAGACCAGCTTTCATAGCTTCCCATTTTTCACCAAGCTCTGTTCCGTTATCAGCCCAGAAAATTGGATCTACTAGGAAGTAGTTTTTAGTGTTAGCTGGTGCAGTTGGCATTTGTGGTACCATGTTAGTCTTACCATCTTTATACCACGGCTCACCTTTTTCCATAATTGCGATTGAAGATTTTCTCCAAGGCGCATATGCGATGTATTTAGCACTTCCTGCTAACATCTCTGCACTAGTCATCATAGCTAAAGCTTTTTTAGCCATACCATTAGCATCGTTTGGTCCACCTTTAACTTGAACGAAATATTCGTAGTCAAGACCTTGGCCATCCCAAACTTGTTTGATTGGTGCACCTTCTCCAATTTCTGCATTGAAGAATCTACCATTCCAACCAGTAGCCATTACTACTTCACCTGATACTAACAGTTCTGGTGGTTGAGCACCTGCAGACCAAAATACACATCCACCTTTTGGATCTGTACATAATTCTTTGATCTTATTCATTGCTCTTTCAACACCTTTTTCTGTTTCTAAAGCTTTGTAGATTTTTGCTCCGCCTTTACCTGGCTTAATACCATCTGCAGCTAAAGCGATCTCTAAATTAGTTAAAGCGCTTTTGTAGATAGCTCTTTTTCCAGGGAATTTCTTTGTGTTAAAGAAATCTTTGATAGTCTTTGGAGTACCTTTAACGTTTTCAGTGTTATAAGCATAGTTCCAAGAATATAAAATATTTCCTACAGCACATTTACTTGGCATTGCAGTAAAGAAATCTTTACTTGCTGGAGTTCCATCTGGAGCTGGTGGGAAGTCTTTGTCAAAATCAAATTCAACAAATAATCCTTCATCACATCCAGTGATAGTATCCATTGCAAACACGTCGATTATATCCCACGTGATCTTTCCAGCTTCTTTTTGTGCTTTGATTTCTGATAAACCACCTGAATAATCAACCCAAGCAATGTTAATGCCTAGTTTTTTAGCAGTAGGATCACCATAACCTAACTTTTGAGACTCAGTATAAGCCCCACCCCAAGACACTGCAGTTACTGTAGTTGCAAATGCTGAAGTAGTTAGTGAAAGTACAAAAGAAATAGCTAGTAATATTTTACTTAGTTTTTTCATTATTCCTCCGTTTAAACGTTTAAAAAACTAATTAAAACAACTTCAGGCGAGAGAGTCAACAGGCCTTTTTCATCAAATATATAAAGACTTATGAGATGTCTATTTTGGATCTAGAGCTCTAGCATCCTCACTATTCCAACCAATCTTAATTTCATTGCCTAATTTAATATCTAAGTTAGATGAACTGTTTGGAACTTTTAAAATAAAATCAGAATTACCTAAAAGATTAATTCTTACTCGTGTATGATCTCCATGATAGATAACTTCTTCAATTTTTCCACCATGTATATTATCCATCTTGCTAGTTGGATTTATTAATGCACGCTCTGGCCTCAAAGATACTGTGGTACGTTCTCCCTTGACCTTAACAGAGATAGGATTCGCCAATATTTCTGCATTTGATAATTTTACTTTACATTTCCCTCCAGAAATATCTGAAACTTCTCCAGCAAAGGTATTATTTTCACCTATAAACTCTGCAACAAATGAGTTAACAGGTTTTTCATATAGTTCATCAGGACTAGAAAGTTGCTGAACTTTACCATCATTAAAAACGGCAATTCGATTTGACATCGTTAATGCTTCACTTTGATCGTGGGTAACATAAACAACAGTTACTCCTATGCTCTCATGAATGTGTTTAATTTCATATTGCATGCTCTCTCTTAAGTTTTTATCTAATGCACCTAAAGGTTCATCCATTAAAACCAATTGTGGATCAAATACTAAAGATCTAGCTACTGCTACTCTTTGTTGTTGTCCACCAGATAATTGTCCTGGCATTCTTGATGCAAATCCTTGTAGAGATACCATCGATAATGCCTTATCAATTTTTTTATCGGCCTCATCCTTTGGAATTTTTCTAACTCTTAAAGGGAAAGCGAGATTTTCATAAACTGTCATATGAGGAAATAAAGCATAGTTTTGAAAGACCATACCTATACCTCTTTTATGTGGAGGAATACTTGAAATTGCCTTTCCATCTAAATAAATTTCACCATGAGTTGGAGTTTCAAAACCCGCTAACATCATCAGACAAGTTGTTTTCCCTGAACCAGATGGACCCAACATTGTAACAAATTCACCCTCAGCTATATCTAACTGTAAGTCTTTGACAACTAATACTTTCCCATCGTAGCTTTTATCTACTTTATCAAATTTTACGAAATCTTTTTTTGAGGCCATAATATTTTTTAACTTTTAAACATTTGTAAGAATAAATATCAACCTTTAATAACTAGCTTTTAACGTGAAGTTCTTTGGACATATTACAAAATAATTCGGATCCTTTATCGGTTACTCTTATTGCTTCTGAAGCTTCTACACCCCAATCTCCAAACTGCATTACAGCAATCATATGAAAACAAACGTTAGGTTCCAAAAGTGTCATATCTCCTTTGTATATATTGAGTGTATGTTCACCCCAATCTGGTGGATAACCAATTCCAATCGAATAACCAGTTCTAGATTTTTTTTCTATTCCATATTTATCTAACACTTTCCAAAAAGCTTTTGCAACATCGTCGACTGTATTTCCTGGTTTTGTAGCGTCTATTCCTGCTTGAAGAGCCTCTATTGTTTTTTTCATCGTATCAATTTTTAATTGATTAGGTTTTCCTAATAATACTGTACGAGCCATAGGAGCGTGATATCTTTTGTAAACACCAGATAACTCAATAATAGTTGCTTCACCCTCTACAAATTTATCTTGTGTAGCAGTTAAATGTGAAGCTGAAGTGCCTTTTCCAGTTGGTAATAAAGTTGCAATACTTGCATATTCTCCACCGAATTTAGGTGTTCCATAAAATAAAGCTTTTTGAATCTCACCGACAGCATCACATTGTCTAACTCCAGGTTTGATTACTTCAAAGGCTGTCTTCATTCCTATTTCAGAAATTTTTGCAGCAGATTTCATATAATCAATTTCAGTATTAGATTTTACCAATCTTGCCCAATTTACTAATCTTTCTGAGTCTTTAATTTTAGCATTTGGTAATCCTTGCTTAATTTTTTCATAACAAAATGCTGTAAAGTAGTGGGCATCCATCTCTAATCCTATTGAAAGTTTATCCCAATTTTTGTCTTTAATTATTTTAACTAAATAATCGTAAGGATGTTTTGGCCATGTATGAATATAGTGTTCATCATAAACAATTATGTTTTCTTTTTTAACATAAGTTTTAATAAAAGCTCCGCCTGCATCTTGTTCTCTTACAAAACATATAGGTTCATCAGCATTCACATGCACTATTACACATTGTGCATAATAAAAAGACCAGGCATCATAACCTGTTAGATAATTCATATTGTTTGTATCGTGAGAAATTAAAAGTTCGATGCCTTTTTCTTGCATCATTTTTTGAACTTTAGAAAGTCTTTGCTTATATTCTTCTTTACTAAAAAGCATAATTAATTATTAAACAATTCTCCATAGCCTTCAATTTTATTTTTATAATCTATTTGATTAAGAGTATCCCAAATCAATGTCTGATTGCTTGACAATACTATCTTTCCTAGTTTTTTTTCTAAATCATTAATTATAGATAACACTGGTAATGCTGTGCAAGAAACAAATAATGCATCACTTTTTGAAAGGTCTTGTTTACTCAATACTTCATATAAATGATCTGGATCAACTCTTCCTATATCTAGATCTGAAGCTATATCAAAATAAGATAACTCTAAAATTTCTATATTTTCTTCTTCAAAGTATTTAATAACAGACTGGTTAATTTCGTCTGTATATGGAGTGAATATTGATATTTTATTTATCTTAAGTTTTTTCAATGCATTGATTGCGGATGTAATTGGAGTAGTTACTTTGGTATTTGGTTTAGCTAAGTTTACCTTCTCATAAATAGATTTATATCCCACAGCTATGGTTCCTGAAGTACACCCATATGCAACACAATCTAATTTTTGGTCTGGTAAAATTTCTTTAGTCACATCAGTGATGTCATTGGCCATTTTTTTTAATGTTTCATTTGTAAGTGGATTATATGATTTAATTCTGTTTGAATACAAATCTATATCTCTTCCGTAAATTATATTATTAAAATCTTTTTCAATACTAAAATCACTAGCTAAAGTAATTAAGCCTACTCTAGGATTGTTTTTTTTAATATATTTTGGTTCTAATTTACTAATTTCCATTTAATGGTTAATTAACCATAGTTTGATTAAGTATTAAATGAATGTTTTCTAGAAGGGAATCTTTTTTTTGTGACTTCTGATTTATATCTTTTAACTGCATTTTCAATAATTCTACTAATATTGATATACTTTTTAACAAATTTAAATTTGCTCTTACTTAAACCAATCAAATCATCAATTACCAAGACTTGGCCATCACAATTAGCGGAGGAACCTATTCCAATTGATGGAATTAGAAGATTATCAGTAATTTTTTTTGATAACTTTGTTTCTATACATTCTAATACAATCGAAAAAGCTCCTGCATTTTCTAAAAGTTTTGTATCATTTAAAATTCTATCGCTTTCTTGTTGTTTTTTTCCTTTAAAAGTAAATTTCTTGTCCGTTTGAGGTAATATGCCAACATGGCCCATAACAGGTATTTTATTTTGAACTAATTTTTTAACTATTGGGATTATTTTTTTTCCACCCTCTAATTTAACTGCATCACATTTAGTTTTTTTCATTACTAATTTCGCATTTTTTAATGCTTCTTTTGGATTACGGTATGTATTATAAGGCATATCAACAACCATTAATGATTGTTTTACTCCTGACCTGACACTTATGGAATGATTAATCATTGTCTCTAAAGTTACTTCTCTAGTTGATTTATAATTATAAAGAACCGATCCTAAAGAGTCCCCTACCAACACCAGATCACAATGATTATCTAAAATTTCAGCAACATTTTTTGAATAAGCTGTAAGACAAACAATTTTAGATTTGTTTTTTTTATTAAGAATTTTTTTTATTTTTTTATTCATTTATTCTAGCTCTATAGTGCTAGGAGGCTTTGAGGTTATATCATAAACTACTCTATTAATTCCCCTAATACTATTCACAATTTTATTAGAGATCTCTTGAATAAATGATTTTTTAAATTCATAAAAATCTGCAGTCATACCATCTTGAGAAGTAATAGCTCTTAACAAACATAAATATTCATATGTTCGATTATCTCCCATTACACCAACTGTTTTAACTGGAAGTAAAGCTGCATATGCTTGCCATATCTTATTATATAAATTGTGTTTTCTTAAAGCCTGAATAAAGTAATGATCAGCCTCTTTTAAAATTTTAATTTTTTCTTTTGTTATCAAGCCTGGCATTCTTATAGCTAAACCTGGACCGGGGAAAGGATGTCTAGAAATAATTTCTTTACTTAATTTTAATTCTAATCCTAATTTTCTCACTTCATCTTTAAACAAAAATTTAAGTGGTTCAATAAGGTTAAGATTCATTTTTTTTGGTAATCCACCAACATTATGGTGAGATTTAATTTTTGAAGTTTGACTGCCAGTCACAGATTTACTCTCAATTAGATCAGGATAAAGAGTACCTTGAGCTAAAAATTTTACATTCTTAATCTTTTTTGCATAACGTTCAAAAATTTTAATAAATAAATTTCCAATTATTTTCCTTTTTTTTTCTGGATCTGAAATATTTCTTAATCTTTTAATAAATTCTTTTTCAGCATTTACATAAATCAAATTAATTTTTAATCTTTTTTTAAAGGTTGTGATTACTTGTTTTTCTTCATTTTTTCTAAGCAATCCAGTGTTAACAAATATACAATATAATTTTTTTCCAATTGCCTTATTTAAAAGCTGAGCAACGACACTACTATCTACACCTCCTGATAGAGCGCAAATTACTTTATTTGATCCAACTTGTTGCTTCACCTCTTTAATCAATTGAATTTTTTGGCTTTTTGAAGACCAATTTTTTTTAATTTTACAAATATCAAAAATAAAATTACTTATTAATTTTCTTCCATTTTCTGTATGTGTAACTTCTGGATGAAATTGCACACCAAAAATTTTTTCATTCTTACTTTCTACTATAGCAAATTTTGAATTTTCACTTGATGCAATAACTTTAAATGATTTAGGTAATTTATAAACTTGGTCAGCATGGCTCATCCATACCTTTATTCTTTTTTTAATAAAAAAATTTTTAATTAATAAACTATTATTTTTTTTATTAATATTAGCTAAACCAAATTCTCTATGTTTTGATTGTTTTACTTTGCCGCCATTAAATTTTGATAAAATCTGATGACCAAAACAAATTCCTAAAATTGGAATTCCTAGTTTTAAAATTTTTTTATCAAATAAATTTTGATTAAGCTGGTAAACATTTAAAGGACCTCCAGACAAAACTATTCCTTTTATATTTTGTTTAATTTGTGAACTTTTTATTTTTTTATGACTTGTTAATTCTGAATATACTCCAAGTTCTCTAATTCTTCTTACAATTAATTGAGTAAATTGTGAACCAAAATCAATAATTAAGATTTTGTCTAAATTTAAATCAAGACTCATTTTCTGGTTCTAAATTATTTAAATCCTCTATAATTTTTTTATTTTTTGTACATAAATTTTTACAAACTTTTGTAAATCTTTCTGATAATTCCTTGACTTTTGAATAATTAGTTTTTTTTATTCCTATTTCCATCAGCATTAAAATTGCCTCTTCATTTACTGGATCGATCAATAAAGTCGTTTCTAGATTTTTTTCTTCATTTTTTTGATCATCCTTTTCTTTATAAATTTTGGCTAAATATAAATATGAATCAGCATGTTTAGGATCAAAAACTATACTTCTTTGTAATAAAAATTTTGCGTCTTCATATCTTTTTTTCTCAAATAATTTAACTCCTTCATTAAAATAATTTTCATTACCAAAAGAAATGTTAGGGTAAATGATAAAACTTATTAAAGTTATTATTTTAAAAAATTTAATCATCAATATTTAGTATCAGTTTTTACTATATCAACACTGTGGACCATACTTTCATAAAATCCTGCTTTTGTAATTTTTACAAATTTTGGCTTATTCCTTAAATATTTTATTTGTTTAGATCCTAAATAACCCATAGATGATCTTAATCCACCTATCAACTTATAGATAATATTGTTAACCTTTCCCTTATATTTTGCATAACCTTCTACCCCTTCAGGTACATACTTTGATAAATCCTTTTGTTTTGATTGAAAATATCTATCAGCTGAACCTTTATTCATTGCTCCAACAGATCCCATTCCTCTAAAGCTCTTAAAATATTTTCCATTTCTTTTAATTAATCTACCAGGAGCTTCATCTGTTCCTGCAAATAATGATCCTACCATGACGGCATCTGCTCCTGCCGCAAAAGCTTTTGCTAAATCTCCTGAATATTTAATTCCCCCATCTGCTATGATCTTTACTTTTTTATTCTTAATACCATTTCTCACTGTGAGAATTGCACTTAATTGTGGAACACCAATTCCAGCAACCAATCGGGTGGTGCAAATTGAGCCGGGACCAATCCCAACTTTAATTATATCAACACCCAAATTAAGTAAGAATTTAGCGGCCTCAGGAGTAGCAATATTGCCCGCGCATAAAGCTGTTTTTTTACTCTTAATTTTTCTAATTAATTTGATTATTTCCGAAACTTTTTTTGTATGACCATGAGCTGTGTCAACTACAATTAAATTGACTCCTTCTTTTAAAATTGCTTTTGCTCTTTTGAGTTCATCTGGACCAGCTCCTACTGCCGCTCCAATCATTAAATTATTTCTTTTTACTTTTTTAATTTCACTTATTTGTTTTTTTACATTCAAATTTCTGTGAATAACTCCTATTCCACCTGCTTTAGCAATAGCTATTGCCATTTTACTTTCTGTAACAGTATCCATTGCAGATGATAATAATGGAATTTTTAATTTTAAATTTTCAGTTAATTTAATACTTGTGTCTACTTCTGATGGCAGAATTTCCGAATACTTTGGTGCTAACGTTACATCATCAAAGGTAAGAGCTTCTTTAATAGGAACCATAATCATTTATATATGATTCCTTTTATTTTTAAAGTGTCTATCTTAAATTTTTACAAATTATAAAACTTTCTTTGGAATCTTTACGACTTGATTTTGGTTTAAAAACCTTAACTTCTTTAAAGATTTTTTTTCCTAGTGCGACAATTTCATTAAAAGTACTACCCATGAATATTTTTGATATAAAATACCCTTTTTCAATTAAAATATCTTTTGAGAACAACATGGCTTCTTTACACAATTCTCCTGTTTGGATTGAGTCAAGGTCTTTTATACCAGTCGTATTAACAGCCATGTCAGACATAACAACATTAGATTTTTTAGTTAATAATTTTTTAATTTTTTCTTGAGTTTCTTTTAAAGTAAAATCTCCTTTAATCTGAAGTGTGTTTAATATTATTTCCATTTCTTTTAAGTCGATAGAAATTATTTTTCCTTTTTTGACAACTTTTGAAGCATATTGAGACCAACTACCAGGTGCTGCACCAATATCAATTACGGTCAATCCTGTTTTAAAAATTTTATATTTTTGATCTATCTCAATTAATTTATATGCAGATCTAGCCCTATAACCGTCAATTTTAGATTGTCGTACATAAGCATCTCTTGATTGTTTGTTGATCCAATTTTTTGAAATTTTATTTTTCTTCAATTAATTACTAAATCTTAGACTTTTTTCTAAAAACTTTCCTTCAAGATTTTCTATTTGTATTTTTATATTTTTATCAACTCTCATATCTTTACCATCTTTCCAAATACCTGCAGCAAGATGCATTATCCCAATTTTATTATTTGGTAAAAAAGGTTCTACAAAAGTAGAATTCATTTCATCAAATTTAGGTAATAAATTACTCGTTATCCAATTACAATTTAATGGCAAAAACTCTGTTTCTATTTCATCAATATAAACTGACATATTTATGGCTAACCCCTCAGATCCAAATACATTACCAGCCTTAAGAGTTTGAAATAAATTTTTTTGCCAAGAGTCCCATCCAGGTGAATCTTCCTCCATTGAAAAAACACCAATGTTAATATGAGGTGCAAAAGCAAGTTTTCGAGCTTTTGAATATCCAATTTTGGATTTAACTGCATGTTTAAAATTTTGAGATTTTATGATTGCGAGCTTGCCAAATAACCAATTAACTTTAGAAGTAATCTTGTACCCAGGGCCAATAGTTTGTGTAATTCCAAGTTTTCCATTTTCACAAGCCTTAAAATATAGTTCAACAGATTGCCAATCATTTACCCATGCATCACAATCTATCCATAAGTATTTTTTATAATTTGGAAAGTACTTTGGCAAAAAAGCTCTTGATACTTGGCTTTTAAGCCATTCTTTATTCTTTACTTTATAATTTGGAACTTCAATATCCCATTCAGCAGACTTCAATTCATCAACTTTTTTAAGAAGTGACTCTTTTTGTTTTATTTCTAAACCTGCATCCAAAATACAAATTGCAATATCCTTGCTTTGTTTGAAACGCCTAATAGATTCTATTAGTTCCTCTAGAAGTGGATAATAGTTAGCATCTGCTAAAGAAACAATTGCATTTTTTTTCATCTACAAAACGTCTTCTAATCCTTCTTCTTTATCTGAGGTAATATTTTTTTCTTTTTTTATCTTTTTATAGTGAAAATAACTTATAGGAATTAAACAAATATAGATTAAACAACTAACAGCTAAAATTTTAAAAGTATAAACTAATAATGCACCAAAAAATAAAACTATTCCAAATAATAAAAATTTTGTCATTGTTCTTGGTATAACTATTTTTTTGAATGAATATGTTGGAATAGTACTAATTAATAATATTGAAACTATAATGAAAAAAATTGGTACTAACAAATCATAATCAATTTTAAATAAAAATTTTTCTAAACCACTAAAACTCAGAATTAAAGGCATTAAAACCAATATACCTCCAGCTGGCGAAGGTACACCTTCAAAAAAGTTATCTCTCCAAGAAGGATCTTCTTCTGTGTTAATATTAAATCTTGCTAATCTTAAAGCAACACAAACTACATAAGTTAAACAAACAAACCAGCCTAATCTTTCTAAATATTGTAAGTTCCAGAAATACATTATTAGCGCTGGTGCAACTCCAAAACTTATAACATCTCCAAGCGAATCTAATTCTTTACCCATTTTTGAAGTACCTTTAATTAATCTAGCTATTCGGCCATCTAATGCATCCATCAAACTTGCAAATAAAATTGCAATAATAGCTATTGCAAACTTTCCATCAATCGCGAATTTAATTGATGTTAAGCCTATACAAACACCTATTAAGGTAATTGCATTGGGTAAAATTAATCTTGTTTTTTTATCAGAGACAATTTTAAATTTATTTTTTTGTTGTTCCATAAGCTATTTTTTTGCTAACAAAGTTTCACCGGAAATAGCTCTTTGTCCAATTTTAACTAAAGGTTGGTAATTCTCATAATAAACATCTGCTCTGCTTCCAAATCTAATCATTCCTATTCTTTCACCTTGAGATAAATTTTGATTTTTATTTGTTTCGCAAACAATTCTCCTAGCAATCAAACCTGCAATTTGAACTACTACGATTTCATCTCCATGTATATCATTTATCTTATAATAATTTCTTTCGTTATCTTCACTAGCTTTGTCTAATGATGCATTAAAAAATTTTCCTGGTTTATATAATATTTCTTCTATTTGTCCTTTGCATGGTGTCCTGTTCACATGACAATCAAAAACATTCATAAAGATACTAATCTTTTTAAATTTCCTATTTTCTAATCCCAACTCTTTTGGACCATCAACTTCTTCAACTTTAATTATCTCACCATCCGCTGGGCTTACCAAATAATTATCATCATTAATAATTACTCTTTCGGGGTCTCTGAAAAAATAATAAACCCAAATTGAGAGTACAAGACCGATTAAACCTAAAAAGTTACTAAAGCTATAAAAAATAATTGTTAATATAACTGCAATTACAATAAATTTATAACCCTCAGAGTGAAGTTTTGGAAAGATTTTACTAAACATGTTCTTATATTTGATAATTTTTGATTAATATGTATATAAAACTACGAAATTCAATTAATAAGATGTTTCATTTAAATGAGTAAAATCAAAGTAAAAAATCAAGTTGTAGAGCTAGATGGAGATGAAATGACCAGAATTATCTGGGAGTTCATTAAAAATAAACTAATTTTGCCTTATCTAGATCTTGGAATTGAATACTATGATTTAGGAATGAAAAGCAGGGATCAAACCGATGATCAAATAACTATAGACTCTGCTAACGCAATAAAAAAAATAGGGGTTGGAATTAAATGCGCAACAATAACTCCTGACGAAACAAGGGTTGAGGAATTTAAACTAAAAAAAATGTGGAGATCTCCAAATGGTACAATAAGAAATATTATTGGAGGCACAGTATTCAGAGAGCCTATAATTTGTAAAAATATTCCAAAGTTAGTTCCTTCATGGAAAGATCCAGTAATTATTGGAAGACACGCATTTGGCGATCAATACAGAGCGACAGATTTTAAAGTTCCTGGAAAAGGAAAATTAGAAGTGAAATGGACATCTGAAAATGGAAAAGAAGAAATTAAACATGAGGTTTTCAACTTTACAGGACCTGGAGTTGCACTTTCAATGTATAATTTAGATAAATCAATTGAAGATTTTGCAAGATCTTGTTTTAGTTATGGATTGATAAAAAAGTGGCCTGTTTATCTTTCGACAAAAAATACTATTTTAAAAAAGTATGACGGAAGATTTAAAGATATATTTGAACAAGTTTTTGATAAAGAATTTAAAAAAAAGTTTGAAGAAGCAAAAATAACTTATGAACACAGGTTGATCGATGACATGGTAGCATGTGCAATGAAGTGGAGTGGAAAATATATTTGGGCATGTAAAAATTATGATGGCGATGTACAATCAGATACAATGGCTCAGGGTTATGGCTCATTAGGATTGATGACAAGTACATTGTTAACTCCAGATGGAAAAGTTATGGAGGCGGAGGCTGCGCACGGTACAGTAACCAGACACTTTAGATTACATCAACAAGGTAAAGAAACTTCTACAAATCCTATTGCCTCAATTTTCGCATGGACTAGAGGATTAGCTCACAGGGGAAAGTTAGACGAAAATAATGAATTAATCAAATTTGCGAATATAATTGAGAATGTCTGCATAGAATGTGTTGAAAGTGGTTTTATGACAAAAGATTTAGCAGTTTTAATTGGACCTTCAAGTAAATATCTAACTACTAACCGATTGTTAGATGAGATTGATGGAAGATTAAAAAAGAAATTAAATTAGAGACTTTATTTTTGCAAAAGCTTCACTAATCTTACTTGAGTCTTGGCCTCCTGCTTGAGCAAAATCTTTTCTACCACCACCTCCTTGACCACCAATAATCTCAGAACTTAATTTTACAAATTTAACAGCATCAAATTTATTAGTTAATTTATCTGTTATACCAACAGCAACACCAACTTTGTCATCTTTGCTCGCAAAAACTACTACAATTCCCTCACCTAAATCTTTTTTGCCATTATCTACAAGTTTTCTTAATTCTTTTGGCGGCAAACCATCAACATTTTGAAATCTTATTTTAATACCTTTGATTTCTTCATCTTTTATTTCATTTTTTTTTTTATCATTAAGAATATATTTAACTGATAAAGTATCTAGTTGTTTTGTTAAATCTTTTATCAATAATTTTTGATCTGATTGATTGATATTTGGCTTTCCTCCCAAACTTATTATCTGTTTTGTAAGGTCCTTTATTATCTCCTCATTTTTTTTTGAGGATAAATTTAATTGTTTTTCTTTATTATTTAAATAATCTTCTAATTGCTTGTCTCTTAAAGCTTCTATTCTTCTTACTCCTGCAGCTATAGAGGATTGGTTTATAATTTTAAATTTACCAATATCGCCTGTGTTTTTAACATGTGTCCCGCCACATAATTCTGTTGAAAAATACTTCCCATTATCATCTCCCATTGAAAGCACTCTTACTTCGTCACCATATTTTTCTCCAAAAAGTGCTAACGCTCCATTTTCTACAGCCTCATCTGGTGTCATTAATCTTGTTCTTACATCTGTTTTTTTTGTCACCATTGAATTCACAAATGTTTCAATTTTTTTAATCTCATCCTCAGAAATTGGTTTCATATGACTAAAATCAAATCTTAAACGACTAGGTTCTACTAATGAACCTTTTTGGGTAACATGTGTTCCTAAAACTCTTCTGAGAGATTCATGAAGTAGGTGTGTTGCTGAATGATAAGCTCTTGTATTGTTTCGTCTAATTTTATCTATTTTCATTTCAATATTATCGCCAAGTTTTACAGACCCATTTAAGACTTTTCCGTAATGAACAAAAAGATCACCTAATTTTTTTTGTACATCTGTTACCATAAATCTAAATTCACCATTCTTAAATCCTCCGATATCTCCTACTTGACCACCTGACTCTCCATAAAAAGGTGTTTGGTTAGTAATAATCATTCCCTCGTCACCTGATTTTAATTCTTTAACTTCTTTGTTATCTTTTAATAACGATAAAATTACTCCTTCGGCTTGATTTGTTTCATAACCTAAAAATTCTGTAGCACCTAACTTGTCTCTAATTCCAAACCAAATATCCTCTACTGCAGCATCTCCAGATCCTTTCCAATTTTTCTTGGCGAGCTCTCTACTTTCTTTCATTAATGATTGAAATTTTTTTGTATCAATTGAAAGAGATTTATTTCTTAAAATATCTTCAGTAAGATCTAATGGAAATCCATAAGTATCATATAATTTAAAAGCAACATCACCAGGAAGAACTTTATCAATTTTTAATATTTCATCATTTAATATTTTAATTCCTCGATCTAATAAAACTAAGAATTTTTCTTCCTCCATTTTAAGAGTTTCTTTTATTAATGACTCCGCTCTTTTTAATTCTGGATAATTACCTGACATTTCAATTTTAAGAGTTTCAAACAAATTATAAAAAACTGGTTCCTTCGATCCTAATAAATGAGAGTGTCTCATTCCTCTTCTCATGATTCGTCTTAGAACGTATCCTCTGCCCTCATTTGATGGCAGAACGCCTTCCGCGATTAAAAATGAACTAGCTCTTAAATGATCTGCGATAACTCTAAAACTTGAAAGATTGTCTTTGTCCGGTTTTTTTTTAACAATTTCTGAAGTTGACTGAATTAATTTTTTAAAATGATCTGTTTCATAATTATCATGAGTTCCTTGCAATAGAGCTGCAATTCTCTCTAATCCCATTCCAGTATCAACTGATGGTTTGGGTAAGTTAATTCTTTTATCTTTAGAAACTTGTTCGTATTGCATAAAAACCAAATTCCAAATTTCAATAAATCTATCTCCATCTTCATCTTTACTACCAGGCAAACCTCCTTTTAGATGGTCTCCGTGATCATAAAAAATTTCTGAGCATGGTCCGCACGGACCTGTTTCACCCATTGACCAGAAGTTGTCTGAGGTTGAAATTCTTATAATTTTATGATCATTAAAACCAGCTATTTTCTTCCAAAAATTAAAGGCTTCATCATCTTCATGAAAAACTGTTACATAAAGTTTATTTTTATCTAATCCAAAATCTTTAGTAATTAAATCCCACGCATAGTGAATGGCTTTTTCTTTAAAATAGTCTCCAAACGAAAAATTACCTAACATTTCAAAAAATGTATGGTGTCTTGGGGTGTAACCAACATTTTCTAAATCATTATGTTTTCCACCAGCTCTGACACATTTTTGTGATGTTGTTGCTCTTTGATAGTCTCTTTTCTCTAAACCAGTAAACACATTTTTAAACTGAACCATTCCAGAATTAGCAAACATTAATGTTGGGTCATTATTTGGAACTAAATTGCTAGACTCTACAATCTTATGATCATTTTTCTCAAAATATTTTAAGAACGTCTCTCTTATTTGATTTAATGATTTTTGAGCCATATTTTTAAAATACAGCTTTTTTGTTCTATGTCTAGATAGCGATAAAGGGAAAAGGCGCTTATAATAAGCGCCTTTTATAATTTAAAGATGACCTTTAATACTTAATTCTTTTTAGGAGGAGTAGCTTCTTTAACAGCTTCTTCTTTTTCAGCTACTTTTTTCTCTTTTTCAATCTTTTCAGGATCTAATGGATTTCCTTCAATTTTTTTTGAAATCACACCAGCTTTTTCTCTAATTGCCATTTCTATTTCTGCAGCAACTTTAGGGTTTTGAGCAAGATAAGTTTTCGCATTTTCTCTACCTTGTCCAATTTTCTCACCTTTATAAGCATACCATGCTCCTGATTTTTCAATAATATCAGCCTTGGCACCTAGATCAACTAGTTCACCCATTTTGCTAATACCTCTTCCATACATCAAATCAAATTCAACTACTTTGAATGGTGGTGCAACTTTATTCTTAACTACTTTAACTCTTGTAGTGTTTCCAATAATTTCATCTTTATCTTTAATGGCACCAATTCTTCTGATGTCCATTCTAACTGATGAATAAAACTTAAGTGCATTTCCACCTGATGTTGTTTCAGGACTTCCAAACATAACTCCAATTTTCATTCTAATTTGATTAATGAAAATCATCATTGTGTTTGTGTTTGAAATTGAACTTGTCAATTTTCTTAAAGCCTGGCTCATTAATCTTGATTGAAGACCAACATGATGATCGCCCATCTCTCCTTCAATTTCTGCTTTTGGAGTTAAAGCTGCAACTGAGTCAATAACAATTACTGAAATAGAGCCTGATTTTACTAACGTATCGGCGATTTCTAAAGCTTGTTCACCAGCGTCTGGTTGCGAAATTAAAAGCTCTTCTGTGTTTACACCTAATTTTTTAGCATAAACCGGATCTAAAGCATGTTCGGCATCTACAAATGCACAGATTCCGCCAGCTTTTTGTGCTTCAGCAACTACTTGTAATGCTAATGTCGTTTTACCAGAAGATTCAGGTCCATAAACTTCTATAATTCTCCCTTTTGGTAATCCGCCAATTCCTAAAGCTAAATCTAGACTTAAAGATCCAGTAGATACAGACTCAATATCCATCGCTCTTTTCTGACCTAGTTTCATTACAGAGCCTTTTCCAAAATTATCTGTAATTTGACTAATTGCTGCTTCTAAAGCTTTATTCTTTTCTTTATTTTCCAATTCTTGATCTTTTGTAGATTTAACTACTTTTAAGTTATTTTTTGTCATTTTTTGCCTCATTTCTTGCTTTTTTTATCACTCGAATCATTATCTAAATGTACACATTTTGTTCTCATTATCAAGATTTAATTTATTAGCCTTAAAATAGATAATATTTACTTTATTTTTAAGTAATCGCTATGAAGCAAACCGATAGATTTGAGCAAATTGAACTTTGAAAGAATGAAATTTCTCTCTGAATTTGCAAGTGAAATTTGAGCATTGAGAAGAAGTGAGTTTGATTGAATTACTTCTAGAGTAGTTCTGCCTGCTCCACTGTTATATTCGGCAGTAATTCCTTCATTGGCAATTTCGGCAGCTCTAACTTGAGCTTGAACAGAGTTCAATAAACTTCTGCTAGATAAATAACTAGACCAAGCACTTGCAACATTAGTCTCGTTCTGTTTAGAAACACTTTCTAAAATTAATCGAGATCTAGTCTCTAAACTCGAACTTTTGTTTAATGAAGCTAAGTTTTTACCCCCTGAATAAAATGGCCAAGTGACTGTTGCTTTTAAAGTTTCTTTTTCCTTCTCATCATATGTTGCACTAAAATCATCTGTATAAGATTTTTCTAAAGATAAATTTGCAGTTGGTGCAAGATCTGATTTTGCAATAGTTTTGTCTTTTTGTGCTTGATTAAATTCTAATTCGGCAATTTTCAAATTAGGATTATTTTTTTTAGAAAGTTCTATTGCTGTGTTGAGGCTATCAGGTAAAGGGTAATCATTAATAGAGTTTTTATCTAAAGAATTTGGGTTACTTAATTTACCGATTATATTCTCATAATTTAATTTGCTTGTTAATAATTCATTTTCAGCTTGTATTAGTTTTGCTTGTGCTTCTGCTAGTGAAGATTCAGACTGAGACACATCAGATAAAGTTATTTGTCCTCTTTCAAGTCTAATTTGATCAGTCTCTACTTGTCTGCTCAAAAGTTCAACATTATCTGTATTAATTTTTAAGTTTTCATTTGCTAAAATTAGACCTGTATAAGCTTCTGAAGTCTTGTATAAAATATCTTGTTCTTTTTTTAATAATCTAGCTTTAGCTAAATCTAAACCTATTTTACTTTTTGAGAGCTCTGCACCTCTTCCAAAATCGATTAAAGTTTGTGAAATTGAAATTGATTTAGTAAGCGGGTTAACATCGTCAATCGAAGCATCACCACCTGATTGATTTGTAAGTTTTTTTGTATCTTCCTTAGTTTTAGTACCTGATAAAGTTAATGTAGGTAAATAATTTCCTTGAGAAATTTTTAATTCTTCTTCTGAAACAAATATATTTTCCCTTTCAGCATTAAGTTCTGAGTTATTTTTATATGCTTTCATCAAAGCTTCCATAAAGCTCTCTGAATTTGCATTTGAGATAATTAGTAAAGATCCAAATAATATTATTAAAAATTTTTTCATTTATTTTTTATATACTGCACTTTTGATTTGATGATTAGCATTTAAATTAAAAGTAATTGAGGCATATTTAGGCATATATCTAAACATATTTTGAGTTATTCTTTGATAAGTTTGCATAAAATTTAACACTTCTCCCCTGCTCATTATTTTTAAATTTAATTTCATTTTACTTTTAGCCCGAAGTTTTCTTTCTTGTTTTAATCTCCATCTTTGTAACAAGCTAAAATTTTTTGCTTTAAGATAAATCAAACAATTTAACTGAGAATATAAGTTTTTGTATTTTGATTGCAATTGATGGTTAACATATTTTCTCCATATCTGTTTTTGATCTCTTGTTTTTTCCATTGAATTTATTGTTTTCTTCAAAGTCATGTTTTTTTCTGATTTTGCACCAACACACCAACCTTCAAAAATAATTACGTCAGGTTTTTTTTCTAAATTATACCAATTTTTTTTATTAAATCTGTCGTCAACAGCTTTATTAAATGTTGGTAATTTTAATCTTTTAAATTTTTTACTTTTCACTTTTTTAAAAAAATTCAGCATCATATTAATATCATGAGTTCCAGGGACGCCTCTAACCAAAAGCATAGGATGAATTTTTTTTGATAAACCTATTCTTTCTTTTTTTGTTTTATAAAAATCATCTATGGAAATCCTAAAAACCTTTAATTTAAAGTATTTTATTAAAATTATTTTTAACAAAGAACTAATTGTTGTTTTGCCTGTTCCTTGACCACCCGCCAAACCTACAAAATATGGTTTGTTTTTATAGGCTTTTTTACTAATCCAAAAACATAAAGGAATTAAAAAAGATTTAATCATTCTTTCTTTATTTTTAAATTTATCAGCTTTTGTTTCTTGAGACTTAATGAACTTTAAACAGTCTTTTTTTACCTTATCAAAGCATAAGCTGAATTGTTGCATGAAAATTATTTTTTATCTAATGGGTGATTTTGGCCATCGTTTACTGGAACATCTTTGATATCAAAAGTATTTATTTCATCTATACATCCAATATTAAATCCTGTCATGGCTGGATTTATTCTTGGATTGTGATGAGTATAAATTCCACACTCAGAACAAAAATAATGTTTAGCAACTTTGGAATGAAATTGATAAAGTTTTAATTTATCTTCCCCTTTTACAATTTTAAAATCTTCATTTTTTACCATCGACATGATTGCTCCTTTTCTTTTGCAAATAGAACAATTGCATTTTATTACTTTAGCCAAATCCCCATCCAAATTAATTTCTGCTTCTATTGCACCACAATGGCATATTAATTTTTTCATATTCGTAATTACAAATTACCTTTTTTATTTTTTAGAACAATATTTTCATAAGAAAATGTTGTAGTTCCTGTATCCCCTATTCTATAAATTCCAATTTTAATATACGGTTTATTAGGTCCATAAGGTCCATCAGTCTGTTTTTTTGCTATAGGCACGTCCAAATGCTGAATAATCAATACGTCATTTAGATAATATTTAGATGATATTCTTTTTGCTTTTTGATCGTATTTAATTTCTGCTTTAAATTTTTTTTTTTCACCTGGTTTCAAATATGCATCATAGCTAATTTGTTTGCATTTTGGTTTAAAACATTCAGTGCTATGTTGATTTCTAACTGCCCAATCTTTAGTAACTTGAACCATAGAAGGTGGTTTTCCTGATGATCTACCATCGTGTATTTGAAAAAAGTGTGAACGATATTGAGGAGCACCTGAAGTAAGTATCATTGTTTCAAAAACTGTATTACCCGTTGGCAACCTATGAGTAATTTCTTGTCTACCAGAATATTTGTAGCCGCCTGTTGGTTTTTTATCTGTCTTACATTTACCAACTTCTCCTTTATCAAGCTTGAATACGACACTATCAACTTTAAATTCTCTTTTATTAAAACTTTTTTTTGGTTTTCCATTTACAGCTAAAGCTTCCTTATCTACTAGTCCGCAAGATATTTTCCACTTATTTTGAATTTTCCATTCGTCTGCAATTACATGCAAAGACCCGAAAAATATAAAAAAGATTATTAATAAAAATTTTTTCATTAGTTCAACAAACTATCTCTGGTTGAAGTTATCCACAAGCATACAAAATGTAGTTTTGATGTTCACGTTTTGATTCACTTTTGATTCAATTACGGACTCAAAATACAACCTCTTGCGTGCATTGTATAAATGGACTATAAAAGAGAACAAAATAAGAACATGAAACTAACTATCCCTTACTATTTACATAAAGCTGGTGCTGGTTTCCCATCACCTGCCACTGATTATATCGAAGAAGACATCGATCTAAACATGCATTTGATCAAAAATGTTCCAGCCACTTTCATCATCCGAGTTCAGGGAAAGTCGATGGTCGATGTTGGTATTAATGATGGAGATTTATTGGTTGTTGATAAAAGTTTAAAACCAAAAAATTTTTCGACAGTTATTGCAAATGTTCATGATGAACTTGTGGTTAAAACATTGGTTCAAGAAAGAGATAAAAAATTTCTAACATCTGGATCCAAAGATTTTTCTAATAGAATTTTAATTAACGAAGAAGAAGATATTTTTATTTGGGGAGTTGTAACTTATGTCATCCATTCAACGTACTAAAAAACTAGCTTTAGTTGATTGTAATTCTTTTTATGTTTCTTGTGAAAGATTGTTTAATCCAAGAATAAGAAAAAAACCTGTTGTGGTTTTATCTAATAATGATGGTTGTATTATTTCTAGATCCAATGAAGCAAAAGCCCTAGGAATTAAAATGGGTGAGCCTTACTTTAAGGGAAAGGATATTATCATCAAAAATAATGTTGAGGTTTTTTCTTCAAATTATTCTTTATACGGAGATTTATCTAGAAGAGTAATGAGAACACTGAAAAGATTTAATACAGAAATAGAAGTTTATTCAATTGATGAAGCATTTATAGATTTATCTAATTTTCCAGACTCTGAAATTGAAAAAGTTGGAAGAGAAATCAGAGAAACAGTTTTGCAATGGACTGGTATTCCAACAAGTATTGGTATTGCTAAAACTAAAACTTTAAGTAAAGTTGCAAATCATATTGCAAAGAAAAAACAATCAGGTGTTACCAGTTTAATTGGCGTTGAAAACTTAGATCCAATTTTAGAAAAAGTCAAAATTAATGATGTATGGGGTGTTGGCAGACAGCTTACAAAGTTTTATCAAAAAAATGGAATTTATAATGCTAAACAACTTAAGAATAAATCTAACACATGGATTAAAAAATGTTCAAATGTTTTAAGTTCAAGAACTGCAATGGAGCTTAGAGGTATTCCCTGTATCAATTTAGAAACTACACAAACAAAAAGAAAGAGTTGCGTTGTTTCAAGATCATTTGGAAAAAGAATTGAAAGTTTTCAAGAATTAAAAGAAGCAGTTGCAAACTATTGTTTGAATGCATCTGAAAAAATTAGATCAGAGTCTTTAGTTGCAAAAGCAATTACAGTTTTTGTCAGAACTAGTCCTTTTCAAAGAGACTATGGTTATTATTCAAATGCAAAGACGATTGATTTTCCAATTGCAACGAACAATAGTATTGAAACTGTTAAAACCGCAGTTTCAATTTTAGAAAGTATTTTCAAAAATGGATATCGGTACCAGAAAGCAGGTGTTATGTTGACAGGATTACGTAATGATGATGGAAGAAAAAATTTATTTTCATCAAAAAAAGATGAAAAAATAAAAAGTTTAATGCAATCAATTGATAATACTAATTACAGATATGGAAGATCAACATTAAGTCTTGCAAGTGCTGGCGTTCATAAAAAGTGGAACATGAGAAGACAGTACTCTTCTAAAATAGATACTGCTGATTTTTATTGTCTACCAACTATAAGAGCTGTCTAATTCTTAAATTTTTCTTCTTTTTTTGGTTTTCTAAATATGATGCTATCCAGATAAACTCTTTGATCTGGTAAACTTTCCCAATCAGAGTTCCAATAACCAATAGTACGATGTCTGTAAATTCCGAATTTCATATAACCACCTGTACAAGTGTCAGCTAAAGTTTTTATATTTTTAAGATCAGCTATAACTTCATTATTTCTATAAATCTTGAATCTTCCAGTCTCATCAAGTTTCCAAAGAACATGAAATTTTAAATGTGTCCACTTACCTTTTAAGTCCTCAATTTTTCCAATAATAACAGGCTCTGACGCATAAGCTGCTTTACTTGCCCAACTATAATAATGATCTCCTTTATATTTAAAATCTTGAGCCCAAAAATGACAGCAGCTATGACATCCTTTAGCTTTGTTATCAGTATGCATTTGGCCAATTATAACCACTGCTCCTTTCTCTAAAGGTTCATAAGTTTCATCAAAGTAAACAGCGTACTCAAAGATATGTTCTCTATTTTTCAATCTCATATCACCAAGGTGAATTTCTTGTCTGCTTCTATTGCCTTTGCCATCACATTGGATTTGTGTTGTTTGTGCTTTACCTTTACCACATCCTGCGTCATCTCTATTTACGGTAACTTGGATACTTGTTTTTCCTTCATAAACAGGAAAACCATCTGAAGCTTTAACCTCTTTTATTCTATTCACTTTTTTTTCTGACATTGAAAGAAATTGTTCTTTGTATCCTTTTATATCTTTAAAAAAAGTTTTATGATTATCTGAAAATACTGTTCCAGAAAATAAAAAAAATATTAAAATAATAAAACTTAAAAATTTTTTAAACATTATCCTGTATTTTTCATAGCTGCAGAAATTCCCGCAATGGAAGTTAATAAAGCATCTTCTAAATACTTTTTATCTTTGTAATTACCATTTTTTTTTAATCTATCAATCACTATAGGTTGAATTATATTTAAAACCTCAGAGTAAATACTTCTCACGATAACGGATTTTCTAAATTCTTTTCTTAATTTCGTTATTTCAATAGGAGTAATTTTTCTATTTAGTTTTTTGATAACATCGAATTGAAATCTCAATTTTTTTCCAACACGTTTTAAATTATCATCTGCTAAATATTCCTCATAAATTTTTGAGATTTCTGGGTCTGCTTTTGAAATAACCATATCTAAAATATCCAACATTGAATTAAAGAAAGGCCAGTTTTTTTCCATTTCATAGAGAGTTTTTCTAAATTCTTTAATATAAGAATATCTCAAAGCCTCAGCACTTCCTAGCCATGCTGGCAGCATAAGCCTAATTTGTGTCCATGCAAAAACCCATGGTATCGCTCTTAGGCTCTTAATATTATCAACATTTTTTCTTTTAGATGGTCTAGAGCCAATAAATAATTTTCCAAGAGCTTTATGTGGCGTTACTGTTTTGAAATATCTTATAAAATCTGAATTTTGATTAATATTTTTCCTGTATGAATTTTTTGATATTTCGGACATTTTTTCTATTAATGATCTCCAATTTTTTTTTGGTGGGGGCGGTGGATTTAATATAGCTTCGGTTACTGATCCGATGTAACTACATAAATTATATTTTGCTAATGGTTCATAACCATATTTCTGTTGTATTACTTCACCTTGGTCTGTTATTCTAATTTTTCCATTAACTGATTGAGGTGGTTGTGATCGCAATGTAGCTTGTATTGGCCCACCTCCTCTTCCTGCAGATCCACCTCGCCCATGAAAAAATGATACATTAATTTTGAATCTTTTACTAAGTTTTACAATTTCTTCTTGAGCTTTATATTGATGCCAATTAGCACAAATTTTACCAGCATCTTTACTTGAGTCTGAATACCCAATCATAACCTCTTGGTTATTATTTATCATTTTACGATACCATCTTTGAGAAAATAAGGTACTCATAATCTTTTTTGCATTTATTAAATCTTCTAAAGTTTCAAATAATGGAACTACTCTCAATTTATTTCTAATATTCGCTTCTTTTTGCAAAAAAGATACTGACAAGATATCGGATGCAGAAGTAGTCATTGAAATAACATATGCACCCAAACACTCTGGTGGTTCCTTTGCAAGTGTATTAAAAGTCGACCAAACTTCTTTATTTTCTTTATTTATAAATTTAAAATTTTTAAGTTTATTTTTTTTTGATGTAATTTGATTTTTTAGAAATTCTACTTTGTCTTTTTCATCTAAATTTAAATAGTCTTTATTATATTTTTTCCTGTAAAATTCATTAATTAATTGACTGTGCCTAGATGACTCTTGTCTGATATCAAGCCTAGCTAAATTAATACCAAAACACTTAGCTCTTCTCATCAAATCTAATAGTTCCCCACTAGCAATATTTTCATTATTATTTTGCTCTAATGACTCTCTCACAATCCTTAAAGGTTTTAATATTTCCTCTCTAGAACTAAGTAATTTTTTTTGATTTAACGGTTTTTTGTTAACTAGATGCTGTTCAATTGATCTGTGTGTTACTCTCATCTTATCTCTTAAAGGTCTCAAAAAAACTCTATAAGGTTCAAAAGATTGTCCAACTTGTTTTTGAATTTTTTTGGAACATTTTTCCATTGAATAAGATCTAATTATTTTTGTTAAAGCCTTTTCATATAGTTTTGCAGCTTCCCATCTTGACAGTAATATTACTTCTCTTGTTACTTTAGCTGTAACATTTGGATTACCGTCTCGATCCCCTCCCATCCAAGAACCAAATTCAATTGGATTAAAATTTTTAGGTAACCCTTTATTCATATTATGAACAAATATTGAATTTAACCTTCGATAAACTTTAGGTACAGTGTCCCATAAACTATCTTCTATTATTGCAAGTCCCCATCTAGCTTCATCAAACGGTGAAGGTTTAAATCTTTTTAAATCATCAGTGTTCCAGATTATAGTAAGCTCATCAAAAAGTTTTTTATCAAGAATTTTTAGTTTTGATGGATAAATTTTCAAAAGATCTCTTTGTTCAAGAATTTCAATAATATTGTGATACTTTTGAATTAAAGTTCTTCTTTTTACTTCTGTTGGATGTGCAGTTAAAACTATTCCTATTCTTAGATTTTTTGCCGTATTGTAAATCTTATTTTTAGAAATATCTTTATTATTAAATAAATCTTCAAAAATTTCTTCTATAAATAAATTATTATTAGAAATCTTTTTTTTACTATTTTCATATTCATTTAAACTTCTAGAGGTATCAATTATTTCAGCTAAATTAATAAAATTCATGAAATGAGAAAATGCTCTAGCTAATTTAAATATCTTTTTTGGGCTCAGATTTTTTATAGATCTAATAACTTTTTTGTTTGTTTGAACATGATATGATTTAATTTTATTTGCTTTTGATAATTTCCTTACTTTTTCAACTAATTGAAAAAACTTTTTTCCTTCTTGCTGTTTGATTACTTTTCCATAAATATTTCCCAAATATTGAACATTTTCTCTAAGGAATCTTGTTGGGATTCTCTCATAATAAAGATCTCTCTTTTTCATTTTATTTTTTCAACATCAGTAATGTTTGATAGTGATTTATCAAATTCTTCCATATTTTCTCTTAATGCTAAATTTGAAATAAAATAAACTGCTATTAATAACAGTATCAATGGTATTGCGGTAATAATTGAGGCGTTACTTTTTATAAATAAAATATATAGAACAATAAATATTGATGAACGAATTAAAAAAACTGTTCTAAATACACTCATAATTGATAAAGAGTGTTTCAATAAATTCAAGAAGCTCATTTTTGATGGGCCAAAATATCTAGTTCCTCTTATAGATGGAATAGTTTTCAAATTATTTTCAATTTTTCTTAAAGAACCTGAAAAACTATTCCAGGTTGCTTTATCATTGACTAACTTTTCTACAGTTGATTTTGGTAAACAAGTAAAATTACCAAATTTAATTGATTTACCTGTGAAAGTTAATGTTAGTAATTTATGAAATTGGTAACAAAGTTTAAAAATAAAATTTTCTGACCTTTTAACTCTTTCTCCAACAATTGGATTATTATCACAGTTTTTAATTTGTTTAATAAATTCTTTTATTTCCTCAGGTCTGTCCTCTCCATCTCCATCCATAGGAATAACATAATCAAAATCCTCTTTTTCAAAAACATATTTTAGTCCTGTTGCAATACATCTTGCATGGCCTTGATTAATCTTCATATTCAAAATCTTTATCGAATGAATATTTGCATAATCATTATTTTCATTATTTCGATCATGATTTGAGGCATCATTAATAATAATGATTGAGATTTCATGATCTAAATTCGATAAATTATAATTTATTTCATCAAGAAGTTTTAATACCGATTGCCAGTCATTATAAATAGGAATTAATATCTTAATTATCATAACTTAATATTTTGAACCAATCATGCAATAACCTAGTCTATCTATTTTACCAAAATCGCCTAGACATATCTCTTTTAATATTTCTGAATTACCTACATAAATAATTCCTCCTTTGGGATTTAACTTATTTATATTATCTTTAAGATCTAAAAACCATTTAGGCCTTGAAGGTAAGTGATATGATAAATTTCCAGCATACCATTCATCTCCTACGACATACATAATTTCATTTGAAAAATTCTTATTCCATCTTCTTTCAACAAGCTCTGATATTTCTTTTCCAAAATAGTCAGTTCTCTTATTAGTCTCTTTAATTGAAATATATGCATATAATGCTGGTGATAAAAAAAATAAAAAAATAAATCCATATAAAAAATTTTTAATTTTCTTTAAGTTAATTTTTGATTGAAAAACATAAACAGCAAATAAACCAAAAAATAAATAAAATGGTGTCATCCACATAGTTCTAATTCTAGAACCAGTTATCACCGAAGTAATTAACATTAAAATGATGGGCATGAAATTTACAAAAGTAAGAAAAATTAATTTTTTATCTTTAATATTAAATTTAAATCTTATTTTTTTAACAAGTAAAAAAACTAAAACAAAAAAAGGAATCAATAAACCGATTTGTTTTATAATAAATAATAAAGGATATTTAATGTGATCAATAAAGGTGGACTGTTCAAGTCCAGTTCTTTTTAATCCATATGATATGGTCACATAATCATTATTATTCAACCAAATCAAATGTGGGATTAAAATTACAATAAAAATTTCAAATATTATTAGATACTTAAAGTCAAATTTTTTAATCTTTTTAAAAATTAAATAAATGAATAAGAAAAAAACAGATAGTAATAAATATAAAAATAAATACTTTGATAAAAATCCAATTGCACCAAAAAGTCCCAAAAAAATACAATCTAAAACGCTAATATGATTTTTATTATAAATTTTCCAAGAATAATAAACTACCATTGCCCAAAATGGTAATTGACAAACATTCACGTTAAATTCAGGAGTTGTGAAATTATAAAAATAAATTGACTCTAACAAAAGAACCGACATCAAACTTAATAATGAATTTTTAAAAATTTCATTTGATAATTTAAACACATAAAAAAATGCTATTATTACAAATATCTGGCTTAATAAATAATAAGCCCAATCTTGTGGACCAAATATTCGATAAAACATTTCTGTAAAGAAGGCACTTCCCGGTGGATGTTTATTAAAACCCCAATCAAGATTACTCCCCCACGCTAAAGCCTCAATTAAATCCAAGGGTAAGTTATTATTTGTGAGTGATGGAACAGATGTCCAAATAATTAAATGAGAAAAGATAAAAATTAAAAAAATATTATTAATATTTCTTTTAAAACCATCCATAATTTAACATTTACATTAATTCACCTTACTTGACACCATAATTTTGCTGAATATACTCCGCCGCTGTTATTTTATTACCATGCCTAAAACATCAAAAGTAAAAAAAAAAGTTGTTAAAACAAAACCAAAAAAATCAACTAAATCTAAAGAAATCAAAAAAGGACCATTAAAAATTTCTAAAACTTATATTCCCAAAGATACTGAAAAATATATGTCAGAAAAACATAAAATATATTTTAGAATAAAATTACAAGAATGGAGAAAAGAATTGGTCAAGGCTAACAATGAAGCTTTATATAATGGAAGTATGGATGATAACAGTATCTCAGCAGATATTGTTGACCAAGCTAGCTCATATACTGACAAAAATGTAGAAATGAAAGCAATTAATAGACAAATCAAATTAATTTCTGAAATTGATAAAGCTCTTATGAGAATCAAGGACGATACTTATGGATATTGTCTGGATACTGCTGAACCAATAGGTTTGAAAAGATTAATGGCAAGACCTATTGCTAAATATACAATTGCTGCTCAAGAAAAACATGAAAAAAATGAGAAAGTTCATGCCGATGACTAAAAAAAGAAAAAAAAATACTCGAGTTGGAAATCCAATTACATATAATTTCACAAAAAAATATATTTATTATTATTATGCTTTTTTTTGGATATTGTTATTAATATTTGTGTTTGTTAAATGAATAAACAAATTCTTCTTATAATCATTATAGTTCTTGCTATTGAACTATCAGGTTATGGAATTTTAAGTTCATTTCTCAGATTAATTAATCCATAGAATTAATTTGCATCAAGAACAGCATGTAGAAATTGTTTTGTCCTTTCATTTTGAGGATTTCCAAATAATTCTTCGGGGGGTCCCTGCTCAAAAATTTTTCCTTCATTAAAAAAGCAAACTCTATCGGAAATCTCTCTAGCAAATCCCATTTGGTGCGTAACCATTATCATAGTTAAATTATGTTCTTTATTTAAAGACCTAATAACATTCAAAACTTCTCCAACAACTTCTGGATCCAACGCTGAGGTAATTTCGTCTAAAAGCATTACCTTGGGTCTCATAGCAAGTGCTCTTGCAATGGCTACTCTTTGCTGTTGACCACCTGACAATCTACTTGGGTGTTGATCTTTCTTATCTGTCAAACCAACAAGTTCTAATAATTCTAAAGCTCTTTCTTTTGCCTCTTCTTTCTTCATGCCCAATACCTCAACTGGAGCTTCAATGCAGTTTTGTAAAGCTGTCATATGTGGAAACAAATTAAATTGTTGAAACACCATACCTATTTTTGACCTTCTCTCTCTTAAGTATTTTTCATTTGCCTCAACTATGTTTCCATTTGAATTCATGTGTGTTAAAGGTTCTCCGTCTAAATGGATTACCCCACCATTTATCTTTTCCAAGGTCATTAAAACTCTTAACACTGTTGTTTTTCCTGAACCAGATGGGCCTATAATTGAAACCATTTCGTTTTTTTTAATTTCAAGATTAAGTTTATCTAATACAACTAGATCACCGTATTGTTTGGTTACATCATCAAACTTAACTATAATTTCATCTGTATTATTTTTTGCCATAACCTATTTCTTAATTTTTCCTTGAGATATATTAACATCTCTTTCAAGTTTTCTAACCCACATAGCTGCAGGTATCGATAACGTTAAAAATATAATACCTACTAAAGTATAAGGTTCTAAATATCTATAATTATAACCACCAACTGCTGTGGCTGCATGGAATAATTCCGCTACACCAATTGTTGATAAAAGAGGTGTATCTTTAAATATTCCAACCAAATAATTTCCCATTCCAGGTATGGCTATAGGAAATGCTTGAGGAAGGACTATCCTTCTATACGTATAAATTGTAGAAAAATTTAAAGCCCTACAAGCTTCCCATTGAGTCTTTGAAACTCCTTCAAGTGCTCCTCGATATACCTCTGACATATATGTTCCAAAGTGAAGACCAATAGTAATCATTCCACATACCCAGGCAGATAAAGTAATACCGAACTGCGGTAATACAAAATATACAAAAAATAATTGAATTAATAATGGAGTCGATCTTATAAATTCAACTATTTCTCTATTAACCCAATTAAATATTTTTGAAGGTGTTCTTTGTGCTAATAAAAAAAATAATCCAACAATCAAGGCGATTGCATAACCTACACCAGCTGCAAGAATAGTATTAAGTGTTGCAATTGCCATTTGAGGCAATATTTCATAAGTAAAATCCCATCTCCAACCCATTTCCATGATTTAAATTTTCTCCTTTCCAACTTTTCTAGCTGCTAAAACTTCCAACCATCTTAAAAATGGGACCAATGCAAATCTAGCCATTATGTAATAAATAAGTAATGCTGTTCCAAAACATTGTGCAGATAACCATGTTATAGAGTTAATTTGTTTTGCTTCAAAAGTAAGATCAACCACAGTAACTAATGCTACCAATGCAGTGGCTTTTAATAACTCTACAGTTAAATTTGCAGCAGGTGGTAATATTATTGGGAATATTTGAGGAATAATAATTCTTTTAATTCTTTTCGCTGGAGTAAAATTTAATGAATGAGCTGCCTCCCATTGCCCTTTAGGTACTGCTAATATTCCAGCTCTAACTATTTCTGCACCATAAGCTCCAAAATTCAAACCCAAAGCTACAACACCTGCAGTAAAAGCTTCTAGAGATATTCCAAAAAAAGGTAAAACATAGTACGCCCAAAATAATTGCACTAAAAGAGACGTCCCTCTAAAAAATTCTATATATACAGTAGCTGTGCCTTGTATTACCGGATTTTTGGAAAGCCTCATTAGGCCAAATATCATAGAAATAATTACATAAAGAATCATTGAACAAACAAGCACCTTCACAGTTGTAACTGTCCCAAGTAAAAGAGTTATTCCATGTTCATTTAAAAATTCAAAATAAGTCAATCAAATACCTTTAAATTTCAAAAACCAGGCAACAATTAAGTTGCCTGGTTTATTTTAATAACTTCTTATTAAATTATTTAGTTGAGCAAGCCCACTCGGTAGTCATGTCTGGTGGAGGAAGTTGAGCTTTATCATACCCATACTCTCCAGCTCTTTTCAACATAGTTGCCGGGTTAGCCATAACTTTAGCTAGAGCTGCATTAAATGCCTCTCTAAACTTGTCATCAGTTTTTCTAAATCCAATTCCTACAACGTTTAAAGTTTCTTTTGGCATTAATTTTGGATCAGTTACTTCAAACTTACCATTAGTTTTCTTTTCATGCTCTTTTGCACCAAAGAATGTTTGTACTGCAACATCTGCTCTTCCAGCTTTCATTGCTGCTAAAATACCAACTTCACCTTCAACTAAAAGCATTTGACTGTCTGGCACACCATATTTTTTAGCTGCCTCTACAGTATTAAATCCAGTTCCTGTAACTAATTTAGCTCCAGTTTTAATAACATCTGCATAATTGTTAATGTTTTTTGGATTTCCTTTTGGTACTAGCATTGCATCACCAAATACTCCTATAGGATCTGAAAAGTCCATGTTTGCACATCTACTTTTTAAAATATACATTCCGCCAGTAATCATATCTGCACGGTCTGCATTTAATCCTGGGATTAATCCTGACCATTCAAAAACTTTTGTTTCATGTTCAGTGATACCCATCTCTTCTAGAACTGTTAATGCTATCATATTAACAAATCCTAAGGCCTCACCACCATCTCCAGCGTAAGCCCATGGCACTGCTGTTCCAAAACCTAGTCTTAATTTGTGTCCATCCGCAAGTCTTTCAGTAAGAGTTTTCGCACTTACTGTAGAAATTGAAAAAAGAAGCACAAGTAAAACTGTTAATGACTTAAATATTTTACTCATATTTATCTCCTCATTATTTTTAATTAAGAAATAAGTAAATCAAAAAAGATTTAAAAAGTATAGTTGAAAAATTACAATCTCAAGTTGATAAAAATTATTTTATAGAAACATTATCTCTAATATTTACTTGTCCATTATCGAGTGCGGTTAGATAAAGTCCCATATCAAAATGATTATAATTTTTTTTTAAAGATTGAAGTAAATTTAAACTATTATCATCACTATTAGGTTTTAAATTAATTGCCACACACCTTGGTATATTTTTTTCAACCTTAAATGAAATATTGTTTATTTTAACAATTTTTCCAATCCAGTTTCTTTCTTCCCATGCTTCCATACCGTCGACATGAATATTACCCCTAAATCTTTGAGGTTCTATTCTATGATTGGTTTTTTTTTCAAAATCTTCAATACTTTTATTATTTAGAAAAGATATCGAATGAGTTAAGACAGTTTTGTTTGATATTGATGTATCAAAAAAAGGAGTGTCTTTGTTTTTCAACAAAAATAATGGTTTTTGAAGAGATTTTTCTAATTCTAAAATTTTATTTGAAAGTAGCTCGTATTCACTTATTTCATCACTATTTATTGTTATAATTTCATTGTCTCTTTGAGTTAGTGTCAATTTATTATTATTAAGTATAAAATTATATTTGTTTAAACAAGGTGAATTTTTAAGAGTTAAAATCTTATTCCATTTACCTCTTCTCTCATCAAGATTTTTTTCAAATAGCTGCGCTTGATTAAAATCTAAACCTTTAGAAAATGCAAAAATTCTATCTCCAACAATTCCAATGTTATTTCTAATTTCACAGCTTTTAATAGTTTGAAATGAAATAGATTTGACTGGGCAATAATTTATTGAAGAAATAGATATGCTCATATAATCTTTTAATAATATGTCTTATCTTTCTTCAAATCAACTCAAACAGTACGAGGATGAAGGATTCATATCTCCAATAAATATTTTTTCAAAAGATAAAGCTAAAGAAATAAGAAATGAAATTGAATTGATAGAAAACAATATGCCTGAAGAATTAGAAAATTCTGGGAGATATAATGCTCATTTGATATCACCTTTATTAGACGAAGTTACACATAATTCAAAAATTTTAGATGCTGTCCAAAGTTTAATTGGCGAAAATATTCTTGTTTGTGGGACTACTTTATTTATTAAAAATCCCAATGAGAAAGGATTTGTTAGCTATCATCAAGATGCAAAATATATTGGTTTAGAACCACATAATTGGGTTACAGCTTGGGTTGCTATAACAGATTCAAATGAAAAAAATGGCTGTATGAGAATGTGGTCAGGCTCACATAAAGATAATTTAAAGGAACATGAAGAAAAATTTAATGAAGGTAACTTGTTAACTAGAGGTCAAACAGTTAAAAATGTACCAAAGCTTGAAACTACTCCTTTAATTTTAGAGGCTGGACAAATGTCCCTGCATCATCCCACTATTGTTCATGGTTCGGAACTTAATATAAGTAATGATCGAAGAATAGGTTTTGTAATTCAAAGTTATATAGGAACAAATGTCAAACAAGTTCTAGGTAAAAACAGTGTCCAACTAGCAAGAGGAGTAGATGAATTTAATTATCATGAAAAAATTGGACGACCAAAAAAACTATTAGATGAGAATGATATTAAATTAAAAAAAAAAGAAAATAATAATCTTCAAGAAATTTTTTATAAAGGTTCTGATAAAA
This sequence comes from Candidatus Pelagibacter communis, assembly GCF_001179925.1. Lineage (GTDB taxonomy): Bacteria > Pseudomonadota > Alphaproteobacteria > Pelagibacterales > Pelagibacteraceae > Pelagibacter > Pelagibacter ubique_E. The sequence continues at coordinate 39,192 of NZ_CVSF01000067.1, read as the reverse complement.
AAGGTAAGTTCTAATTAAGGTTTTGGAATAACTAAACCCTTTTTAAAAAAGTCATAACCTTTAATAACAGCTTCACGATTAGCAATATCTAAATACCACCTAGATAAATTTTTATATTTTTTTAGTCCTATGTCATGCCATTCATGTCGTGCTATCCATGGCCAAGTTGCAATATCTGCTATTGAATACTTCTTTCCTGCTAAATATTTAGAATTTGCTAATCGATCATCAAGATCTTGGTAAATTTTTTTTGTAATTTTAAAGTATCTTTCCTCACCAAAATTACTCTTACCAGGATTATAATGATGAAATTGATGGTGCTGACCAATCATGGGCCCTATATATCCTATTTGAGCCATTAGCCATTGATTAATTTTTAATCGATCTTCTTTATCGTAAAATTTTTTACTTTTTTCTGCTAGGTATATTAAAATTGCACCTGACTCAAAAACAGTTTCATTTACGTCATGATCTTTTATAACTGGAATTTTACTAAAAGGACTAATCTTAATAAATTCAGGTTTAAATTGTTCTCCACTCGAAATATCAATTTTAGTTAATTTATATTCATAACTAATTTCCTCAAGCATAATACTAATTTTTTTACCATTGGGTGTGTCAGCAGAAAATAGTTCAATCACTTTTTACACCAAGTCGATCTTTGATGGTCTTAGATGAGGTTGTAAATTCAAATCTATATTTTTCATTTGGTCTTGCTAACTTAAAGCATGCTCTTGCGGCCAAAGCACCCTCGTGAAAACCAGATAAAATAAGTTTTAATTTTCCAGGATAAGTGCAAATGTCTCCTACAGCGTAAATTCCTTTTTGATTTGTTTCAAATTTTTCAGTATCTACCTCAATAGTTTTTTTATTAATATTTAAGCCCCATTTTGCTATTGGGCCAAGCTGCATAATCAAACCAAAAAATCCTAAAACGTAATCAGTTTTTATATTTTTAATTTCTTCATTATCATGTTTAATATCTATGCCCTCAAGTTTTCCATTTCCTTTTACTCCGGCCATTTGATATTTGGTAAATAAATTTATTTTACCAGTCTTTTTAAGCTCATGAACCTTATCTACAGTTGCCTGAGCAGCTCTAAACTCATCTCTTCTATGAACCAAATTTACAGTCGAATTTTTTGATAATTCGACTGCCCAGTCTAAAGCACTATCTCCTCCTCCAAAAATAGTAACATTTTTTCCTTTAAATATATTTTTGTCCTTTACTGAATAAAATATTGATTTATTTTCAAATTTTTCACATTCTTTTGGGGCAAATTTTCTTGGTTCAAATGAACCTACCCCTCCAGCAATAATAACATTAGGGGTTGAAAAAGATTTGCCATTATTTGTTTTTACTATCCAATTACTATTATCTTTTTTTACTTCATCTACTCTTTCATTTAAATGAAATTTAATATCAAAAGGCTTTAGCTGATTGATTAAGTTATTTGTTAATTCTTCTCCTGTACATTCTGGTACTGCAGGAATATCGTAAATGGGTTTATCAGGATAAAGTTCAATACATTGTCCACCAATTTTATCTAAATTATCTACGATCTCACAATCTAACCCAATCAATTTTAATTGGTGAGCTGTAAATAATCCTGTAGGACCAGCTCCTATGATTAATGCATCTGTTTTATTCATTTAACCTTGTTTCGATGGTATATTTACAATTAAACCATCTAAATCATCTGAGACAATAAGTTGGCAACTTAATCTACTATTTTTTTTTGGTTCAAATGCCATATCTAACATATCTTCTTCACCATCTTCTTTTTTTGGAAGTTTATCTAACCATTCTTCTTTGACGTAAACATGGCAAGTCGCACATGCCATGCCCCCACCACAATCAGCGTCAATTCCAGGAACATCATTTTGAATAGCTCCTTCCATAACTGTTAATCCATTTTGCACATTTAATGTGTGATTTTGATTATCGTGCGTTATGTAAGTAATTTTAGCCATGAAATATATATAAGCTTATAAAAAAATAGGGCAAGTATGTAAAAACATACTCGCCCTAAAATTTATTTTAAACAGTAATTATCTGCTTCTTGCACCAGCTGAACTTACAGCAGCAGCCCAGATTACTAGACCGAATGCAATCTTATTAATAAAGTCAGCTAAGTTGTAAACTACGTTTAATGTATTTGCATCTACGCCACCAGTTAAGTAACCAAATACATAACCTAATGGGTAAATTGCCCAACCTACAGTTACAATCATTCTCATTGCACCGAACGCAGTTACTAATGCTTTATTACCGCTCTTAGCAGCAGCTTTTCCAGCTTCACCTGAGAATATTTCATAAAGAATGTATACCCAACCTGCCATACCGATTACAAAACCAAGTGTAGCGTTGATGTATCCAGCTTCTCCTAAATATCCACCGATTAACATTACTAATGAACCAATTAGCAATCTCCAGAAAATTCCTGAGTTTGCTTTTCTTACAGCTACTAGAATTAAGTAGAATTCTATCATCTGTAGTGGCACAGTAATTAACCAGTCAATATATCTATATACTGTTGGTGAATCGCCTGTAGTCACCCATACATCTCTCATGTACATGTAATGGATGAATGCAATACCAGTTACTAGACCAGCAACAGTTACTGACGTTTTCCAGCCAGGAGCAACAGTGTTTCTCTCCATAAAAAAGAACGCTGTAGCAGCCAACATACCCATTGAAATTACCCAAAAGGAAATTCCAACAAAGTCATCCTGTGCTAACATTGTGGTCGCAGCGTTTGCCACAGTTGTAATACCCGTTAGGGCTACAATTGTAAGAGCAAACAATTTAAGTTTTTTCATAAAAAACTCCCTCTTTAGTTAGTTTTTACTTTTTTAGTTTATATAAACTAGGCTTAAGCTTCCCTAAGCCAAAGTTGGGGTTAAATACCAAATATAGCTAGATAATAGAAGACAAAATTGTCATTAATTTGCATTGATTTTACTTATTTTTTAAAATTAAATACAATTTGTGATTTAAAAACCACATTAAATTTAAACTACGAATCAAAAAAGTATGCCTGATAAATTTAAGAAGATTTATGAACAATCAATACAAAAACCTGAGAAATTTTGGCAAGAGGCATCTAATGATATATTTTGGTATAAAAAACCGACTAAAATTTTAAATAAATCTAACCCTCCATTCTATAAATGGTTTGAAGATGGCATAACAAATACTTGCTATAACGCTTTAGATTTCCACATAGATCAAGGTAAAGGAGATAAAACTGCTTTAATTTATGATAGTCCTATTACTGGAGAAAAAAGTAAGTTCACTTATAAGGAATTAAAATTAAAAGTATCAAAATTTGCAGGTGCACTTAAAGATCAAGGTGCAGAAAAAGGAGATAGGATTATCATCTACATGCCTATGATACCAGAAGCGGTAATAGCGATGCTTGCATGTGCAAGAATTGGAGCAATACACTCAGTTGTTTTTGGTGGATTTGCTTCTAATGAACTAGCAAGTAGAATAGATGACAGTAAAGCAAAAATATTAGTCACTGCCTCTTGTGGTTTTGAACCTGGAAGAACTGTTGAGTATAAACCATTAGTAGACGAAGCAATTAAACAGGCTAAGCATAAAATTAGTAAAATGATCTTATTCCAAAGAAAAGGTCATGAAGTTAAATTAAATGCTCCAAAGGAGATAAGTTGGGATGAAGCGTATGCAAATGCTAATAACACAGATTGTGTTGAAATGAAATCAAATGAGTTTGCTTATATACTTTACACATCTGGAACCACTGGAACTCCAAAAGGTATTGTAAGAGACATTGGAGGACACATTGTTGCATTAAAATGGACAATGAAAAATATTTATAACATCAATGAAAATGATATTTGGTGGTCAGCAAGTGACATTGGTTGGATAGTTGGTCATTCGTACATTGTATACGCTCCACTTTTTAAAGGATGTACGACTGTACTTTTTGAAGGAAAACCAATTGGGACACCTGATGCCGGAGCTTTTTGGAAAATTATTTCTGATTATAAAGTTAAATCTTTATTCACAGCACCTACAGCTTTTAGAGCTATAAAAAAAGAAGATCCTGAAGGAAAATTCTTTTCAAAGTATGATTTGAGTAAATTTGAAAGTCTATTTCTTGCTGGGGAAAGAGCTGATCCAGATACTATTAAATGGGCAGAAAATCTTTTAAAAGTTCCAGTTATAGACCACTGGTGGCAAACAGAAACAAGTTGGGCAATCAGCTCAAATTGCACAGGTATTGAAATGATGAAAACTAAATATGGCTCAGCATGTAAAGCTGTTCCTGGATATGATGTAAAAATTATTAAGGCAGATCAAACTTTAGCAAAACCTAATGAAATGGGAGATATAGTTGTAAAACTCCCTTTGCCCCCAGGAACTTTTCCAACTCTTTGGAATGCAGATCAAAGATATAAAGAAAATTATATGTCAAATTATGAAGGGTATTATCAAACCTATGATGCAGGACATATAGATGAGGATGGATATATCTGGATTATGTCAAGGACTGATGACATTATAAATGTAGCAGGTCATAGACTCTCCACAGGTGCTATTGAAGAAGTTTTATCAGAACATCAATCAGTAGCGGAATGTGCTGTTCTTGGAATTGCAGATAAATTAAAAGGCCAATTGCCTATAGGTTTGATTGTGCTTAAAGCAGGTGTGGATAAAGATAATGAAACAATTTCTAAAGAGTGTATTCAAATGGTAAGAGATAAAATTGGTCCAGTTGCAGCGTTCAAAGTAGCTATTGTAATTAAAAGGCTTCCTAAAACAAGATCAGGTAAAATATTAAGAGGAACAATTAGAAAAATAGCAGATAATGTTGAATATAAAATGCCTCCTACTATTGATGATCCTGCAATTTTAGATGAAATTAAAGATGATTTAATAAAAAACAATATTCTAAAAAGTGCTTAAGACTTATTTATTTCTAATAGGGGCAATTTTTTGTGAAGTTGCTGGTACAATGCTTCTTCCAGTGTCACAAAATTTTACTAAAATAATTCCGACAACTTTTTTAGCAATTTTTTATTTAAGTGCTTTTTACTTGCTCACTTTTGTAGTTAATAAACTTCCTATAGCAATTGTTTACGCAAGTTGGAGTGGACTTGGAATATTTACTATAGCTATTTTAGGATATATATTTTTTAAACAGACTCTACAATGGCAAGCTATTGTAGGTTTATTTTTAATCGTTTTAGGAGTAATCCTAGTAAATATTTATAGTGCAAAACTCTAAGGAATGAAAACAATTTTGGTTACTGGTGGATGTGGTTTTATTGGTTCCCATCTCTCCTTATTCTTAAAAAAAAAAAAATATAATGTTATTGTTATTGATAGTCTAATTATTGGTAAAAAAAAATTATTTAAAGGAAATAAATTTTTTAAAATTAACATTACAAATAAAAATAAATTAGAAAAAATTTTCCAAAAATACAAGATTTTTGCGATTTACCATTTAGCTGGTTTAAGTAAACTTACAGAGTCTTTTAAAAAAAAAGCTTTATATCAAAAAAATAATATTCAAGGCACAAAAAATATTATTGAATTAACAAAAAAATATAAAATCAGATATTTAATTTTTTCTAGCTCAGCATCAGTTTATGGCAATAAAAGATCTTTCCCAATTAATGAAAGTTCATCCTTAAGACCTATTTCTTATTACGGAAAAACAAAACTAATATCTGAAAGATTGATAAAAAAAGAATGTTCAAAAAAATTTTTCAAATCAATATGTTTAAGATATTTTAATGTAGTTGGTTCAAATTTTAAAAATAAAATTGGAGAAATACATAATCCACCAATTCATCTTATTCCAATTCTAATAAAAAATATTATTCTTGGAAAACCTATAAATATAAGATCAAACTTTAATACAAAAGATAAAACCGGGGTAAGAGATTATATTGATGTAAATGATATGGCTAAAGCTCACTATTTATGTTTGAAAAAAATAGTAAAAACCAAAAAAAATTTTTTAGCATTAAATCTTGGATCAAAAAAATATTTAAGTGTTAAAGAAATTTTAAGAATTATTCAAAAGAAAATCAAAATTAAAAACATTAAGATAATCTTTACTAAGAAATTAAAAGGGGAACCTGATAAGCTGATGGCTAGTAGTAAATTAGCAATTAAAATATTAGGTTGGAAACCAAAAGTTAATATCAAAAATTCTATATCTAATATGATTTTATGGGAAAAATATAAATTAAAAAATAAAATTTAATTTATCAATTAGTTTTGTTAGTAAAAAATCGAATGAATATTTATTTTTTTTGAATTTCTTAGAATTTAAAAATAATATGAAATCAAAAGCTTGGCTTCTTCTATTCCACCATTGCAAATTAAGATATTTTTTAAATCTTTTATCATAGCTATCTTGGTAATTTCTATAAAAGGTCAAATTCGTCTTTAACAAATTAAATTGATTTTTATTTATTGCAAAATAAGTAGCTAATCGAAAATCTAACCATAATTCATCAAATTTTTTTACAAATATCTTTTTTGTAGCTTTTTTTAAGCTGTTTTTTCTTACACTTATACAGCTAGTGGGAGGAAACTTGGGCCATTTATTTTCTCTAAAAAAATAATTCTCTAAACTTGGTTTTTTGTCATTTTTATTTTTATAAATAAAAGGGCAATCAAATAAAATTTCTTGTCTTGGATTGTTGGAGAAAAAATTTACTATCTCTTTGACTTTGTTCTTCTTAAAAAAATCATCTGAGTCCATTAAACAAATAATTTTTCCTTTGCTTTTTTCAATGGACTTTTTGATACCAGCCATTTGATTAAATGAGTAAATGTTGCCCCGTACTTTATTTTTTATAATTTTAATCTTTTTTCTTAATTTTTTATTTAAATTTTCAATTCTTTTTAATGATTCATCATCAGAACAATCATCAAAAAAAATTATTTCAACTTTTTTATAACTTTGAAAACTTGCAGATCTTAAAGCTTGTACGCAATATTTTTGTTTATTATAATTATTGATTAGTATTGAAACTAAAGGTTGATATCTCATACATCAAATTTTAAAGGAGTGCCTTCAGGATCTCCCAAAATTTTACCATCTTGCATTTTTACTTTTCCAGCTATAATTGTTGATACAGGAGTTCCTTTAAATGTGTAACCATTAAATGGGGACCATCCACATTTGCTCTCTATATTTTTATTTTGAATTTTAATATTTTTATTCATATCTACAATTGTAAAATCTGCATCAAAGCCCTCTTTAATAAACCCTTTGTTTTTAATTCCAAAAATTCTAACTGGATTTTCGCAAACAAGACTAATCAACTGGTTAAGTGTTAATTTTCCATTATTAACATGATCAAGCATAACTGGCATAAGAGTCTGAACGCCTGGCATTCCAGAAGGTGAATTTGGATATTCTTTATTTTTATTCTCCTTTAAATGTGGTGCATGATCTGAGCCTATCGTATCATTCAAATTATTTTTAACTGCGTACCACAATCTATCATAGTGAGATTTATCTCTAATAGGTGGGTTCATTTGAGCATACGTTCCAAGTTTATTGTAGCAATCAGGTGAGTAAATTGTTAAATGTTGAGGAGTGATCTCGAAAGTAATATTGCCTTTGTGTTGAGACAAAAAATCTATTTCTTGTTTAGTCGTAATATGAAGAACATGAGCTTTTTTATTATAACGTTCAGCAATTCTCACTATTCTTCTCGTTGAAGACATTGCACATTCTTCACTTCTCCAAATTGGATGGGAATGTACATCGCCTTTTTTAATTAATTTTTTATTTGTATTTAAAATTTGTTCATCTTCAGAGTGAACTGCAACCACTTTTGAGCTATTTTTAAAAACTGTATCAATATCTTTTTCATCTGCAACTAAAAGGTTTCCTGTGGAGGACCCTGCAAAAAGTTTTATTCCACAACAACCCTCTAAATTTTTTAAATCAGCTAATTCATTGGCATTATCAGCAGTAGCACCAAAATAAAAAGCGTAATTACAATACATTCTGTTTTTTGCTAGATCTAATTTTTTTTGAAATTCTTTTTTCGTAGATGTTGGAGGATTGGTATTTGGCATTTCAAACACAGCTGTTATTCCACCCGCTACAGCTGCTCTGCTTCCAGAATTAAGATCCTCAGTATCTGTTGAGCCTGGTTCTCTAAAGTGAGTTTGCGTATCGATACATCCTGGTAAAACTATTAATTCCTTAGCATCAATTACCTCTTTTGCATCTTCAGAAATATCACTAAGTTTGTGAATTTTCCCATCTTTAACTGCAATATCTATATTTATTAATTCACCATCGATATGACATTGTCCATTTTTAATTATAAGATCTAACATTTGTGAAAAAAGTAATTATATTAAAAAATACAATCAATCAAATATGAATATTAAAAATGTTTACATTTTAGATGATAGAGCTATTCTTTATGTGAGCGGTCAAGATACTAAAGATTTTTTACAGAACCTAATAAGTAAGGATATCAATAAAGTTACCGAAAAAAATAGTTGTTTTAGCTCTTTATTATCTCCACAAGGAAAGTTTTTATACGAATTTATCATAATTAAACATAAGTCTGGTTATTTTCTTGATTGTGAGAAAGCTCAAGCTGATCAATTATTTAAGCAGCTTAATATGTACAAGCTACGATCTAAAGTAGAAATTTTAGATTTAAGTAATGAGTTTGTAGTAGCTACATTTAGTTATACTAAATTTTTAAGTTTAGAAAATGCAAATGGTATTGAAGGTTTTACTTTGAAATATGGAGAAGATCCTGTTTTTCTTGATCCAAGAAAAAAAGAGTTGGGTGCAAGATTAATTATTAATTTAGAAAAACTTTATTTATCTTTAAAAAAATTAAATTTAAATGATGCAAACATAAAAGAGTACTATACGTTTAGTCATAGACATGGAATAGTTCCTAAAGATTTAAATAAATTACAAAATAAGCTTTTTGGAATAGAGTGTAATTACGAAGAACTAAACGCCATAGATTTTAAAAAAGGTTGTTATGTTGGACAGGAAAATACAGCAAGAATAAAATTAAAAAATAAACTTTCAAAAAGATTATTTCCAATTAAAATTATAAAAGGGAAATTATATAAAGACGAAAGTATTTTTATCAATAAAATTGAAATAGGAAAAGTGCTTATTGACTCTGAATATCCTTTTGCTCTTATAAAATATTTAGACAAAAATTTTGATGAAAAAAAGAATTTTCAAACTAAGGAAGCCTCATTAAATATTATAAAACCTGATTGGATCAATAAATAGAATACACCTATTTATTTATTTTTCTTAGAATTTTTCTACTTCTTTTTCTTATTGTTGTACTGCTAATTCCTTTGGTTCTATTAAAAATTATAAGTCTTTGTTTATCAATCGAATTTGAATTGTCATTACCATGTACAAGTTTAAAAATTTTATTCTTTTTTAAAAATTTTTCGTCAATCAACCATTTTGACTTTATGACTTTATTAACAAACTTTATAGACTCTAAAATCTCTTTTCTTTGATTAAAATTTAATTCTGGTTTGTAACCTTTTATTTTTTTTATTTCTTTATCACTTGTCAAAGCAACCCAAACTTCTCCAAACTTACTAGCTTTTTTTAGTAAACGAATATGTCCGTGATGTAAAATTGTGGCTGACAAATCAACTAAGATTCTTTTTTTCATAATCATTTTAATTTAACAGATGGTTAATAAAGTGTCTAACAAGAGTATGTTTAATTGATAAATCTGGTGCGGCCAGAGAGACTCGAACTCTCATGGACTAGGTCCACACGGCCCTCAACCGTGCCTGTCTACCAATTTCAGCATGACCGCAAATATGACCCACATTAAATCAATGACAAGCAGGTTTCAAATTGATAGATTTCACCATGGAATTTAGTCAAGAAGTAAAAAAAGCAACAGATCCAATATATAAAAAAATTTCAAAGGTTATGCCTGAAATTGAATGGTCAGTTCACGCGCCATATATTCATAAAATTAATCAATTAAAAAAAGAGAAGAATGCTGTTATTCTTGCACATAATTATCAAACTCCAGAAATTTATCATGGTATTGCTGATTTTTCAGCTGACTCTTTAGCATTAGCTGTTGAGGCATCAAAAACTTCTGCTGATATAATTGTAATGGCAGGTGTGCACTTTATGGCAGAGACTGCAAAATTAATGAGTCCAAATAAAAAAGTTTTATTACCAGATATGAATGCAGGTTGCTCTTTATCCTCCTCTGTAACAGGAAAAGATGTTAGACTGCTTAAAGAAAAATATCCAGGCGTACCTGTAGTTTCTTATGTTAATACCTCAGCTGATGTAAAAGCTGAAACAGATGTATGCTGTACATCTGCAAATGCAGTTAAGATTGTAAAATCATTAGGAGCTAAAAGAGTAATTTTTTTACCAGATGATTACCTCGCAAAATATGTTGCTTCACAAGTAGATGTTGAAATTATTTCATGGAAAGGGATTTGTATTGTTCATGATCAATTTAATGAAAATGAAATTAAAAATATACGAAAAAATAATCCTGGAATTAAAATAATAGCACATCCGGAATGTCCACCTGAAGTGATAAAAGCAAGTGACTTTGCGGGCTCAACTTCCGGCATGATTAAATATGTTAAGGATAATCAACCTAAAAAAGTAATGATGGTTACTGAGTGTTCAATGAGTGATAATATACAAGTAGAAAATCCAAATGTAGAGTTTATAAGACCATGCAATATGTGTCCCCATATGAAAAAAATAACTTTGCCAAAAATTTTGAATTGTTTAGAAAATGAAACTGGTGAAATTCTTATGGATCAAAAGACAATTGATAAAGCAAGATTGTCTGTAGAAAAAATGGTTGCTATCGGTAGATAACTTTCTGTGTCAAAAATAAAACTGAGTGAAAAATTTATAAGAAACACTGTCAAACTCGCTCTAGCTGAGGATTTATATCCATTAGGAGATATAACTTCAAATTTGGTTCAAAATAATAAAATTGTTACAGCAAAATTATTATCTAATCAGAATGCTATAATTGGTGGTATATCATTTGTAAAAGAAGCATTTTCATTAATTGATAATAAAATCAAATTTATTTTGAAAAAAAAAGATGGTTCAAAAGTAAAAAAGGGGTCATTAATTTGTATCATTAAAGGAAAAGCTCAAAATATATTAATAGCAGAAAGAGTTGCATTAAATTTTTTATCTCACATATCAGGAATAGCCACTAAAACAAATCAATTTGTTAAATTAGCAGGTAAAAAATGTAAAATTTGTTGTACTCGTAAAACTATTCCCAATTTAAGAGTAATTCAAAAATATGCAGTTAAATTAGGCGGAGGTTCTAATCATAGATTTAATCTCAGTGATGAATATTTAATTAAAGACAATCATATTGCTACGGCAAATATCAAACAAATAGTTTTGTTGGCGATTAAAAATAAGAAAGAAAAAAAAATTACTGTTGAAATTGATAATTTAAAACAACTTAAAGAAATCGTAGGTTTGAAATTTAATCGAGTATTGTTTGATAACATGAGTATAAAAGATTTAAAAATAGGAGTAAAAATTGCTAAAAAATATTATCAAACTGAGGCATCAGGAAATGTAAGCCTTAAAACAGTTAAATCTATCGCATCAACTGGAGTTGATAGAATTTCAGTCGGAAGTATTACACATAGCGCTCCAGCTGTAGATTTTAAATTAGAAATTTAATTTAAAAATTTTGAAAGATCAGGTTTAAAATAATTTGGTCCTTTCATTACCTTTCCAGCCTCATTATATATTGGTTTACCATCTTTATCTAATTTACTCATGTTTGAGTTTTGTACTTCCTCAAAACACTTATCTAAATTAATTCCAAATGCATGTCCTGCACCATACGTAACATAAAGAATGTCTGTAAGTGCATCAGCAACTTCTATTAAATCATTATTTTTGATTGCTTCAGTAAGTTCATCTAACTCCTCTCTAATTAGATTTAATCTAAGTTTATTGATTTTATCTGTGCTAAATGAAGCTTTTGTTTTAACCTCTTGGCCAAAAGTTTTCATGAAAGTTCCTACTTTATCAAAATTTGTCATTTTGCTCCTGTAAGTTTGAATAAAATTCATATATATCTATTGTAAATACTTAAGGAAACAATATTCATGAAATTTAGAAAAGAATTTGATAGCATTGGAAAAATTAATGTTCCTAATGATAAATACTGGGGTGCTTCTACTCAAAGATCAAAAAAATATTTTGATATTGGTGAATTTCTAGTAAGGCCTGTATTAATCAAATCTATTGCAATTATTAAAAAAGCTGCTGCCATTGTTCATAGAAAAGAAAAACAAATTTTACCACAAACTTCCAAAGCTATTATTAAAGCATCTAATGAAGTAATTTCTGGTAAACTCAATTCTCACTTCCCTTTAAAAGTTTGGCAGACAGGTTCGGGCACTCAAACAAATATGAATGTAAATGAGGTAATAGCAAATAGAGCTATTGAAATTTTAGGTGGGAAAAAAGGCGCTAAAAAACCTGTTCATCCAAATGATCATGTAAATAAGTCACAATCAACAAATGATGTATTTCCAACTGCTATGCATATAGCGATTTCTATTGAAACAAAAAATAAATTATTACCCGCACTTGAATTACTTAATAAAGAATTAAAGAAAAAAGTCTCAAAATTTAGAAAAGTAATAAAAGTTGGTAGAACTCATTTGCAAGATGCAACTCCTTTATCATTAGGTCAAGAATTTTCAGGTTATCAATCTCAATTACAAGACTGTATTATAAGAATAAAAAACGCATTAAATGAGATATATTTTTTAGCGCAAGGTGGTACAGCAGTAGGAACTGGAATTAATAGCAAGAAAGGTTTTGATAAAAAAATTATAAAAGAAATTAAAAAAATTACAAAACTTCCATTCAAACCTTCGAAAAATAAATTTGCTTCATTGGCAGCTCATGATGAAATTGTCAATTTTTCTGGCACGCTAAACACCACCGCTGTTTGTTTAATGAAAATTGCCAACGATATAAGATTTTTAGGATCTGGACCAAGAGCAGGTTATGGCGAACTTATTTTACCTGCTAATGAGCCTGGATCTTCAATCATGCCTGGTAAAATAAATCCTACACAATCAGAGGCCGTCACAATGGTTTGTGTAAAAGTTATTGGAAATCATAATGGTATAACTATGGCAGGATCTCATGGACATTTTGAGCTCAATGTTTTTAAACCTTTAATTGCCCACAATATTTTACAATCTATTGATTTGTTAGCAGACAGCTCTAAAAATTTTGGATTATATTGTATTAAAGGACTAAAGGCAGACAAAATTAAAATTAAGCAATATTTAAATAATTCTTTAATGTTAGTAACAGCACTTGCACCGCATATTGGTTACGACAATTCAGCAAAGATAGCCAAATTAGCTTTAAAAAATAATACTACTTTAAAAGAAGAAGCTTTAAAAACAGGTTTAATAACTGAAAAGGAATATAATAAAATTGTAGATCCAAAAAAAATGATTAACCCGAGTTAGAAATTTTTAAAAAAATCTTTTACAAGATTTCTTCTTACGATTTTATTAAAAATATCTTTCTTTTCGGAATTAAAGTTATCTAGAAATCTCTCTAAATTTTGATTAGTATTTCCATCTACTTTTAAATTATCTATTTCAACGAGTTTATCATCCAGATTAAGAAGGAATCCAAAACTAATTTTTTTTAAATTTTTCCTATCTATTCTATCAATTTGGTAATGTCGAAAAAATTCACTAACATCTACGAATTCTAAAGTTATATAACCAGCAAATTTTAACTTATTATCATCAACAATTAATTGTACATCACCTATATTAATATTTACAGAGTCTTTAAAAGAAGTAATAAAATTTTGTATATATATATTACCTTCTTCAAGAAGAACTTCGAACTTAATTTGGTCAAGAAAATTTATCCCTTTAAAATTATTTGCATTAACATTTATTCTTCCATTTAAATTTTGATTATTTAACACTTCAGATTTTATTACATTTACCAATATTGAATTCACTTTAAAAACATCCTTTAAATTTATTTGATAAAATTTCAAATTTGATAATAAATAAAAAGGTTTTATGCTTATATCAGCATCAAATTTATTATCACTCGTATTAAATTTTAGATGGTTATTAGCTAAACTATAATTTATTCTTTTATTCTTATTTATTATATCGATATCTAATTCTCCAGATAATTTTCTTTCATTATATTTGGAATTATTTTTTAAATTTAATCTTAATGAAAATGATTTCATTTCGGAAAAAAATTTTTTATTTTTTATATCATGCTCTACATATAAACTTATTGGAATATTAAATATATCTAATTTAGAATTCAATTTTTTTAAAAGATTATCTTGATATAAATAATTCAATCTTTTTAAATTTGTAAGAAAAACAACATCATCATTTCTATCTAAATAGAAAAATTTACTATTTATAAAATTAATATCCTTATCACTTTTATTGATATTTAATAGATCAATGAAAAATTTAAAATTAGATTTTTTAACTCGAAATTCTGTTTTTCTAAATAGTAAATTTTTAATCTTGATTTTGTCTAATGAAATGAAATTATTCAAAGTTATAAAAATTTTGAGATTTTTTGTCTGAGCTATATCATTAGTATCATACTCAATTGTCGCATTCTCGGATACAAAATGAGGTTTTGGCAATAGACCGTATTTTAAGTTTTTATCAAATTTAACTTTTAAATTGTATTGATCTAATATTTGGTTTTCGAATTGAAGTTTAATTTTACTTTTATCATAAAAAGCTGGTACTAAAAAATAACTAATTGTTGTAATAACTATAGCTGCTATAGAAATAAATATTCTTTTATCAATATGTTGAAAATTCTCTGAAAATTTTTTTTTCTTTTTAAAGAAAATTTCTCTAAAAAAGTTAAAAAAACTTTCTATTCTCTTAGTAATTGATAATACTGATTTATTAATTTTTTTTTTAAAAATATTTTTTTTTTGCATTGAGGAAAACTTATAAATAAATAATTAAAATGGTAAACTTAGAATATTTAAAAAATCTAAATGAAGCCCAAAAACAGGCAGTAACCCATTTAGAAGGGCCCCTTTTAATTGTTGCTGGAGCGGGTTCTGGAAAAACTAAAGTTTTAACCAGTAGAATTGCTCACATAATTAAAGAAAAAAAAGCATATCCTAATCAAATTTTAGCTGTAACATTTACAAATAAAGCTGCGAAAGAAATGCAATCTAGGGTGAGCAAGATACTTGGAGCAACAGCCACAAGTTTGTCTTGGTTAGGAACTTTTCATTCAATTTGTGCAAAACTACTTAGAAAACACGCTACAGCAGTAAAATTAAACTCAAACTTTACAATCATAGACACTGATGATCAGATAAGGCTAATTAAAAATATTTGCAAAGCAGAAAATATAGATGTTAAGCAGCTAGCTCCAAGATTTGTTCTTGCAATCATAGACAAGTGGAAAAATAAAGGTCAATATCCAAATGAAGTAATTATTAATAATAAAGACATATACGAAAAAACAATCTTGCCTGTTTATAAGATTTATCAACAAAAGCTTTTTGATTTAAACGCATGTGACTTTGGTGACTTAATTTTACATGTTGTAAAAATTTTAGAAAATAATGATGATATAAGAGAAATATATTCAAAAAATTTTAAATATATTTTAGTTGATGAATATCAAGATACTAATTTTATTCAAAGCCGGTGGTTAAATTTACTAGCTCAAAAAAATAAAAATCTTTGTTGTGTTGGTGATGATGATCAGTCGATTTATAGTTGGCGAGGGGCTGAAATTAAAAATTTTTTGGAGTTTGACCAAATATATCAAAATACTAAAGTCATAAGATTAGAACAAAATTACAGATCAACACAAAACATTTTATCTGTTGCATCTCAACTGATTACAAATAATCAAAATAGAGTTGGTAAAACATTAAAGACTACAATGGAAGAGGGGGAGTTAGTGGCATTAAATTGCTTTAAAAATGGAAAAGATGAAGCAATCGGTATTTCTGATGAAATTGAAAAGATTGAAAAAAAATTTTCGTTAAATAACATTGCTATTCTTGTAAGAGCAATTTTTCAAACAAGAGAGTTCGAAGAAAGATTTTTAAAAATTGGCTTACCCTATAGAATAATTGGTGGTACAAAATTTTATGAAAGAGCAGAAATAAAAGATTGTGTAGCTTATCTAAGAATAGTATACCAAAATAAAGATGATCTAGCATTTGAAAGAATTGTGAATAATCCAAAGCGTTCTATTGGGGATGGCACATTAAAACAAATACACGATTTTGCAAAAAAAAAGTTGGTTAGTTTGGAGTTTGCATCTAGAAAAATGATTGATGAAAACTTGATTAAACCAAAAACCAAACAAGGTTTATCAATATTTTTAAATTCTCTCTCTAAATGGAGGAATGATTTAAATATAAAAAAAATAAATCACGTTAAATTGTTGCAAAATATATTGGATGAGTCTGGATATTCGTCAATGTTGAAAAATAAAAAAGATATAGATAACGAAAACAGGTTAGAAAATATAAAAGAATTATTAAGTGCTATGAAAGAATTTGATAATCTTGAAAGTTTTTTAGAACATGTATCTTTAGCAACGTCTATTGATCAAGATTGGGACGGAAAAAAAGTAAATATGATGACAATGCATGCTGCAAAAGGTTTAGAATTTGATGTTGTATTTTTACCTGGTTGGGAGGAAGGACTTTTTCCTCATCAAAAATCAATTGAAGAAAAAGGTCAAAATGGTTTAGAAGAAGAAAGAAGATTAGCATATGTTGGGATTACTAGAGCAAAAAAAAGAGGAATAATTTCTTTCTCAATGAGCAGATTTTATCAAGGGGACTGGATTGATAGTATAGCATCTAGATTTATTGATGAACTGCCAAATCAAAATATAGAAAAAAATTCTTTTTTTGATGAGGATAAAAATGTAATTGATGATTTTGAATTTAATCAAGACTTTGAAGTTGAGGATCAAACTAGAAGCCCTGGTTGGATAAGATATAAAAAGAGATTAAAATAAAGTGAGTGTAAAAATTAATATTTTAAGAAGTAAATTTAAAAAATATAATATTGATGGATATATCATTCCTAAGAATGACGATTATTTTACAGAATACTCAAAAATTAACCGACTAAAAATCATATCTAAATTTAGTGGTTCAGCAGGACTTGCTGTAATTTTAAAAAAGAAAAACTATTTATTCACAGATGGTAGATATACAATCCAAAGTCAAATTGAGTCTGGTAAAAATTTTAAAATTATTAATGCAGAAAAATTGATAAATTGTGATTTATTCAAAGGACTTAAGTTAGGTTTAGACCCAAAACTCTTTACGTATCAACAAATTAAAAAATTTTTTTTTAAACATAACAAGATTGAATTCATTCAAAATAATCTAATTGATCAAATCGAAAAACAAAAATTTAAAAATACATATCCTTTCTTCTCATTAAATAAAAACATTGTTGGAGAAAGTTCAAAGTCAAAGATAAATAAAATTTCAAATTATCTCAAACAAAATAAATCAGATTTTATTTTTATCAGTGCTCCTGAAAATGTTGCATGGTTGTTAAATATAAGAGGAAGTGATGTGCCGAATAGCCCAATACCTAATTCTAGATTAATTATAAGTAAAACAAAAAAAATACTATTAATAAGTGATATAAAAAAATGTAAAAAATTATTAAAAGATAAAATTTTGAATTTAAATCAATTAGTAGATACAAAAAAATTTCCCGATAAACTTATGAGATTAAAAGGTAAAAATTTTATTATTGATGGTAATTCTTGTTCAATTTTTTTTGAAGATATGATTAAGTCTAAATTCGAAATTATAAAGAGAGAAGATCCAACTTACTTTTACAAATCCATTAAAAATAAAATTGAAATTAATAATATGAAAAAAGCTCATATATATGATGGAGTTGCTTTAACAAAATTTATCTATTGGATAAAAAATATAAATAAAAAAAAAATTACTGAAGTAGATGCTCAAAATAAACTAGAAAAATTTAGAAAAATGAACAAAAATTTTCTTTATCCTAGTTTTGATACGATTGCTGGCTCAGGAAAAAATGGTGCAATAGTTCATTACCGTGCTAATAAGAAAAATTGTAAAATCATAAAAAACAAAGATATTTTTTTATGTGACTCTGGTGGTCAGTATAAATATGGAACAACTGATGTTACTAGAACAATTTGTTTTTCTAAGCCAGATTTATTTATAAAAAAAATTTTTACTTATGTTTTGAAAGGTCATATTGCAGTAGCTACAACAAATCTTAAAAAAGACTCTTTTGGAAAAAAAATTGACCAGAGAGCAAGAAATTATTTAAAAAAAAATAATTTAGATTACGCGCATGGAACTGGTCATGGAGTTGGTTTTTTTTTAAATGTTCATGAGGGACCACAATCTATTTCAAAATTTAACAAGATAAAAATCAAAGAGGGTATGATTTTAAGCAACGAACCCGGGTATTATAAAAAAGGTAAATTTGGAATAAGAATTGAAAACTTAGTTTATGTGAAAAAAATTAAAAATAAAATTTTTTTTGAAAATTTAACTCAGGCACCTATAGAAAAAGATTTAATAAATTTTGAACTCTTAAATTCATCGGAAAAAAATTACCTATTTAAATACCATCTAAACGTTTACACAAATATTTCAAAATATTTGAATCTTAAAGAAAAAAAATGGCTAGCTAGTTTTATTTAGCATCTTTAAGAATTGATCATGATTTATTATCTTTATTTTAAGTTCTTTTGCATTTAAAACTTTTTTTTTTGTTGGATTATCTCCAATGATTAGATAGTCTAATTTTTTGGAAACACTACTTACTGTTGTTCCAGAATTCTCCTCAATTAAGGATTTAATTTCAGCTCTACTAATCCCATTTAGTTTTCCGGTTACTAAAAAAGTTTTGTTTATTAATAATCCATCTTTTTTTATAGATACTGCATTACTTATTGATAAAATTTTTCCCAATTCATGTAAAATTTTTAAATTTGCCCTATTCAAAAAAAAATTTTTAATTGAACTTACTTGAGTTTCTCCTATTCCATCAATATTTATCAAATCATTATATTTATTATTATTTGATAAATCTTTAAATTTTGCAAATGATCCAAAATACTTAGATAATAATTTAGCATTTTCAAATCCTATATGTCTTATACCCAGTGCATAAATAAATCTTTCTAAAGAAATTTTCTTTTTAACTGTAATAGAAAATCTTAAATTTTGAACAGATAATCTGCCCCAACCATCTAATTTTTCAATTTTATTATAATCTAAACTAAAAATATCTTGTGGAAATTTAATTAAATTTAATTTCCAAAAATTTTCTACAATTTTTTTTCCAAATCCATCAATATTGAATGCTTCCTTAGATACAAAATGTTTCAATTTTTCAATAGCAATTTTTTCACAATCGTAACCTTCACTTGAACACCTTCTAACTGCATCCTTTTTTTTTGTAATTAAATTAAATTCTTTAATTGTTTTTGATCCACATGATGGACATTTATTTGGAAAAATAAATTTTTTGTAGGTTTTTGCTCTTTTTTTAAAATCTACTGAAAGAATATGTGGAATGACATCCCCAGCTCTTTCCACAGTTACTGTGTCCCCTATTCTGATATCTTTTCGATTTATTTCATCTTCATTATGTAATGTAGCATTAGAAACTAATACTCCACCAATATTAATAGGTTTTATTTTTGCTACTGGTGTTAAAGCACCTGTCCTTCCAATTTGAATATCAATATCTAAAATTTTTGAAATCCCCTTATTAGAGGAAAATTTATGTGCAATTGCCCACCTAGGAGCATTCGCAACAAATCCTAATCTATTTTGTAAGGCAAAGTCATTTACTTTATAAACAATGCCATCAATATCAAAATTTAGATCTGCTCTTTTTTTTTCAATTTCATTATAATTTATAAATAGATTATCTATCCCACTTATCAGTCTATTTAATGGGTTAGTTTTAAATCCCCATTCAGTTAACTTATTTAGAAAATCATATTGATTATTTACCTTAAGACCTTTCACAAAACCAAAAGTGTATGCAATAAATTTTAAAGGTATCTTTTTTGTATCCTCTGGATTTTTTTGTCTTAATGATCCTGATGCCGCATTCCTTGGATTAGCAAAATTATCTTTTAAAGCTTTAAAGTCAGAATTTTGTATAAACACTTCTCCTCTTACATCAATTTCTTCAGGAAAATCTTTTGTTAAAATTATTTTTGGAATATCTTTTATAGTGGAAAGGTTCGCAGTTATATCTTCCCCTTCCTTACCGTCACCTCTTGATAATCCATAAACTAATTTCCCATTCAAATAAGTTAAGGAAGCTGAAATACCATCAATTTTGGGTTCGGCAGTATATGAAATTGTTGTATTTTTACTTTTTGAGAGAAAATTAAGTATTTTTTTTTCAAAATTAACAAGATCTTCTTTAGTGAATGCATTTGCAAGTGAAAGCATTGGAACTTTATGTGAAATTTTTTTGAAATTTTTTGAAGGTTTGTAACCAATTGTTATTGAGGGTGAATTTGTTGATTTTAAAAATTTATACTTTTTCTCAAGCTCTATTATATTTTTTTTTAAATCATCGTACTCTGAGTCTGAGATTTCAGAAGTATTATCATTATAATATCTTTGGTTATAATATTTTAATGATTTAACTTTTTCTTTATATTCTTTTTGGATTAAATTTTTGTCCATATTAATCGAAAAGTTTTTTGAATTTATCTAAAACTCCTCTTTTATCTTTTTTAATTTTTTTTGGAACTTGAGCAGAATAATCTTTATTAAAAACCTTATATGACTTTTCATACCAATCACTAGATAAATAATTATAACCTAAAATACTCGCATATTTCTGCGCTTCCTCATCAAGACCTAATCTATAATTAATTTCAACTAACCTGTGTAGGGCCTCTTCTATAAAAATAGTTTGATCATAGTTTTCCACCACATTTTTAAATCTATTTATTGAAGCTATCCATTTTTCTTTTTTTAGATAATGTCTTCCTAAATACATTTCTTTAGCAGCTAAGATATCTTCTATCAGTTCAAGTTTAAATTCGGCATCTAATGCGAAATCAGTATTTGGATAATTTTTTACTATCAAACTAAATTTTTCTTTAGCTTTAAAAATAGGACCAGAGTCTCTTTTTTCATCCTCGATTGTTTCATAGAAACACATAGCAATCAGATATTCTGCATAAACTATGTCTTTTGAATTTGGATATGTAATCAAGAATCTTTCTAAATTTGCCAAAGCTTCTGTGTAATAGTTTTGTAAGTAATACGAGTAAGATGCCATTAATGCTGATCTTGGTGCCCATTCCGATTGTGGAAATAAAAGTTCAGCCTCTAAAAATTTTTTTGCAGCGAAGTAAGGGTCTCCTTCATTCAATGCAATGTAAGCTTCTTTATAAGCTGAAACCATTTCTAAATCTTGTCTGTTTTCTTTAATAACTGAAATATTATTTTTATCTTTGGAACACGCAGTTAAAATTAATAAAAAAGAAAATATAAATAATCTAAATTTATTCATAATTTTAGAATTTAGTCAGTTATAATTATAAAGATAAAAAAATATTATGCTATAGATCTTAATATACTTCTATTGATAATAGTATGAGGTAAATTTCTTTCTTGAATTTCAATAATAGAAAAGTTATCCGTATTTTTAAATACCTTTCTCAACATTTGATTAGTCAAATAATGCCCACCTTGAGAACATTTTACATGTCCTATGATTCTATAACCAGTAGTAAAAAGATCACCAATACAATCTAAAATTTTATGATTAACAAATTCTTTTGAATTTCTAAGACCATCTTCATTTAATATGTTTTCATCTTTTACAACTATAGCATTATCTAAACTGCCGCCTTTGGCCAATCCATTTTTTTTAATCATTTCAATATCTTCATAAAGACAGAAAGTTCTTGAATTAAGAATATCTTTTAATTCGTCATTATAAACATTTATTTTATTTTTTTGATTACCTATTATTTTATTTTTATATTTAAGTTCAAATTCAATATCTAAACTTAATTTTGATGGTTCTATTGATATAAATTTTTCACCATTTTTAAACTCAACTTTTTTATTTATCTTTATAATTTTAATTGGTTTGTTGCTGATAGTAAAATCAGCAATTAAAATTTTTTCTATAAACTCTTTAGCTGAGCCATCTAATATTGGTACTTCCTCATTATCTATTTCAATTAAAGCATTGTCTATACCTAAGCTAAACAATGCGCACATTAAATGTTCTATTGTAGAGACTTTAACTCCAAAATCATTTGAAATAGTTGTATTCAAAGATGTATTACTTACATTAAGATAGTTAGGATAAACTAAATTATTATTTTTTAAATCAATTCTCTTGAAGACTATACCTGTGTCTGGCTCTGAAGGTTTAATTGAAAGTTTAACTAATTTACCACTATGAAGACCGATGCCCTCAAACTCAACTGAATTTTTAAGTGTTTTTTGATTTAGTAAACTCACATGGAATTTTTACTCTTAGTTTTCCATTTAAAGAAAACAACAAATATTACTGTAAAATACAAATTATCTGAAAAAATTGAAAAATTTTTCAAAAAAACCTAGGGTTTTTGGTGAATTATTAGTTATGAGGACCTCGTTTTTGTTAAGTCCATTTAAGCTATAATCGGCTAATTTGAAAATATTCTTTCCGTCGTAATCGTTTAATTGCTTTAAATAATCATAACTAAGAATTTTTTTTACTGAAATCTGATATTTGAAAAATATTTCTTTCAAGTCGTTAACGATTTGATCTTTTAAACAAATAAATTTTACTTGAATTACTAAATTTTCATTTTTCATATTTTTTAGATTAACAAAATTATCATCTTCACTTGCAATATATTTATCAAAAATCATATGAATTATTTCATTACTGGATGAATATTTTTTAAATTGATTTTTTATTTCAACCAATGTGTCATTTATATCAGTAAATTTTATATTATTTTTTTGAGAATTATATTTGATTGAATTTGCAACAACAAAAAAAAGATCACTTTCTAATATAACACAAATTTCTTTGATATGATCATTCAAATGTTTCTCTAATTCAAAAATATTCTTTTCTAAAAAACTCCTTATTGAAACAAAATTATCTTTAGAAGCATTTTCTTGTATAAAATTTTCTTTAGTTAAGATTACTTTGTTTTCCATATCTAGAGCTTGAAACAATATTTTATTTTTCTTAATTAATATGAAATATCGATTGTAATAAATATCATTCATTAGTTATCATCAAATTATTTTGTCTAAAATCAATTATTTTGGCATTTTCAAACTTATCTTCTTTAATAATTTCAAATATTTGATTTAAATTTTCTAAAGTTAAATTAAAAGGCATCTTTATGATTATTCCATCTTTAGTTAAAATATCCCATCGATTTGATTTAAAATAATATAAATTTTTTATCTTTTTAAAATCAAAATTTGAAGCATCAACTAAATTTTTAAAAAATAAAAAATTTTTTACATTTATATCTCCAAAAATAAATGGTAATTCTAGACTAGAATGTTTTTTTTCTAGTAAATTTCCATTTTCTAAAACAATATAATTAATACCGCTTTTTTTTGTTAAAGCCAAAAAATTCGTTTTTTTTATTTCAATTTTTAATTTGGAAGGATAAATCTTTGTAATATTAAATTCTTGTACAGTCTTATTTGAATTAATTATTTTTGAAATATCCTTTTTATTAAATAAAAAAATATTATTATCTATTAAAATTTTTATATCTTCATAAAGATTCTTTGTTTCTAATTTATTTAATCCAATAATATTTAGTTCCTTAATCTTATAAAAGTCATTGGATAATTTATTATTACTTATAGTTACAGTGAAAAAAAAAATAAATAAGTAGATAAAAATTTTTTTACTTATTCGTTGATGCATCATCTAATAATAATCTAATCAATTTAATAAAACTTATTCCTCTATATGAGCAAATTTCTGGAACTAATGAGAGTTTAGTCATTCCTGGTTGAGTGTTTGTTTCTAAAAGATAAAAATTATTCTTATAATATTTAAAATCTGATCTTGTCACACCTCTGCACCCAAGCAGTTTATGTACTTTTAATGAAATATTCATTAATTCCTTAAATTTTTTTTTTGTCAAATCTACTGGGATAATATGTTTGGTTTTTGCTTTAGAATTGTATTTAGCTTCATAATCATAAAACTTTCTTTTAGGTATTAATTCAATAGCACCTAATTTGATATTGCCTAAAATTGCCGCTTGAATTTCACGACCAGGGATAAATTGCTCTATTAAAATTTCTTTGTAAAATTTAAGTTTTTTCAATCTTCTTTTTAAATTAGATTTATTGCATATATATACATTTACACTTGATCCTTCATTTATTGGTTTAATAACTACTGGAAAGCCAAATTTTTTTTTAATATTCAAATTTAATTCTGAATAAGATCTATCGTAAGAAAACTTAATGAATTTTGGTGTCAAAATTTTATTTTCTATAAATATTTTTTTAGAAATTTCTTTATCCATTGCTTTTGCAGAAGAAATAACTCCTGAATGAGTATATGGAATACCAATATTTTCTAGGATTGACTGAATATATCCATCCTCACCGTATTGCCCATGCAATGCATTAAATATCAAATTCGGCTTATATTTTTTTGTTATGTTAAATAACTCATAATCTGGTTCACAAGTTTTTATTTTATATCCATTTTTTTTTAATTCTTTCGCAACTTGACTACCAGTTTGGAGACTAATTTCTCGCTCTTTCGATATACCACCTGAAATTATTAAAATTTTTTTTTTCAATTTTCTAAAATCTTTATTTCTTTTTCTATATTAACACCTGTTTTTTTAAAAACGCTTTCCTCTACAAAATTAATCAGTCTTTTCATATCATTAAATGTTGCATTTCCTTTATTGACAAAAAAATTTGAATGTTTTTCTGAAATACAAGCATCACCAAATTTTGTATTAGCAGGCACAGACTCTTCAATTAATTCCCAAGCTTTTTTTGTAGTCTTCTTAGTTGGATTTTTGAATGTGCTACCACCAGTCTTAATTTTAGATGGTTGATTATTTTCTTTTTTTTCTTTTAATTCTGTCATTGTTTCGATGATTTTTCTTGTATCTTGTTTTTCACCTTTAAATGATGCACTTAAAAAAATCAAATCTTCAGATAAATTGTTATTTCTGTAATCAAAATTTATTTCTTTTGCTGGAATAGTTAATACATTTCCTTTTTTATCTATTGCTTGAATAGAAACTAAAATATCTTTTATTTCTCTATCAAAACATCCGGCATTCATTCTAATACCCCCACCTATAGTCCCAGGTATACAAGCCAAAAACTCAAAACCACCTAAAGAATTATTTGCAGCAAATTCTGCCAATTTTTTATCTAAAACAGCTGCACCTGATATAATTATATTTGAATTTAAGACAGATAATCTACTAAAATTTTTTCCAAGTTTAATTACTACCCCATCATAAATTTCGTCAGTAATTAGCGTGTTTGAGCCAGCTCCAATTATATGGATTTTTTCTTTATTATCTAAAATTTTTAAAAATTCTATCAAATCTTTTAATTCATTAGCTTTAAAAAAAACTTTTGCTTTACCACCAATATTAAACCAATTTTTTTTTTTTAAATCAGCGTTATAGACAATATTTGTATCAAAATTTTTAATTAATTTTTTTAATTCATTTGTTTTCATTATAATAAATCTGGAAGTTCTTTAATCCAATTAGATATAGATCCAGCTCCCATGCCTACAACTATCTTTTTACCATACATATTTTGTTTTAAATAATTTGCTAATTGATGATTATTCTCAACCATAAATAATTTAACGCTGGAATTTTTTATTATACTCCTTGCAAAGTCCTCATAACTAAATCCTAATTTTATTTTTTCTCCAGCTGAATAAATTGGGCAAAGAACAACTATATCTGCATCCTTAAAAGCATATGTAAAATCTTTTTTCAAATCCTTCAATCTTGAAATTCGATGGGGTTGAAAAATACATACTTTTTCATATTCATTAAAAACTTGTTTAACACCCTGTAAAACAACTTTAATTTCTGTTGGGTGATGAGCATAATCATCATAAAAATCAATTTTATTGTATGTAAATATTTTATTAAATCTTCTTTGCACACCTTTAAAGTTTTTTAACCCTATTTTTATTTTTTGAATTGGAATTCCAACTGTTAAAGCAACACCTATGGCACCAACTGCATTTCTTATATTATGGATGCCTAGCAGTGGTATTGTAATATCTTTGATATTTAAAACATCTTTATTGGGTAATTTTACTTGAAGATCAAATTTAGAGAAAGATTTGTACTGTTTAACATTTTTAATAATTAAATTTGCATTATCTTTTTGACCATAAGTATAAAAATTTTTGCTTTTAATTGACTTCAATAGCTGACGATTAATTTTATCATCTATGCATATAAATGATTTACCAAATGAAGGTACTTTATTAATAAATTCAATAAAATATTTCTTGAGATCATTCATAGATTTATAAAAATCCATATGTTCTCTATCGATATTTGTTATTATTGAATAAGTTGGAGAAATATGTACAAAACTTCCATCTGACTCATCAGCTTCTAAAATTGACCAATCGCTCTTACCTAATTTAGCAGTGTTTTTAATTGAATTAATCACACCACCATTAATTATTGTTGGATCAATTTTTGTCTCTTGAAATATCGAAGCAATTAAAGAGGTAGTTGTAGTTTTTCCATGCGAACCAACAACCACTATATTTTTCATCAAGGACACTATACTAGCTAACATTTTGCCTCTTCTAATTATTGGGATCTTTTTTCTTTTTGCTTCAATCAATTCAAGATTATTATTTTTAATTGCTGAAGAAATAACTACGATTGTAGCATCTTTTAGGTTTTTTTTTGAATGACCAGAATAAATTTTAATTTTTTCTTTTTTTAATCTCTCTATATTTTTATTATTACTAATATCACTTCCTTGAACTTTAAATCCTTGACCTTTCATTATTAACGAAAGACCACTCATACCTATTCCACCTATTCCGATAAAATGAATAATTTCTTTTTTTGCTAATTTAATTTTCATTTATTATTCTTTGTAATTTCTTATTCATTTCACTCCATGAGTTTTCATATCTCAGTTTCTCAAGATTTAATTTTTTCATTTTCAAATCAGAGTTTTCTTTCAATATATCAAATAAAATATTCAAGAGTTTTTCTTTGTTAAGATTTTTTTGCTCTAAAACCCAGCAACAACCCAATTCTTCATAGAATTGTGCATTTTTCATTTGATGATTATCTTTGGCAGTTGGGAGAGGAATCGCTAAGAAGGGCTTTTTTAAGAATGTAATTTCTGCTAATGAAGAAGCTCCAGCTCTAGTAATACAAAAATCAGACTTATTAATTAAATCATGAAATTTATTCTCAAAGCTAAAAATCTTATTTTCAATATTTTTTGAATCATAAAAATCTTTTAATTTTTGAATATTGTCTTTTCTTGTTTGCTGAAATACTTTTATTGAAAAATTTTTTGAAATATCAAATATTGTTTCTTTTATCAATTCATCAAAAACTTGGGCTCCCTGACTTCCACCAAATATTAAAAAACAAAACTTTTTATCTAAATTCTCATTTTTTTCTAATCCATAAAAAACTTTAGAAACTAAAGGTTTTATCAATTCCATTTTATGAATATGTCTTTTAGGAAAATTAGATAATTTGTTTGAATAACAAATTATTTTTTTAGAAAAATTTAGAAAAAATTTATTACCTCTGCCTAACACTAGATTGGGCTCTACCAATAAAATTGTGGTACCAAGAATCTTGGCAGCAATAATCACAGGAAATGACATATATCCACCTATAGAAATTACTTTTTCTATTTTTTTTTTTTTTAAAAAAAAAATTACTTTAAATATTAAATAAATTAATTTCACTAATCTAAATGGAAAATAGAGACTTAAAGTCAAGCTCGGAGTATCAATTATAAAAATTTTATTAGTTTCTGAAGAAAAATATTTTAATCCCCTGATATCTGAGGAATAAAAAATTTCAAAATTATTTTTTAAATGTTCTTTAATAATTTTTGCAGGTATTACATGCCCTCCAGTTCCACCTGTGGTGATTAATATTTTTTTCACTTTGAAAATAAAACTTTTCTTTTTGTCAAATTTAAGATTATACCAGATAATATTGAGACACTAATTATTGATGATCCTCCATAACTTAAAAATGGTAAAGTCATACCAGTTGTGGGAAATAATCTAATGTTAACTCCAATATGTATCATTGCTTGTAATAATATTAAACTAGCTGAACCTACTAAGATTAATCTTGCAGTGTTATTTGCTTCTTTATCTACTTTTTTTAAAATTGAGAAAATAAACACTAAAAATAAAAACAATATTAACATTATTACAATTACACCAAATTCTTCAGATATAACTGAAATAATATAATCCGTGTGTGCCTCTGGTACTCTATTTTTCAATGTTCCTTCTCCAATGCCTTTACCAAAAAAACCTCCACTTATGATTGAGTCCAGTGCTTTATCAGATTGAAAATTATGAGTACCTGTTTCTGTATCAAAAAAAGATAACAATCTATTTTTTATATATTCAAATTTTGGAATATAAAAAACTATATATAAAAGCAAAATTATACCAACTAAAGATATTGAAAAAAGAAAAAATAAATTAATTCCTGAAACAAAAATTAATATTAACCAACTAAGTCCAATTAATAAAGTCTGACCTAAGTCAGGCTGTAAAATTAACAAAAGTATGATTAATGCTGTTAATAAAAAAGATATTGAAAATTTTATAGTAAAATTAGCAAAGCTGTTATTTGAAATAATTAAAGCCAAAATTATTATAAAAAAAGGTTTTACTAATTCAACAGGTTGTAATCTTGGTAAAAAAAATAAATCTAACCATCTTGTTGATCCTTTCACTTCAATCCCAATAAATGGGACTAAAAGTAGTAAAATCAAAGAAAATAAAAAGATATAAACTGAAATTTTATATAATGTTTTTTGCTCAATATAAGAAAATATAAAAATAATAAACAACCCTATTAAAACGAAAACTAGATGTTTAAAGAAGAAAAAATAACTGTTTGTTTCAAGTTTATCAGATGCAATTAGAGAGGTTGATACTAGCGAGAAAAATAAACCAGTTAAAAATAAAGCAATTATTAAACTAAGAATAAATTTATCTAAATTTTTCCACCACTGATAATAAGAAAAGTAATTAAAAAATTTTTCTAGCATGAATATTCTTTTTTATTAATTTACTAAAATATTTTCCTCTATCTTCAAAATTTTTAAAATTATCAAAAGATGCTGCGGCAGGACTAAAAAGAATAGTTTTATTAGAAGAATTATCTTTTTTAACATCTTTAAACAATTCATTTAATGCTTTTGATAAATTAAAAAATTTTTTAATTTTAATTTTTTTTTTTAGATCTATAGAGAATTTTTTTTGATTAACTCCAAAAATATAACCTTGAACTTTCCTGCAATAATTTTTCGATAAATTAAATTTATCACCTATTTTTGGTATACCCCCTATTAACCAATAAATATTATTCTTTCTTTTCAGCATTTCAATTGAAGATGAATAACTGGTAGATTTTGAATCGTTGATAATTGAAATTTTTTTATTTTTAAAAATTATCTGCTGACGATAATTCAAACCCTTAAATTTTTTAACTGCTTTAATCAAATTGCTTTTTTTAACATTAAATTTTTTTGCTAATTCAATTACGAACGACAGATTTTCAATATTTGATGCTGATAAGAAATATTCATTATGAAACATATTAATAAATTTTTTTTTAAGTTTTGTATCAACTTCGATAATTTTACTTTTGTATTTAATTTTTTTAATTCTATTTTGAATATATTTATCGAATTTATTTATTAATACTATTGAGTTTTTATTTTGATTTTTGATAAGTTTAAATTTTGCTAAAATATAATTGTTTATTGTTCCATGTCTCTCTAAATGGTCTGGAGAGATATTAAGTATTGCAGCATATTTAGATTTAAATAATTTGCTATATTCTAATTGATAAGATGAAGCTTCAATAACAAAAATAGTGTCTTCTTTAATTTTTTTGATAGATAAAATTGGATAACCAATATTACCAGCCAATCTAGCGTCATATTTCTGTTGTTTTAGTACCTGATGTAATAACTGGCAGGTAGTAGATTTACCGTTTGTTCCTGTAATAGTAATACACAGATTTTTATAAAAAGAATAAAATATGTCTAAATCTGTATAAATGATTTTTGAATTTTTTTTTAAAAATTTATTTAATTTACATTTTTTATTATTTATGCCCGGACTTATTACAATCAAATCAAATTTGATTTTTTTAATAAGGCTTAATGAAATTAGATTTTTTTTGGTGTAACTATTTAATTTTATCTTATTATTATCATCAAATAAAAAAACCTGATTTCTTTTTTTTAAAAATTTAAAAGATGAAATACCACTTTTACCAAGACCATAAATTAGAATTTTTTTATTGATAAAAATATTTGAATTTTCATTCATTATCTTAATTTTAAGGTAGCTAAACCTATCATTGCTAAAATTATTGAAATAATCCAAAACCTAATCACAACTGTTGACTCAGGCCAGCCTTTCTTTTCAAAATGATGGTGTATTGGTGCCATCTTAAAGATTCTTTTTCCTGTAAGTTTATATGATATTACTTGGACCATTACAGAAACTGCTTCCAAAACAAAAAGACCTCCTGTAATTGCTAAAACAATTTCGTGTTTTGTAATTATCCCTACGGCTCCTAAAGAACCTCCTAAAGACAATGAGCCAGTATCACCCATAAAAATCTTAGCCGGAGGAGCATTAAACCATAAAAAACCTAAGCATGAACCTATTATTGCTCCACAAAAAATTGATACTTCTCCCGTGCCTTCTATGTAAGGTATTTGCAAATAATCAGAAAACACAACATTTCCTGTGACATAACTTATAAAAGCAAAACAAACTGCAACTAATATCACCGGCACTGTAGCTAAACCATCTAGGCCATCTGTAAGGTTTACAGCATTAGATGAACCAACAATTACAAATACTGAAAAAGGAATAAAAAACCAACCAAGATTTATGATTAGATTTTTAAAAAATGGAAAATATAAATTTGTGATTTCTTGATAATCTACAAAATATACAAAGAAACATACTCCCGTAATTGATATTATAATTTGTAAAATTATTTTCAATTTAGATGATATTCCTGAAGAATTACTATGTTTAATTTTTTTATAATCATCAAAGGCTCCTAACAGTCCAAAAGAAACTGCGATAAATATACAAAATAGAATATTAATATTAGATAAATCACCCCAACATAGTACTGATATCAATAAGCCTAGTAAGATAATTACTCCACCCATTGTTGGTGTTCCAATTTTTTTTATAATATGATCTTCTGGACCATCATCACGTATCGGATTTAAAATTTTTTGGTTTGAAAAAAATCTGATAAATGGGCCACCGATAATTAAAACAATTATCAAAGAAGTAAAAACTGATAAACCAGTTCTAAATGTTAAATATTTAAAAACATTTAAAAATCCAAAAGTATCAACAAAGTTTAGTAAAAATTGATATAGCATTATTTAAATCCTTTTATGTCTTTTACTATTTGATTAAAACCTGTCGCATTTGAGGCTTTGATCATTAAATAATCGTCATTATTTAAGTCTTTTTTTATAAATTCTATAATTTGAGACTTGTTATGCAAAACTCTGCCCTTTTTAGATTTAGAAAGTTTTTGAAATATTAATTTAACATTATTTCCTTTAACAAATACTTTATTAATTTTTGTTTTATTAATTATAGGAGCAATAGATTTATGAAGTTTTTTTGAGTGTCTTCCAAGTTCTAACATATCTCCAATTAAAAGATATTTTTTTGATTTTTTTGATTCAATTTTTTCAAAATTTAGAATAGCAGACTTAAGAGATAAAGGATTAGAATTGTAACTTTCATCAACTAAATTGATATTTTTATTCATAATCTTGATACGTGAAATATCACCGCGTCCTTTAGGTATTTCAAAATTTAAGAAAATATTTTTATTTAATTTAGAAATATCAAAATAAATGCTGATTACAGCTATTGCCCCTAAAATGTTGTAGATATTACTTTGAAAATTATTTGAAATTAAAAAATATTTTTTAAGATTATCATGCTTAATTTTAATCAAAAAATTCTTACCATTTCTATTTATATTTTTTAAACAAATATTAGATTTTTGGTCATTAATACCGAATGAAATCACTTTTAAATTTTTCTTAAAAGCGATCGTTTTATGCAATTTAAAAAACCTATCATCTGCATTTAACACAATATAACCCTTTGGTCTTGTATTATGAATAATTTCTGACTTGGCTAATGCAATATCTTTTATATTATTAAAATTTTTTGCATGTGCATAATTAATATTAGTAATGACACTTACATTTGGTTTAATAATTTTAGATAAATTATCTATTTCACCCTTTTTATCCATACCTACCTCTAAAACTCCATAATTGTCAGCATAATTTAAATTAAAAAGACTTAAAGGAACTCCATATTTATTATTAAATGATCTTGGAGATATACTAACCTTAGAAATTTTCTTTAATGTATTTCCCAACAATTCTTTAAGTGATGTTTTTCCACAACTTCCTGTTATAGCAATTATTTTAGTATTTATATTTTTTCTAAAAATTCCTGAAATATCTGTTAAAAATTTTAATGAATTTTTAACTTTGATTTGATTATGTATTTTTAATTTTTTTTGAATTTTATTTACTACTGCTAATGAAGCTTTATTTTTAAAAGATTGGCTTATAAATTTATTTCCATCATTTTTATTTCCTTTAATTGCAAAAAAAATGTCATCTTTTTTAACCTCTTTAGAATTAATTCTAGCTTGATTTAATTTAAGTGAAAAAGGGAACTTTTTATTGCCAGAAACTTCCCTAATGATATTTAATTTAAGATTATTAGATAAAGAATGATTTTTAGTTTTAATCGATTTCAAAATTATTTTTTTATCTGAGAAAAAAATTTTTCGTTTGCCAATATCTTGAACTTTTTCATGGCCTTTTCCAGCAACAAGCAAAATTTCTCCAGTTGTTAAATTTTTAATTGCCCGGGCTATTGCTTTACCTCTATCTGAAATTTCTATAACTTTTGTTTTTTTTATTCCGGTTCTAATATCTTTTCTAATTTTATGTGAACTCTCAAATCTTGGATTATCATCGGTAAGATATATTTCGTCTGAAAAGATATCAGCGATTTTTCCCATTTTGGAACGTTTGTTCTGGTCTCTATTTCCACCACATCCAAATAATAAAATTATTTTCTTATCTGGGAATTGTTCTTTTAAATTCAAAAGGCATGTTTTTAAAGCATCAGGAGTATGTGCATAATCTAAAACTACTTTTGATTTATTTTTAATCATACCTATTTTTTCAAATCTTCCCTCGATAGGTTTGAGACTTGGTAAAACATTCAAAATTTTGTTTAAATTTAATCCACTTTTTTCCGCAGCTATAAGTGCCATTAAGATATTTTTAATTTGGATTTTTCCAATTAGATTTATCCTTATAAGCTTAACAACACCTTTATATTTTATTTTAAGAATTTGAGATTCATCGTTAAAAGAATGAGTTAAAATTTTCAACTTTTCATTTTTACCCTCTAAGGTATTAAGTTTTAAAAATTTTTTTTTTGCGATTTTTTTAATCTTATCAAACTCGGGTATTTTTGAATCAGTTATTATATTTCCCTTTTTTTTTATAAGATTTCTAAATAAATAAAGTTTTGCATCTAAATAATCTTTCAAGTTTTTGTGATAATCTAGATGATCTTGAGATAAATTTGAAAATATTCCTGTATTAAAATTTAATCCATCTAATCTATTTTGATCTAAACCGTGGCTTGAAGCTTCCATGATCACATTTTCTATTCTATGATTTTTAAGCTTTTTTAAAATTTGCCCCAAATGTATTGGGTCGATTGTTGTATTTAATAAATCAAAATTTACTGTTTTGGAACGAACTCCTAAAGTTCCAATAGTTGCAGCTTTCTTATTATTTAAAGTTAATATTTGATAATAAAAATCTGCTATAGATGATTTTCCATTAGTTCCAGTGACAGCAATAAGATTAGCTGGTTTATTTTTTATCAGTTTAAAAGAAATTTCAGCTAATAATTTTCTTGGATTATTCTCTCTTAAAAAAATTATATTTTTATCTCTGAATTTAATATTTTTTTTTGAAATTATTATTTTTGCTCCATTATTTATTGCATCGAAAATATATTTATTTCCATCAAATTTAGTGCCTTCAATTGCAAAAAAAATATTATCTTTTTTAACCTGCTTGCTGTTAAAAGCTACACCAGAGAAATATGTTTTGTAATATTTTCTATTTATATTTTTTATGAAGTTTCCAAGAAGCATTTTTAATAAACTTCATTATATTTTGTGGCTAAAATAGGCCCAATTTTTTCAATAATTTGTCCAACAACTTCTACTGATGTCCAACCTGCAGTATTAAATGGTGTGCCTTTATATTTAATTCCCGAACCGTCTCTATAATTATAAATATATTCACTATTAGTTTTAGGTTCATCTAACATAACAATAAATACATATTTTGGATTGGAATATGGAAAAACTGATGCAAAAGTATTGATTTTTTTATTTGAATATCCGCCAACAATACTTGTCTGAGCAGTGCCTGTTTTTCCTCCAACTTGATATCCATCAACATTAGCTAGAGATGCAGTACCTTCTTTAGTAGTCACAATTTTTCTTAGAATTGGATTAATCTTTTTAGATACATCGTTATTCAGTATCTTTTTATTTTTAATCTTAGATTTATTTTTGATTAAAGTAGGATTAATCTTATAGCCACCATTTACTATTATTGAATAAGCGTTAGCTAATTGAAGAATAGTGGTTGTAATTCCATGACCGTAAGAAGTTGTTGCTAATTTACACTTTCCCCACCTAAAAGGTATAGGTACTCCCACTTCTTCAATATCAAATTTAATTGCACTTATTAAACTTAATTTATCCAAAAAATTTTTAAATTTTTCCAAACCAATAGCTTGGGCAATCCTAACTGACCCTATGTTACCTGATCTAATGAGTATTTGTTCAGCAGTTAGATCAGATGGAATTTTTTTATCATATTCACTAATTGTGTTTTTTCCACATTGAATGCTTTTTTCTAAATTTTTAAATTGTGTTTCTGGTTCTACAGCTTTTTCGTGAATACCTGCTGCAAGAGTAAAAGTCTTAAAAACAGAGCCAAATTCATAAACACCCTTTGTTACTCTATTAATATAATTCTCGTCGGTGATGTTAATTCTTTGATTTGGATTAAAATCTGGAAGTGATATTAAAGACAAAATTTCTCCAGAATTAACATCGATTAATATTGCTGCGCTTCCTTTAGTTTTAAAAACTTCATTAAATTTGATTAATTCTTCCCTTATTAAAAATTGAATATCTTTATCTACAGTTAAATGAATTTTATCTTTATCTTTTTTTAATTCTTTGTCTAAAGATTTTTCAAGTCCAGAGATACCATTATTGTCATCATCAATTTGTCCAATAATATGACTAAATAAGTTTTTTTGTGGATAAATCCTTGTAAGTTTTTCCTCAGATTTAATAGATTTGTCTCCAAGCATCATTATTTTTTCATAATTTTCGTCGGAAATTTTTTTTTCAAACCAAAAAAATTTTTTTTTCTTAAATTTTAATTTAATCGACTCATAATCTTTATTTGGAAAAATATACCTAAGATTTAATAATAATTTTTCTTCATCAATTATTTCAACTGGATTTATACCAATATCTATTGAGCTTACTGTTCTTGCCAAAAAATTATCATTTCTATCTACAATATCTGCCCGTTTAAGTTTACTAAAAACTTTTATCTGATTTTTATTTAAATCATCAGAATTTCTTGAGCCAAGATGAACTAAATGAATTGAATATATAATTGAAATAATAAAAAAAATAAAAAAAATAAACGCTACCCGATTGAATTTTATATTAATGTCAGATTTAGTTTTTGTGTATTCAAATTCATTGTTGTTATCGTATAAAATAAATCTTTCTTTATTTTTCATTAATTTTTCCTGATATTTTTAACTTAGTGATAACTAGCTCTTTATCTATAATTTCTAAAGTTTTTAATTCTTTTAGTGATTTCTTAATTAATAAATTTTCAAAATATAATTTTTGATATTCTAATAATTTTTCTGAAGAACTTAAATAATCAAATTCCAATTTTGTGTCATTCAATCTGTTTTCTAAAAATAATATATTTTCTCTTAAAGAATAAATTTGATCATCTAAATCTTTTGTGGAATTCTTTATTAAAGAGGTAGATATGATTAGGGTGAATATTACTGCAAAAACTATTAATTTTTTCATAGTTTTAAACCTAAATTTTCTATCTCAATTAATTCAGAAAATTTATTTAAAATATCGCTTTCAATTTCATATTCATCCGCTTGTTTTATAAGATACCTTAATTTAGCAGACCTTGAGGGTAGATTCTCTTTTAATTCTTTATCCGATGGAACAATTGGTTTTTTTAAAGGCATTTTAAATGAAATTTTTTTTTGCTGAACTTTTGGCTCGTATCTGGAAATACTTTTATTTTCAGATAAACTTTTAAAAAAATATTTGACTATTTTGTCTTCTAATGAATGAAATGTAACTACAGCTAAAATACCATCCTTCTTTAAAATTTTAGCAGAATTTATTAAACCATTAATTAATTCACTTATTTCTTTGTTTACAAAAATTCTTAATGCTTGAAAAGTTTTTGTAGAACTATGAACTCTATAGTTTTTTTTTCTTTTCGATTTTTCTATGATTCTAACAAGTTCTTGGGTATCAATTATTTTAAGCTGTCTTTCTTTTACAATATTTTTTGCTATAATTTTAGCATCGTTTTCATCACCAAAATATTTTAATATTTTTTCTATTTCTTTAACTTCAAGATTATTTATTGCTTCTTTGGCTGAGAAATCATTGAGGCCCATCATCATATTAAGTTCTCCTTGTGAGTTAAATGATAAACCTTTTTTAGGATCTTTTATTTGTGTAAATGAATAACCTAAATCGAAAACAATACCTTTTATATTTTCATTTTTTAATTTTAGATTATTTAACATACTGAATTTTAAATTTTTAAACAAAAAACGATCAGGAAATTTTTCTTGGATTATTTTTCCAATAATCTCACTGTTTATATCTCTATCTATACCAATTACTTTAGTATTTTGATATTTAAGGATTTCTTTTGTGTACCCTCCTTGACCAAGGGTACAATCAATAAATGTGCCACCATGTTGAGGGGAAATAACGCTAATAATTTCTTTTAGCAGTACAGGGTAGTGTTTTACATTATCCTGTACTATGGTGGCTTCCATTTATTTTTTCGAAGACCATTAATTTTTTTGTCTTCTTAAAAATGCTGGTATTTCAAGATCATCCTCATCTTGATCTTCATTTTCAGTCAACAAAAGTTCATCAGAATTAGAAATTTCACTATCATTGCTAAATAAATCTGGAGATTTAGTATCTACTCCAAATTCACTTAAATCATTATTTATAGCTTCGTTATTTTCTGAGAGCTCATTTGTATTTGTAGCTTCTTTAGTGAAAGATATTTCTTCATCATTTAAAGTATTCTCTACAATATTTTCTACTTCTTGATTTTTTAATAATTCCTTATGATATTCATTATTAACTTGATTGATGTCATCATGCGCAGTTTGTTGACTCATATTTTCAGAAACTATTTCATTTTCTAATTTTAATGCATTTGCACCATGTGAAATCGGATTTGAATTCGTATTTGAAAAACTAAATGAACCTGTCCCGTTAGATGAAAAATCAGAATAACCTGGATTACGATTTTGTATTCGATGTACCATATTGATAACTGATTTTGACTCAGGTTGTTGCCCGTCTAAAGCAGTTGCAACGATTGATACTCGAATTTTTCCATCTAAAGATGGGTCAATTATTGATCCATTTATAATTTCTGCTTCTGAATCAACCTCAGATCTAATCTTATTTACTATTTCATCTACCTCAAAAAGCTTTAAATCTTCTCCGCCTGTAATGTTTATTAATAAACCTTTTGCGCCTTTAAGAGAGTAATCATCTATCAAAGGATTATTTAAAGCCAATTCTGTCGCTTTATCTGCTCTATTTTCTCCTTCAGCTTCACCCGTGCCCATCATCGCTTTACCCATTGAACTCATTACAGTTTCAACATCTGCAAAATCTAAATTAACTAATCCATCCTTCACCATCAAATCAGTTACACTTTGAACTCCATGCCTTAAAATACTATTAGATAATTGAAATGACTCTTTATAAGTTGTTTGTTCATTTGCAATTTTAAACAAATTTTGATTTGGTATTACGATAATAGTATCCACATGTTTTCTTAACTCTTCTAATCCCTGCTGTGCTCTTCGCATTCTTGATGGTGCTTCGTATAAAAAAGGAAGTGTCACAACACCCACTGTTAAAATATTTAATTCTTTAGCAGCTCTGGCAATTACGTGGGCCGCTCCAGTTCCAGTACCTCCGCCCATACCAGCAGTTATAAAAACCATATTTGCACCTTTAAGAATATCCACAATGTCATTTAAAGATTCATCAGCTGCGGCTTGACCTATTTCATGTTTTGCTCCTGCTCCCAAACCTTTGGTTAAATTTAAACCAATTTGTATTCTTGTTTTAGACTTACTAGTCTTTAAATCTTGAGCATCAGTATTAACAGCTACAAATTCAACTCCATCTACACCTGCATCAATCATTTCATTAATTGCATTTCCTCCAGCTCCCCCAACTCCAAGAACTAATATTCTAGGTTTTAATTCTTTTATTTCTGGTACTTTAAAATTAATTGTCATCTTATCATCCCCTCATTATTTATTTAGTTGTTGCTCCCATCTAAGACTAGCTCGATT
Source organism: Candidatus Pelagibacter communis (assembly GCF_001179925.1). Taxonomy (GTDB): domain Bacteria; phylum Pseudomonadota; class Alphaproteobacteria; order Pelagibacterales; family Pelagibacteraceae; genus Pelagibacter; species Pelagibacter ubique_E. Next base: position 5 of record NZ_CVSF01000067.1, on the reverse strand, counting down.
AATAT
>NZ_CVSF01000066.1 GCF_001179925.1 Candidatus Pelagibacter communis | reverse complement strand
AGTTTTAGGAAAAGCACCAGTCGCAGAAGATTTGAAAAAACTGGCGTCAAACAATATTCACCTAACCATTAAAAATATGAATGCAGGATATGGAAAAATGGAAATACTTCATAATTTTGATCTTTACGTAAGTAAGGCACAATCTCTGTGTTTAATAGGTCCCAATGGTGCAGGTAAATCTACTATACTTCATTCAATTTATGGTTTTACAAATATTTTTTCCGGTCAAATAGAAATTGATGGTAAAGAAATAACAAATTTAACCCCAGCTGAAAAATTAAAATCAGTTGGAATAGCTTATATTTTACAAGATAATTCTGTTTTTCCAGATATGACAGTAGAAGAAAATTTACTGATGGGGGGATTTATAAAAGAAAAAACTAATGAATCTTATGAGGAAGCAGAAAAAATTTTTGAAAAATATGAGAGATTAAGAAATAGAAGAAATCAACCTGCGAAAGTATTATCTGGGGGAGAGAGAAGATTATTGGAAATTTCGAGAGCTTTAGTTATGAAACCATCAGTATTATTGGTGGATGAACCTTCAATTGGTCTGGAGCCAAGATATATTGATATGGTATTTGAAATTTTAAGAGATCTTCAAGAGAATGAAAAAAAAACAATTATTTTAGTTGAACAAAATGCAAAAAAAGGTCTAGAATTCGCAGATATAGGCTATGTACTTGTTTCAGGTCAAACAGCAATAGCTGGAAAAGGTGATGATCTTTTAAATAATCCAGATGTTGGTCGCCTATTTTTAGGTGGTTGATGATAAATACGAAATATTTTTTAAAGGGTTTAAAATCTATTAAAGGTGTTGGAAGTCCGGCCATAGCATTAGGAGCAAGTTTTGTAGCTATAGGAGCGCTTCTGAAAAATTTGGGTTTTTCAATACAAGAGAGTATTTTTTCGACTTTTTTAACTTACGCACTACCTGGATCATTAGTTATGGCAGAGTCTATGTTTATTGGAGCATCTCTAATAAATATATTTATAGCTGTATGGTTAGTAAACGCGAGATTGTATCCAATGACTGTAGCGTTAATGCCGTTATTAATGCATGAGAATCAACCAAGATGGAAATATTATTTATCATGTCATTTTATTGCAGTTTCATCGTGGCTAATTATGAAAGATAATTATGAAGCTATAGAAAAAGTGAACAGGATTGATTTTTGGATTGGAATCGGAATAGCAACTTGGTCAATTGCAATTTTTTCAACAATTATTGGTTTCTTGGCTTCTGATTTTCTTAATAAAGACATGCTTATTGGTTTAGCAATAGTCAATCCAATATATTTTATTTGTATGATGATAGGCGCAATGAAAACGATTCAAATAAGTTTGTCAGTATTATTAGGAGGAATTTTAGGACCAGTTTTTTACTTTTTGTCCCCTGAGTGGTGCATTTTGTTTGGTGGTTTTGTAGCTGGGTCTATTGCTTATTTCATTGGAGAAAGAAGTGTCAGCTAATATAGTTATTGTAATTATTGTAACCTCCTTAGCAACATATTTATCAAGATTTTTAGGCGTTATCAGTTCAGAAAAAATTAAAGAAACATCAAGATTATTTAGGTGGTTTAATTGTCTAGCTTATTCTACTCTATCAGCTTTAATTGCCAGAATAGTAATTTTTCCATCGGGATCTTTATCTGAAATAGATTATTTAATCAGATTTATAGTGATAATTTTATCTATAGTTGTTTTTTATTTAACTAAAAAGAATTTAGTTTATCCTACACTTTTCTCTGCTATCATACTCTCAATTTTAAGCAGTTACGTATGAATATAAAAATTGATGGATTTGAAATTAAGTTTAGTGATAAATCTCCTAGAATTATAATTATAGATATTAAAGATGAAATATTAAATAAACTTATCTTTCCATTTAACAAATTTGATATAACTGCACTTGAATACAAACCATTTACTAGATTTACTTTGGCTAAGAGCTTAGATGATTTGAGCAATAATGAATTATCTAAATTTTTAAATAAAATAATTAGAGATAGAAATACTGGTTGTTTTATAATTAAGCCAAAAAATTTAATTTCAAAGATAGATGATACTTTTTTAGTAAAACTCTCAACGGCAGTTTCACATTTAATTGGAACACCAAATCATGATGCTATGGCAGGTAAATATTATGCAAGATTTTTTGTGAAACATGTTGATAAGAGTGATTCCTATTTAAGAAAAGCATATACGAATATGGATTTACATACAGACGGAACATATGTTAAAGAAAAAACTGATTGGTTATTAATGTCTAAGATTGAAGAAAAAAATGTTGAAGGAGGAGAAACAGCTATGTTACATCTTGATGATTGGGAGCACTGTAGCGAGTTATTTAATGATCCTGTAGCTAAAGAAAACTTTATTTGGGGTTCTCCTAAAAGTAAAAATATTGAATATAAAGTTGAACATCCTGTTTTTTCATCTGACAAAAATGGAAAAGCACAAATTTCGTATATTGATCAATTTCCTGAACCAAAAAATATGAAACAAGGAGTTTTTTTACAAAAATTATCAGATAGTTTAGAAGAAAGTAATAATAAGATTATAGTCAAACTTCCTGTTGGGTCTTCAATTGTAGCAAATAATTATTTTTGGCTTCATGGCAGAAAAGCATTTAAAGAACACAAAGATCTAAGCAGAGAGCTTTTAAGAATAAGGGGAACTTTTTTTCAGGAATCGATGAATTAATTTAAGTGAGTGTAGTTTTCATTATTTTGTTTAAAAAATGCTGAAATTCTATTCTTAATTGAGAATTTAAAGGTATAAAAAAAAGCCCATTTTTATTGAATAATTATGTTGCAAATAAGCAACAAAATTCATTTTTCTCAAAAATAGCTTAATTTAGAGATAAAAAAACAGAATTTTATAGGGTAAAAGTTTCACTAATTTTAATTATAATTAATATTAAATAAGGAAAGATAATGAGAAAAATATTAGTAACTTTAATATTGTCTTTATTTACAATGGGCACTGCCTCTGCAGAGATCGGTGTAAACGTTGGTATATCAGGACAATTAGGTCTCTTTGCAGCGTCAGCTACTGAGAAAGATACTGGTTCTCATGGAACTACGACTGGTGATGATGAAACAAACAGTGATTCAGATTTCATTGGTCTTGGCTACGCGTCAATTTTCATTGAGAAAGAACTAGGACCATTAACTATTGGAGTTGATTATGTTCCAGATGCTTTAGAAACTGAAACAGCTGAACAAACAACTACCGATAAAACAACTTCTGCTACAGCTGCAAGTGTAACTAACAAAGTTCAAGTAGACTTTGAAGATTTAACTACAGTTTACGCTGCTTTAAATCTAGGTGAATCTGGAGCTTATGTAAAAGCTGGTCATGTAATGGTTGACATAAACACAAACGAAAGTCTAGGTACTGGATCAACTTATGGTAATACTGATATTACAGGTGTTGCTTTAGGCGTTGGATACAGCAATGACTTTGGTAATGGTATGTTCATTAGAGCTGAAGGTACTTACATGGAATTTGACGGAACATCATTAACTTCTTCTTCTGGATCTCAAAAGATTACAT
>NZ_CVSF01000065.1 GCF_001179925.1 Candidatus Pelagibacter communis | reverse complement strand
AGAAGCTTCTAAAAGATCTAGAAATGAACGTCACTATGATGTTCAGTTGATTGGTGGAGTTGTTTTGCATGAAAATAAAATTGCAGAGATGAGAACTGGTGAAGGTAAAACTTTAACTATTGTATTATCAGCCTATCTAAACGCGCTTGAAGAAAAAGGTGTTCACGTAGTCACAGTGAATGATTATTTGGCAAAAAGAGACTCGCAAGAAATGGGTCAAATTTATAATTTTTTAGGTCTAACCTCGGGTTTTATTAACAATGATCAAAATGATTTGGAGAGAAAGAAAAATTATAATTGTGATATCACATATGCTACCAATAGTGAGCTAGGATTTGATTATCTTAGAGACAATATGAAATTCTCTAAAAATGAAAAAGTTCAGCGAGAACATCATTATTCAATTGTAGATGAAATTGATTCTTGTTTAATTGATGAAGCAAGAACACCTTTAGTAATTTCAGGAGCTGCTGAGGATAAAACAAATCAATATTTAGCAATCGATAAATTAGTAAAACAATTAGATAACAAAGATTATGAGATAGATGAAAAAGATAAAAATATTCTATTAACAAATAACGGCATAACCAATGTTGAAAAAATTTTTTCAAATGCTGGAATATTAAAAAACAATAATTTTTATGATCCAGAAAATTTAGCTTTAGTTCATCATGTTAATCAAGCATTACGAGCTAATCATTTATTCGAAAAAGGTAAGGACTATATTATTAAAGACAATAGTTTAAAAATTATTGATGAACTAACAGGTAGAATTTTAGAAGGTAGAAGATTTGGAGATGGACTTCATCAAGCTTTGGAGGCAAAAGAAAAAATTGAGATACAAGCTGAAAATCATACTCTAGCCTCCATAACTTATCAGAATTTTTTTAAATTATATAAAAAGATATCAGGCTGTACAGGTACCGCAGCAACAGAGGCAGAAGAGTTTTATGAAATTTATAATTTACCTGTCGTTGTAATTCCAACTAATAACCCGATGATACGTAAAGATCTTAATGATCAAATATTCAGAACGGAGGAAGAAAAAAATAATGCAATAATAAAAAAAATTAATGAATGTAATCAAAAAGGACAGCCACTATTAGTTTTTACCTCTAGCGTTAATAAATCTGAAGTTTACTCAAAATTACTAGACAAAGAAAAAATAAAGCATGTAGTTTTAAACGCTAAAAATCATGAAAACGAGGCTGAAATTATAGCAAATGCAGGAAAACAAAGCTCAGTAATCATTACTACAAGTATTTCAGGACGTGGTGTTGATATTCAATTGGGAGGAAAAAAAGGATCAATCCCCGGAGATCAATTGAGAAAAGAAAAAGAAAAAATAAAATTACTAGGCGGCTTATTTGTAATTGGAACTGAAAGAATGGAATCAAGAAGAGTTGATAATCAAGCGAGAGGTAGATCTGGAAGACAAGGAGATGAAGGGAGTTCGATATTTTATGTTAGTCTTGAAGACGATTTAATGAGAATATTTGGCTCAGAGTCTATGAACAATATTCTTGAAAAATTAGGGCTAAAGAACGGAGAAAGTATTGATCATCCTTGGATTAATAAAGCTCTTGAGAGAGCTCAACAAAAGGTAGAGGCTAGAAACTTTGATATTAGAAAAACATTAATTAAGTTTGATAATGTTCTTAATGATCAAAGACATGTAATTTTTTCTCAAAGAAATGAAGCAATGGAAAGTGAACAAATATTTTCTTATTCCGAAGACTTTTTAAACGAAATAATTGATGATTTAATTCAATTAAAAACTAAAGAAATATCAAATCCTAAAAACAATGAATTCAATACTAAATTAAAATTATTAATGGGTAAAAGTTTTGACGAAAATCAATTAACAGAACTTATATCACTTAAAGATCAAGATTTTAGACAAAGAATAATCAAACAATTTAATAATAATAGAGATGAAAGAACTAAAATTTTGGGTGAAAAACAATCAAAAGAAATAGAAAAAAGAATTTTATTACAATCAATAGATTTAAACTGGAAGTCACATATACAATATTTAGAACAGTTACGCCAAGTCGTAGGTCTTAGATCTTACGGACAAAGAGATCCGTTGATTGAATACAAGAAAGAAGCTTTTGATCTTTTTTCAAATTTACTAGAAAAATTAAAATTAGATTTCATCGTAATTTTAATGAACTTAAAAGTAGTTGAGCAAATAAAAGAAGATGAAAACCCTAAAAATAATACTGAAATATTAAATAATCCTAAATGTCTTTTAATTTTAAAAAAAGATCAAAAAATTTCAAGAAACGATAGATGCGATGCCACAGGTAAAAAATTTAAAAATTGTTGTGGTGCTTTATAGTAGAAATATTGCTAGTGCGGCAATTAATAAAAAACCTGTGGCGTAATAAATATTTTTTTTATTTTTAAAATACTGATCAAAGCTATTTTTATTGTTATCAAGGCTGCTTAAACTTTCTGGATTACTAATAAATCCTTTGCTTCTACCAATCTTCAAAAATTTATTTTTTCTCTGATCTAAAATTTCATCAGATGACATTTCTTGAAATGTACTTAAGTTTTTTAAAATTGAGTCTCTAACACTATTCAATATTAAGTTTCTGTCTCGATGAGCTCCACCTAAAGGTTCGGGAATAATTTCATCTATTACTTTGAGTTCTAATAAATCCTTGGCAGATAACTTCATTGCTTTTGCTGCATCTAACATTTTTTTAGGATCTCTCCATAAAATTGTGGCACATCCCTCTGGAGATATAACCGAGTAAATAGCGTTTTCTAACATTATTATTTTACTAGATGATGCCAATGCAATTGCACCTCCAGAACCGCCTTCGCCTATTATAACACTTAAGGTTGGAACCCTTAATTTCATGCAGCACTCTATTGATTTTGCTATCGCTTGAGCTTGACCTCTTTCTTCTGCTCCTACTCCTGGATATGCTCCCGGAGTATCAATAAATGAAATAATTGGAATATTGAATTTATCTGCTAGCTCCATTAAACGAATAGATTTTCTATAACCCTCAGGTCTCATCATTCCAAAATTTCTTTCAATTCTAGCTTCTAGATTTTCACCTTTTTCTTGACCAATAACTAAAACCGATTGCCCATTGAATTTTGCAAATCCTGTGATTACTGATTTATCTTCCCCATAATATCTATCTCCAGCAAGTGAGATAAAATCTTCAAACAAATTATCTATGAAAAATTTTGACTTAGGCCTATCTTCATGTCTTGCTACCATAGTTGTTTGCCAAGGATCTAAAGTGGAATAAATTTCTTTTAATTTTTTATCTAATTCTTCTTGAGTTTGAGAAATCTTATTTGTATCAACTTCAGATAATCCACCCTGGTTATAAGGGTCTTTGAGCTTGTCTAATTCATTTTCTAAGGATTTAATTTCGGCTTCAAAATTAAGGTAATTTTTCATATTCTTTTAATTATCATATAAAAATTAAAAGTGACAACATAATGTCATGTCACTATTAATTATTGACTTAATTTTACTTGAGTTTTAGAAAAGATTAATGAATATTAATTATCAAACAATTAACAACTTAAAAGTTTCAATTGAATTACTAAGATTTGTTAATGATGAACTTCTACACAATACAAATATCTCACCTAAAAAGTTTTGGTCAGGTTTTGATCAATGCATTGAAGAACTTTCTTTAAAAAATAAAGATCTTTTAAAAATAAGAGAAGATTTACAAAAAAAAATTGATGACTGGCATTTTCAAAAAAAAGGAAACAAAATTGATATAGTTGAATATAAAAAATTTTTAAAAGATATTGGTTATCTAAAAGATGAGGGTTCTGATTTTAAGATTGAAACAGAAAATGTAGATGTAGAAATAGCTAAAATAGCCGGACCTCAATTAGTAGTTCCAATTATGAATGCTAGATATGCTTTGAATGCTGCTAATGCACGTTGGGTAAGCTTGTATGATAGTCTTTATGGTACAAATATAATTGAATCTGAGGAAGGGGGAAGTGAAAGATATGATCCAAATCGAGGACAAGAAGTTATAAAATATGTTAGAGAATTTTTTGATAAATATATACCGATTGATGGGACAAGCTGGAAAAATATTGCTGGTTTAAAAGTAATAGATCAAAACCTGATTATTCTAAAAGATGATTATGAATATAAGCTTAAAGATACTGGTAAATTTATAGGTCATAGAGGTGATGCTAATAAACCAGAAGCAATCATATTAAAAAACAATGGTCTTCACTTTGAAATTATTATAAATCCTAGAGCTTTTAGTGCTGCCCATGACATAGCTGGAATAAGTGATGTGATAGCAGAGTCAGCAATCTCAACCATTTGTGATAATGAAGATAGTGTTGCTGCCGTTGATGCTGAAGACAAAGTAATTTGCTACAGGAACTGGTTAGGATTAATGAAGGGAGATTTAAAAATTCAATTTGAAAAAAATGGTAAAAATTTAGAAAGAAAATTAAATCCAGATAGAAGTTATATTTCTAGAGACGGTAAAGGACTAAAATTACATGGAAGAAGCTTGCTATTAATTAGAAATGTCGGTCATCTAATGACTAACCCCTCTATCCTTTTAAAAGACGGGAGTGAAGTACCAGAGGGAATTATGGATGCATTTATTACCAGTGCGGCAGCGCTTCATGATTTAAAAAAAAATAGAAACTCAAGAACTGGGTCAATATACATTGTTAAACCAAAAATGCATGGACCTGATGAATGTGCTTTTACTGATTTAATTTTTTCTAAAGTTGAAAAAGTTTTAGAATTAAAACCAAATACAATTAAAGTGGGTTTAATGGATGAGGAAAGAAGAACGTCAGCAAATCTTAAGGAATGTATTAGAGCTCTGTCAAAACGTATAGTCTTTCAAAACACTGGGTTTCTCGATAGAACTGGTGATGAAATGCATACTTCGATGGAAGCAGGCCCAATGATAAAAAAAGGTGATATGAAATCTTCTAAATGGATACAGGCTTACGAAAATAACAATGTTGATTTAGGATTAAAATGTGGCTTTTCTGGTAAGGCTCAAATAGGAAAAGGTATGTGGGCGGCACCAGATGAAATGAAAAAAATGTTAGATGAAAAGATTGGTCATCTGAAAGCTGGTGCTAACTGTGCTTGGGTTCCTTCTCCAACAGCAGCATCTTTACATGCTTTGCATTATCATCAAATTGACGTTTTTGAATTGCAAAAGAAACTAATCTCAAGATCTCCTGCAAAATTAGATGATCTTTTAACAATTCCAATAGCAGATAGACCCAATTGGTCGGTTGATGAAATAAATTCTGAAATATCAAATTCTGCACAAACTCTATTGGGTTATGTTGTAAGATGGATTGATCAAGGGGTCGGTTGCTCAAAAGTTCCCGATATAACAAATACTTTTCTTATGGAAGACAGAGCAACTCTTCGGATTTCCTCCCAACATATTGCGAATTGGTTGCATCACGGAATTACTACGAAAATCCAAGTTACAGAAATAATGAAACAGATGGCAAAAGTTGTAGATAAACAAAATGAAGGCGACAAAGATTATGTAAAAATGAGTGATAACTTTGAAAAATCTATAGCATTTAAAGCTGCGTGTGATTTAATCTTTAAGGGAAAAGAGCAACCATCCGGATATACTGAGCCACTTCTACATATAAACAGACTAGAAAAAAAGGCTACTCAGAACTAGAATTTAACTTTGATCTATTTTTAAAGGCTGAAAGTAAAGTTCCATCATCCAAATTTTCTGGTGAATATCCTATCGGCATACCCCTCGCTAATTTTGTGACACTCACTTTCAAATTTTTAAGAATATCTCTAATATAATATGCAGTAGTTTGTCCTTCTACAGTTTCAGACAATGCTAAAATAACTTCTTCAATTTTATCTTTGTTAACTCTTTCAACTAATGAATTGATTAATAGATCTTCCTTTCTATGTCCTGCAGAGGCAATGGTTCCTCCAAGAATATGATAATATCCCTTAAAAATATTAGAATTTTCAATTGACCATTGATCCGCTATGTCTTCGACAACACAAATCTTATTAAATTTTTCTTTAACATTTTCACAATTAAAACAACCTTCTGAAATTGATTTTAGTGAGCCACACAAATTACACCGGGTAACATTTTTATAAACTTGAACTAAAGTATTGGCCATAGGTTTAATAATCTCATCTCTATTATTCATTAATTTCAATACAATTCGTTTAGCTGACTTTGGTCCTAATCCAGGCAGTTTAGAAATCAATTTTATCAATTCCTCTATTTCATTAATATTTTGCATTGATTATAATGGCCATTTAAAACCAGGAATTCCTAGACCTCCAGTAGCTTTGGAGATTTCTTCTGCAGTTATAGATTTTAATTGAATTTTTGCATTGTTATGTGCTGCAACGATTAAATCCTCAATAATAGATTTTTCTTCTTTGAGCATCTCATTAGCAATTTCTATTTTTACCATTTCTCCTTCTCCATCTAAAGTAACTTTTACCGACTTACTTCCAGAAACACCCTCAACTTTAATATTTTTAATTTTTTCTTGGCTCTCTTTTACTTTTGCTTCAAGCTCTCTTGCTTTATCAAGTATTTTTGTAAAATCATTCATTATTCATCATCTTTTTTAGTCGATTTAACATCAATTAATTCTGCATCAGAAAAGTACTTTAAGACAGATTTATAAAAATCAGATTTTTTAGCATTTTCAATTAACCGTTTTTGTAAAACTATTTCTTTATCTCTTATTGATATATTTCCTTCACTCTTACTAAAACTTATAATCCATCTTTGATTAGTCCATTCTAAAAGCTTTGCTGATAATTCTTTTACAAAATCCTTGTCCAAATTATCATTAAAAGAAATTTCAATTCTGCCATTTTCAAATTTTACTAAATTAACATTTTTTTCTAGCTGATACTTTAATTTTATCTCTTTTTTAATTTTACAAATTTGCAATAATTCATTAAAGGATTCTATTATAATTTCATTTGTTATTTTTGGTTCTATTTGAGATTGCGGTTTAATTTTTTTTTCTTGAGTCACACTCTTAATTTGATTTACTGTTTCTTTATTTTGTATGTTTAATGGAGAAAAATTTTTATCACTTTTTATTCCATTTTTTTTTAATTCATCATCTTTTATATCTTTGGTAGGAACAAAACCGTTTAAATGTATTAATCTCATTAAAAACATTTCAATGGATAAGTGTTGATTAGATACAATATCTAATTCCCCGAGAGTTCTAATTGTAAATTGCCAAAATAGAATTAATACCTCATCATCAATTTTATTAGAAATTTCCTTAATTCTATTAAATTCGATATCATTTAAAGAAAAGTTTGTACTTTCGAGTGTAAGAGAGTTTATATTTTTAAAATAATATAGTATTTCCAAAAAATCATTTATAAATATTTTTGGTTCAACGCCCTGATTATAAATTTTTCTATAACTCTCTATGACCTTAGTCTCATTTCCTTGAAATATTTGATCAAATAGTTCTATCAATTGTGATTTATCAAAATAACCAAAAATTTTTTGAGCAGCATTAAGATCTAATTCTTTTCCATTCTCTAGACTTATCAAAGCTCTATCTAATAAAGAAAGTGCATCCCTAACTGATCCCTCTGAAATTTTTACAATTAATTTTAAAGCATCATCGGTGGCTTTTCCATTTTCTTTTTCTTTAATCTTTTTAATAAATTCAAATAATTCATTTGACTTGATCCTAGACAAATCAAATCTCTGGCATCTTGATACCACCGTGATTGGTATTTTCTTAATCTCTGTTGTAGCGAATATAAATTTTAAATATTCAGGTGGTTCTTCCAAAGTTTTTAATAGCGCATTAAATGCTTGTTTGCTCAACATATGTACTTCATCAATTATAAAAATTTTATATTTTGATGATGTTGGGCCATATCTTGAAAACTCAATTAAATCTCTAACATCATCCACACCAGTTTTGCTAGCTGCATCCATCTCTAGAACGTCTATGTGACTGGAATTAGCAATTGCCTCACAGTTTTCACAAAAATTTTTATTACAAAAATTTTTATAACTATTTAAACAATTTAAAGACTTTGCAACAATTCTAGCTATTGTAGTTTTCCCTATTCCTCTTATCCCGGTGAAAAGATAAGCATTAGGAACCTTGTTCGCTTTAATAGAATTTTTTATAGTTTCAGATACTACTTCTTGACCAATAAGATCATCAAAGGTTTGGGGTCTATATTTAAGAGCTAAAACTTTTGAATTATTATTCATTTTATTACTTTTAAGGAGACTAGAACCTGAGTAACTGTCTCTACGACTGCTTCCGTTAAGATCTGGTCGGGTTCAAGCAGCATCCACCTCTAGCCTCCAGGAGTATTATAGCAGTATTGTTTTCTAATCCACAAGAAAAGATTGTATTTATTTTTCTCTAACAGGATCTGCCTCAAAAACACCTAGAACATGAAAATCCTGACAATGAAGTCCAAGTTCCTCTAGTGATTTTTGAACTTTTGGATCTTCAATATGACCATCTAGATCACACAAAAAAAAGAAAGAGTCAAAAGTGTTTTTTTCTGGATAACTTTGAAGCTTAGTTAAATTTACTCCGTTAATTGCAAAACCACCTAAGGATTGATAAAGGGCAGCTGGTTTACTTTTAAGTTTAAATAAAAAAGAGGTTATATAATTTTTTTTACCAAACTCAGGTTGTATCAAATTTTTGCCCATGACTAAAAATCTTGTTAGGTTACCTGGTTCATTTTCAATATTTTTTTGAATTACTTCTAACCCATATGTTTTTGCACTTAGAATTGAAGCTATAGCGGCTTCATCTTTTTTTTTATTTTTTGAAACCATTTCTGCCGAACCTGCGGTGTCAGCTCTAACATGTTCAACCATACCATTCTTTTTAATAAAGTTAGAACACTGTGATAAAGCTTGAGCATGTGAAAATATATTTTTTATATCTTTTAAATTTGCACCTCGATGTCCAAGTAAATTATGTTCAATTTTTTGAAAATATTCAGAATAAATATTTAATCGATATTTAAAAATAAGATATTCAATTCCAATATTACCAGTAATTCTATTAGACTCAGGTATAACTATTTTTGAGTCTTTTTCACTCGAAGCTTTTAGAAAACATTCATCAAAAGTTTTACATGGAACAATCTCTGCTTTTGGATCAATAGCAAGTGAAGCTAAATGAGAGTATGCGCCATATGTACCTTGAAAATAAATTTTTCCCATAATTATTTATATTTCATTATGTTTTTTATGGCTAGATAATCTTCTTTTGTATCAACACCTATCGGTGATTTATTAGCAAGCGCTACGTTTATCTTAATATCATTATCAATGGCTCTTAACTGTTCAAGCCTATTATTAAGCTCATTTTTTGATTGGGCTAATGAAATGAATTTTTTTAGAGTTTCAACTTGATAAGAATAGATTCCCATGTGATGAAAAACATCTATTTTATCATTTGTTTTTCTCATAAAATTTTTTGCGTATGGAAAAGAATTTTTTTTGAATGATTCATCAATTCTTACCTTAACTACATTTTCATTTTCATAGATTTTTCTATTTAAAATTTCCGCTGCCATAGTTCCGATTTTTGATTTATTTGATTTCATTTTCGTATCTAAAATTTTAATATCATCTATTTCAATGTCAGGTTCATCTCCTTGGATATTCATGACAAAATCAACGTCTTTTCTGTTAATTATTCTAAAAGCTTCATAAATTCTGTCAGTTCCAGTTTTGTGGTTTTTTGAGGTTAAAATAGCATTTCCCCCATTTTTTTTTACATCCTCTAAAATTTCTTGATCCTCAGTTGCAACAATCACATCTCCAATGTTGGCACTTTCGGCTTTTTTAAATACATGAGATATAATTGAAAGACCATTAATCTTAAGTAATGGTTTGCCAGGTAATCTAGTTGCAGACATTCTTGAGGGTATAATTATTAATGTTTTCATAGTTTCTTTACTTTTAATTAGATTATAAAGAGGGGCAAAATTGTACAGTAAAATATAAGCAATTTTAAAATTTAAATGATATAGGTTCTCTTATAAAATTTATCAAATATGGATTCTTTTGAAATTAATAAAATAGTAGCTGCTGTATTGATGGTTGCGCTTCTAGTAATTGGTATTGGAAAACTTTCTGATATTGTATTTTATGTCGAAAAACCTAAAAATCCAGGTTATGTAGTAGAAGTAGAACAAGTAGCTTCTACAAAATCCGATCTAAGCTCTGAAACGACAGAGGAAAAAATTGATATAGCTGCCCTCATGGCATTAGGAGATCTCGCCCATGGAGAAAAAGTTTTTAAAAAATGTGCAGCCTGTCATTCAATTGTAAAAGGAGGAAAAAATAATATCGGACCTGCTTTATATAATGTTGTTGGCAGACAAGTTGGAGCTGTAAATGATTATAAATATTCCAAAGCTCTTTCTACATATGGCAAGGAATGGACTTTTGAAGAATTAAATGGATATTTGATTAAACCTGCAAAATGGATCAAAGGTACAAAGATGGCCTTCGCTGGATTAAGAAAAGAAAAAGATAGAGCATCAGTAATAAAATACTTAAATCAAAATTCCGATAATCCATTACCGCTACCTTAATTTTCCAAAACAATAAAGTAATATAGATTTTTGTACATGAACTCTGTTAAGAGCTTGTTGCCAAACTTTTGATTGTTTGCTTGAAAATATTTTTTCTTCCACTTCAGTTCCTCTTGGTAAACAATGAAGAAACACACAATCTTTTTTGGCAAAGCTCATTAATTTTTTATCAATCTTGAATTTTTTAAAATGATTTAATTTTTTCAATTTGTTTACTTTATCATTCATAGATATAACTTTATCTGAGAAAATTACATCTGCCTTTGATGCAGCCATTTTAGGATCATTATAAATTATAATCTTATTTTTGTTTCTTTTAATATATTCCATTATTTTCTTAGATGGTTGATATTTTTTTGGGCAGCCAATTTTTAATTTAAAAGAAAATTTTATAGATGCAGCAATCAAAGAATTTAAAACATTATTTGAGTCTCCTATCCAAGAAATATTCAGCTTAGATATTGGTTTTTTTTTAATTTCTTCAACTGTAAAAACATCAGATAAAATTTGAGTAGCATGTGAACTGGGACTCAATCCATTAATTATAGGTATCGACAAATGTTTTTTAAATTCCTCTAATTTTTTATCACTATCGGTTCTGAGCATAAAAGCATTTCCAAAATTGGATAAAATTTTTGCTGTATCCTCTATACTCTCCCCTCCTTTTGATAGATGTAACTCATCTGGTCTAAGTGTGAGTGTGCTCCCTCCTAGCTGTTTTATTGCTAAGTAAAAACTCAATCTAGTCCTTAAGCTAGATTTTTCAAACATTTGTATTAACAGTTTACCCTTTAGAGGCGCTCCTTTATCAACATCAAGATTATTTAGTTTTTTTCGCGAAATTTTTCTTCGTTTTGCATCAGTAATGATTTTTCGAAGATCTCGACCTGGAATATCTTTAAGATGTATAAAATGTTTCATCTTAATTCAATTCTTTACAAACTTTTTCTATTATTTTCAAAGCTTGAATTATCTCGCTTTTTTTAACATTAAGTGGAGGTAAAATACGAACAACATTATCATTAGCTCGAATAGTTAATAATTTTTTATCCATTAATTTATTTATAAATTTTGCTTGATCTTTATATAACTGCATTCCAATTAATAAACCTTTGCCTCTTATCTCTTTAATAATATTAGGATGATTATCTTTAATCTGATTTAATTTTGAATTAAAAAATTTTGATTGGTTTTTCACATTTTTCAAAAACTTTTTACTTGAAACAATATCCATTACAGTATTTGCAACTGCCATGGCTAATGGATTGCCTCCAAAAGTTGAACCGTGAGTGCCTGGTGTCATTCCCACAGCCACTTTTTTATTCATTAAAACTGCACCAATAGGAAATCCACCTCCAATTCCTTTAGCTATTGGAACTATATCAGGTTTAATTTTTGAGCTTTCAAAAGCAAAAAAATCCCCAGACCGTGAAATTCCACATTGTACTTCATCTAAAATTAGTAATATTTTTTTCTTGTTGCATAATTTTCTTAGTTCCTTTAAACACCAATCAGGTATTTCTTTAATTCCACCTTCTCCTGCAATAGTTTCAACCATAATTGCTGCTGTATTTTTTGTTATTTTTTTCTTTAACGACTTATGATCTCCAAATACAAAGTGATCAAATCCAGGGATTTTTGGACCAAATCCTTCTGTCATCTTTTTTGATCCACTTGCAAAAATTGCAGCAATAGTTCTTCCATGAAATGAATTCTTTACACACAAAATTCTATTTTTATTGGGTTTTCCAATAGAATAGAAATATCTTCTTGCTACCTTTATTGCTGCTTCTGTAGCTTCTGCACCACTATTTTGAAACATCACATAATTAGCAAATGTTTTTTGACACAATTTTTTTGCTAATTTTTCTCCTTCAGGAATTTGAAAAGCATTGGAAACATGCCAAAGTTTTTTTGATTGATTTTTTATAGTTTTAACCAGTCTTGGATGAGCATGTCCCAAACAATTAACGGCTATACCCTGAACAAAATCTAAATATTTTTTTCCATTTGAGGTATAAAGATAACTTCCTTTACCTCTCAAAAAAGAGATTTTTTTTCTATTATAATTTTTTGCAAGAAAGCTCATGATAATAAGTATTACAAAATTTTTTTTAAATTAAATTAATAAAATTCAATTTTCGATTGAAATATATCATTTTTGATAATTAAGATTGTTAATAAGTTTAAAAAATACGTTGTTAATTAAAGAAATATAACTCTATATTGTGTTTAATAAATAAATAAATACAATATATAGTTAATTGATTATGGGTTGGACAGATGAAAAAGTAGCAAAATTGAAAGAATTATGGGGCAAAGGTAACACAGCAAGCCAAATTGCTGAAATTATTGGTGGTATTAGCAGGAATGCAGTTATTGGTAAAGCTCACAGATTAAATTTATCTGCAAAAATAAAAACTAGATCAGCTACATCGAATAAGAATTTTGAAAGTTCAATTGAAGTTAACAAAATAAAATCAAGAAGAACTAGAAAAAATAAATTTAGATCATTGCTCATTGAAAAAGATTTTGAACCTGAAAATCCAAAACAATTAGAAGAATTAGATGAAAATTCCTGTAAATGGCCAATAGGCCACCCAGATGAAAAAAACTTTTATTTTTGCGGTAGGACTTCATTAAAAGATTTTTCATATTGTAAACTTCATGTGCTATACGCTTACCAACCTAAAGGAAAAAAAGAAGATTCCTCAGATAAAGAAGAGGTTCCAGAATTTATTGAAAAAAAAATTCAATCTGCTTAATTTTTTTGATTTTTATTACGAATTTTTGTTAGATAAATACTTTTCAGTTGAAAATTGACCACCCTCACGCCACATGTAACAATATTTTTTCACTTCTTCATTAAAAAATTTTTTACTAGGTACTCCTATATCGAAATTACTTTTATATTTTTTTGAAAGTACATTATCATATTTTAGGAGTCTTAATTGATCTTCCGTAAGTAATGGATTGGGCATTAATTGAAAAATTTTTGCTGAAAAAGAAGCTAAAGGAAATGGCATAGGTAATAAAATTCTTTTTTTATCAATTAGTTTTAATAATCTCTCAATAATGTTTTTGAATGTAATTATCTCTGGACCAACACATTCAATAATTTTTGAATTAATATTATTTGAGATAACATAAAAAATTATATCTGTTAAATCTGAACAATGAATAGGAGTAAATTTTGTTTTACCAGAATAATAAAGAGGAAATACTGGAAGTCTATTTAGAATTGTCATAAAATTAGTTGTGAAATTATCATCTACAGAATACACTATGGATGGTCTAAGAATTGTTGCAAGAGGAAAATTATTCAAAATTTTTTTTTCACCCTCTAATTTACTCTTTGCATAATCGCTGTCATATGCATCATTTATACCCAAAGCAGATAAATGAATTAAGTTTTTTAATTTAAATTCTTTGGCTAATTTTGCTAATAAAGATGGAAAAAGTGTATGAATATTAAAAAATGTGTTTCCTTTTCTTTTTTCAAATAAAATACCTACTAAATTTATACAATAATCTGCTTTAGAAAATAAATCCCTAAGTTTCTTTTCATCATAAATATTCGCCTCAACAATATCTATAAATCCTGCGTTTCCTTGTGTTTTGATAATATAACTTTTTTGATGAATGTTTCGAGTTACGACTGTTACTTTAATATTATTTTTGGTTAATTTTCTTATTAAGTGTCTCCCAATCTGACCACTCCCACCAAAAATTAGACAATTTTTAGGTTTCATATATATATGTTAAAAATGAATATTGATATTAAATTGCACAAGACTGATTTACCAGATGATTTAAAGTTAGGCAATGTAATAGCAGTAGACGGTGAGTTTATGGGATTAAATGTTAGAAGAGATCCTTTGTGCTTAATACAGCTTTCAACAGGAAACTCTGACGCTCATATTGTTCAACTTGACAGAAAAACTTATAACGCACCAAATTTAACTAAGATTCTTTCAGATAATAGTGTTACTAAAATTTTTCATTTTGGAAGAGCCGATATGGCGCATATTAAGTATTACTTAAAAACTGACACTAACAATATATTAGATACAAAAATAGCATCTAAATTGGCGCGATCTTACTCAGACAACCATTCACTGAAAACATTAATAAAAGAATTTATGAATATTGACATAAGTAAACAATTTCAAAATTCTGATTTTGGGGGAGAATTAACTCCCGCTCAGCTCAAATATTGTGCTAATGATGTTATTTATCTTCATAAAATTCATAATGAATTAAATAAAATACTGGAAAGAGAAAACAGAATAGAACTTTATCAAAATTGTATAAAATTTTTAAAAACAAGGGTTGAGCTTGATTTAGCCTCATTTAAAGATGATATCTGGTCACACTAAATAAAATGAAAAACCAAATAAGTAAAACTGGAATTGAAGTTATTGATCTTCAAATAAAAGCTTTAAAAAAATTGAAATATTCAATAAATGACTCTTTTAATGAAGCTGTAAAAGCAATAACAAAATGTAAGTCTAAAATAATAATTTGTGGTGTAGGAAAAAGTGGAAAAATTGCTTCAAAAATATCTGCTACTTTATCCTCTGTTGGAAGTCCATCTTTTTCAATTTCGGCTAATGATTGTTCTCATGGAGATTTAGGGAGAATTACAAATAAAGATTTATTAATATTAGTAAGCTACTCGGGAAATACTAAAGAATTAAAAGATATAATAAAATATGCAAAACTAAATAAGATTACTTTAATAGGAATAGTTTCAAATAAAGACTCAACTCTATTTAAATCTGCAAACATCAAATTATTTATACCAGAAGTAAAAGAGTCTGGATTAGGAATAGTACCTACGTCAAGTACAACGGCTCAATTATGTTTAGGCGATGCATTAGCTATCGCTTCAATGAGAGAAAAAAAATTCAGTAAGCTTGATTTTAAAAAATTTCATCCTGCAGGAAATTTAGGAAATAAACTAAAAACGGCATTTGATGTAATGTTGATTAAAAATAAAATACCTTTTGTAAATCATAATGAAATTATGAAAAACGCTTTAAAAATTTTAAATTCAAAAAAACTTGGGTTTTTAGTAGTTGTAAATGACCAAGGTTTAAATACAGGTGTTTTTACTGATGGTGACTTAAAAAGACTTGTTCAAAAAAAGAAATTTATTGATAATTTAAAAATCAAAACGTTTATGACAAAAAAGCCTATTATTGTTGAAAAAAATACATTAGCCACTGATATACTCAATCAAATGAATAAAAAAAAAATTACAAATGTATGTGTTTATAGTAAAGAGAATAAGAAAAAAACTATTGGAGTAATCCATATTCATAATCTTATTAACACGTTGAAATAACTTAATTAATGAAAAGAATTGTTCAATTTTCTCTTTTTTTTATTGTGATATTAACTTTATTTTTTTTTAACAAATTATATTTATCTAAAAATAATGAAATTATAGTCAAATCAGATAATCTAAATGATCAAATAATTTCTAAAACAGAGAATAATTTAATAAAAAATTTAAAATATGAGGTGAATTTAGATCAAAATAAACAATATATTATAACATCAGATTTAAGTGAACTAATTAATTCTAACAATTCTGAAATAATCAAAATGCAAAAAGTAAAAGCTTTAATTATAGACCAAAATAGAATTCCTTTGATAATCAAATCTGATAATGCTGATTATAATAATGATAACTATAGTACTAAATTTAGAAATAACGTTTCAATTGAATATATGAATAATAAAATATTTTCAGATAAGGCTGATCTAGATTTTGAAAATAATATAGCTAAAATATTTGAAAATGTTCGTTATGAAGGATCGCAAGGTTCAATTTTATCTGATAATATTAAGATAAATTTAATTACAAAAAAAATTGATATTTATATGAATAATGAAAACGATAAAGTGCAACTAAATAAAAATTAAAAAATGTCTAACATTAAAAAATTTAGAATTAAATCTTTTAAAAAAAAAAAAGTTATCCTAAAATTGGATAAAATTTCATTTAAATTTGGTAGAAAAATAATTTTAGATAATCTCAACTTAGAATTGGGTGATGGACAAATTTTAGGTTTGCTTGGACCAAACGGAGTGGGTAAATCGACAATATTTAATATAATTATTGGCTTACTTAATCCAAGCTTCGGTTCTATATTTATAAATTCTGAAAATATTAATAAATTTCCAATCTATCAAAGAACCCTTGCTTTTAAAATTGGTTTTGTCCCGCAAAATGGTGGTTATTTCCATGATTTAACTGTTTACGAAAATCTTAAGGCAATTGCAGAAATTACTATTGAAAATTTAAGTTACAGAGAAGAAAAAATAAACTCTTTAATTTCTAATTTTGAGTTAGACCCAATTAGAGATATTAAAGCTGAGTTTTTATCCGGGGGTCAGAAAAAAAAACTGGTTATAGCTTTAGCTTTAATTTCTGATCCTAAAATACTTTTATTGGATGAACCATTTGCAGCTCTCGATGTGATGACAATAAAGATATTACAAAAAATCATTGTCGATCTTCAAACTTTTAACAACATCTCTATTATTTTGTGCGATCACCAAGCAAGAGATTTATTAGCATGCGTTGATACTGCTGCAATAATTCATAATGGAAAAGTAGTTGCACATGGAACTCCCTCAGACTTAATTCAAAATATAGATGCTAAAAATGTATATTTTGGTGACTCTTTCAAAATAAGTTAAAACTTAATTAAAATGAATAATGTTATCCATATTAAAAAGATCATAAAACCTTTCAATAAAACTTTAGAAATTGAAGGAGATAAAAGTTTATCTATTAGATGGGCGTTATTAGCTTCTCAAGCTATTGGCAAATCCTCCGCTCAAAATATTTTAAAGTCTGAGGATGTGTTTAGCACTCTTAATTGTTTAAAAAAATTAGGTATTAAAATTAATTTTAAAAAAGACACATGTGAAATAATTGGTTTAGGTCTAAATGGATTTAAATATAAAAAAAATGTCACTCTTAATGCAGGTAATTCTGGAACTCTAGCAAGATTAATTATGGGATTATTAGTTCATTCGAAAAATGAAATTAAAATAATCGGGGATAAAAGTTTATCTAAAAGAGATTTTTATAGAGTAATAAAACCCTTAAAAAAATTTGGTGCAAGTTTTAAATCTAATTCTGGCAAATTACCAATCGTTGTAAAAGGTACAAATCAATCTTACCCGATAAAATATAATGAAACCAAAGGTTCTGCACAATGCAAAAGTGCAGTTATGTTAGCAGCGTTAAATACTTATGGAGAAACAATTATAAAAGCAAAAGAATCAAGAAATCATTCTGAAAAATTATTTCAATTTTTAAAATTAAGAATAAAAGTAAATAAAAAAAAGAATATTGATTTGATAAAGATAAAAGGGAAAAAAAAAATAAAACCACTAAATTATAAAATTCCCTCAGATATAAGTTCTGGAGCTTTTTTTATAGTTTTGACTGCATTATCAAAAAATTCGAAATTAAAAATCAAAAATGTTAATGTAAATCCTACAAGAATTGGTGTTCTTAAAATATTAATGAAAATGGGAGTAAATGTTAAACTACAAAATCGTAAAGTTTATAAAGGCGAAAAAATAGCAGATATATTAGTACAAAGTAAAAAATCATTAAAATCAATTAACTGCCCAACTTATTTAAATACATCAGCAATAGATGAATTTATGTTAATTTTTTTAGTTGCAGCTAAAGCAAAGGGAATTTCTTATTTCAAAGATTTATCAGAATTAGATCAAAAAGAGAGCCCAAGATTATTATGGGGTTCAAAGATATTGAATGAACTAGGAGTTAAGAATATTTTGAAAAAAGACAGTATTAAAATATATGGAAATCCAAATTTACAAGTTAAAAAGAAAATCGTCATAAAAAAATTTTTGAAAGATCACAGAGTGTTCATGACAAGTGTAATAGCAGCACTAGCTTTTGGTGGTGATTGGTCAATTTCTTCAAAGGATAGTATTAATACCTCTTTTCCCACATTTATGGGTAAAATTAAAAGTCTAGGTGGCAAGTTTAGCTAAAATACTGCAAAAAAAACCTGAATATTCAATGATTTCAAAAAAAATTAATTCAAATTCAGTATTGATGAAGTCTATAATTTTATATAAAAGTTCGTGTTTTTAAAAAAACAGATAGGAATTAACTTATTAATGGAAATATATAAAGATTTATCTAGTCCAGCGTCAAAAGAATTTGAAAAATTATTAAATAGCCAACTTTCTAAAATTAGTATCGAAGAAGGAAAAATTATTAATGGTAAAATTAATAAAGTAACTGAAAAGTTTGTATTTCTTTTCGTGGAAGGACTTAAAAGTGAACCAGTGTTAGATATTAATGAACTTAAGAGTATGGGTTTAACTGATAAAATTAAAGTAGGTGAAACAATTCCAGTTTTATTAGAAAAAATAGAGGACAAAAATGGTGAAATATTAGTATCTGCAAGTAAAGCACAAAAAATTAAAGGTTGGGATAAATTAGTTGAGGCTTATGAAAAAAATGAACCAATCATGGGAAAAATTACGTCTAAATGTAAAGGTGGTTGCATAGTAGAGCATATTGATACTGGCTCTTTAATGTTTTTGCCTGGATCACAAATTAGTGACAAACCACTAAAAGACATTAGTCATTTGATGAACGAGCCCCAAAAATTTGCATTAATTAAATTAGATAAAGTTAGAGGCAATGCTTGCGTTTCACGAAGAGAAATTATTTCATCATTTAAAAAAGAGGACAAGGCAAAGATTATCGAAAAATACAAAGTTGGAGACATAATTAAAGGTGCGGAAGTTAAAGGCTATAGTTCATTCGGATGTTTTTTTAACGTGAATAACGAACTCGATGTATTAGTTCATTTACAAGAAATTTCATATTCTAGAGTTAATCATCCAGATGAGGTGTTTAATATTGGTGAAAAACATGATTTAAAAGTAATATCTGTTGATAAAGAAAAATTACAAGTTGGTTGCTCCGTAAAACAACTTTCACCAGATCCTTTTGAACATATTGAAAACTATGAATTAAAAAAAGTATATAAAGCTAAAGTTATTAAGTTAATGGATTTCGGTGCGTTTTGTGAATTAGAGCCTGGCTTATCAACCCTACTTCATTCTAGTCAATTAAGTTGGACAAAAAAGAATGTGTCTGTGAAAAAAATGTTTAAAGTTGGAGATGAAATTGACTGTGTAATTACCGAAATAGACAAAGAAAAAAGAAGAGTAGCTATATCTCACCGTTTAACACAAGAAAATCCTTTTGATACTTTTAATAAAAAATATCCTGAAGGGACAATTGTTGAAGGTGAAGTGGTAAATAAAAATGAATATTCCCTTTTTGTTAAGGTAGGAGATTTAGATATTGATGCTTTCTTACATTGTAACGATCTAACATACTTAAATAACGGAGAGGAAGAGCTAGCTAAATATAAAAAAGGAGATAAAATTAAGGTTAAAGTCTTAGAAATTAAATCTTCTGATCAGAAAATTAGAGTTGGATTAAGACAAACTCAAACAGATCCATTCGACTGGTTCAAAGACAAAAAAGAAAATCAAATTATTACTGTTAAAATTATATCTACTGATAATAAAGGCTTAGTTGTCAGACCAGAAAATTGCCAGATGGATTTTCAAATCAAAAAATCACAAATTGCAATAAATGCAGCTGATGCAAGACCTTCTAGATTTACAGGGGGTGAAAGAATAGATTGTGCAATTGCTGAGCTTGATTTTGAAAAAAGAAAGGTGACATTAAGCATAAAACTTCTTGAAGAGATTGAGAAAAAAGAAGCTTTAGAGAAATATGGGTCAGAGGGGTCAGGTAAAAACTTGCCTTTTTCATCTTTATCAGAGGATCTTAAAAAAAAAGATGAGAATAAAGAATAATTATAAGAGAAGATAAATTTGGCTATTGTAAAATCAAAGCTTCTTAAACAAATTTCACAAAATTATCCAAATTTTTTAAAAAAAGATTTAGAAAAATTTACGAATATTATATTAAAAGAAATTAAAAAAACTTTAAGACGTGGTGAAAGAGTAGAACTACGCGGTTTTGGTGTTTTTTCAACAAATAAACAAAAAGCTAGAATTTCAAGAAACCCTAAAACTGGTGAAAAAGTCCATACACCAGAAAAGAAAACAATTCACTTCAAAATGTCAAAAGACTTGTTTAAAAAAATAAATAATGAAGAAGAATAAAATATTTGTAGCTTGCGACAGTAATAACATTTCTAAAGTAAAAAAAATAATCAGTAAAACACAAAATTCTAAAATTAAAGTTGGTTACAAATTTGGATTGGAATTTTTGAACTCCAAAAATGGACGAAATTTTATATCTAAATTAAAAAATAAGATTGTTTTTGCTGATCTTAAAATTCACGATATTCCTAATACCTGTATTTCAACAATTAGAGCAATTAAAGATTTAAAAGTAAACTATTTAACGATTCATATTAGTTCAGGATTAAAGGCGATTAAAGCTGCAAAGAAAATTGCTGGAAAAACTAAATTAGTAGGTGTAACAATTTTAACATCATTAGATAATCAAGCTTTAAGAGAAATAGGATTTAATAAAGATATTAAGAAAGTAGTTCTTGATCAAGCTAGATTGGCAAGTAAAGCAAAATTAGATGCTATTGTATGTAGCGCTCAAGAAGTAAAAATAGTAAAAAAAGTTTTCAAAAAAGAAATAATTACACCTGGAATAAGATTTAATTCAAAAACAAATGATCAAATTAGAACTTTAACCCCTCAACAAGCTTATAAAAATGGAAGTGATTGGCTTGTAATAGGAAGGCCCATCACTAAGGGCAATATAAGAAAAAACATGCAAACATTAATTGATCATTTAAGTCAATGATCCTAAAATCAAAAATTTGTGGTGTTTCAGACACTAAGGTATTAAATTTTATAGTAAATCATAACTACCCACCACAGTTTGTAGGCTTTATAGTTAATTATCCAAAATCAAAAAGATATGTTGATATCAAAAAATTAAAAGATCTTTTGAAAGTTGAAAAAAAAAATTCCTTTTATGTTGCAGTCCTCGTAAATCCTAATCAAGATATTCTAGAGGAGATTAAAGAGCTACCATTTGATTATTATCAACTTTATAATTGTGAACCTAGTAAAATAAAATCAATAAAAGAAAAATATAAAAAAAAAATTATTACTGCAATAACTGTAAATGATATTGAAGATGTAAATGAATATAAAAAATTTATTGATACAACAGACATCTATTTATTTGATAGTAAGGGATATGAAAATAGTATGTCATTTGATCACGCACTTATAGAAAAATTGAATCTAAATAAAGAAGTTATGATTGCTGGCAATGTTCAAATTGATGATAATCTTGAAAATCTAAAAAAAATAGCACATATTGTTGATATATCTGGTGGGTTAGAAACTGATGGATTAAAAGATATTTCTAAAATAGAAATTTTTTTAAATAAAATGAAAAATTTATAATATGAAACTTAAAAAAAACGTTCCCTTAATTGATCAACATGACAAATATGGATTTTGGGGTGGAAAATTTGGTGGTAGTTTCATTCCTGAAACTCTCAAAAAACCAATTGAGGACCTAACAATAAAATTTGAAAAACTTAGAAAAAATAAAAAATTCATAAAGAAAAGGGATTTTTACTTTCAAAATTATGTCGGTTCTCCCACTTCATTTGTAAAATTAGAAAATTTATCGAGCCACTTAGGAGGGGCACAAATTTGGGCAAAAGTAGTTTCAGAAGCTAATGGTGGAGCTCATAAAATATATAACGCTACTGTCCATGCCTTGATATGTAAAGCCATGGGTAAAAAATATATTGTAGGGGATACTGGGGCAGGATATGCAGGTAAAATGTTAAGTATGGCTGCTAAAAAATTTGGCCTTAAATGTAAAATTTTTATGGGTGCAAAAGATATACAAAGACAAAAACCTAATTGTGATGCAATGAGAAAAAATGGTGCGGTAATTGTGCCTGTTTATTCTGGAAGTCAAACACTAGTTGATGCTGTAAGTGAATGTATGAGATATTGGGTATCTAACTGTGATAATACTCATATGTGTGTGGGCTCCACAGTTGGACCAAATATTTTTGTAAAAATTTGTGGATGGAGCACTGCTCAAATTTCTAGAGAATTAAAATCTCAATTAATTGAAGAATTTAAAAAAATGCCAAAAATAATTAAGCTTATCAATTGTGTAGGGGGTGGTAGTTCTGCTTATGGTTTTTGGAGTGAATTTATTGATTATAATAAAAAACAGATTGAATTAATTGGTGTTGAGGCAGGTGGTCCAAAAAATTCAAAATTACATGCTGCGCCTCTAAGTAGAAATGCTAAAATTGGGATCCTACACGGTGCAGCATCTTATGTTTGTCAAAATAATGAAGGTCAAATTCACGAAACAGAGTCAATTAGTGCTGGTTTAGACTATCCTGGAGTAAGTCCAATTCATTGTTTTTTAAAAGATACAAAAAGAGCAAGATATACTTTTGCAACTGATGAAGAAGCATTAAATGCATATAAATTAGTGACTAAATTCGAAAAATTAAATCCTAGTTTAGAACCTAGTCACGCTTTTGCAGAGGCGATTAAAATTGCTCCCAAATTAAGCAAAGAGACAATTTGTATTGTAAATTCTTGTGGGGATGCAAAAAAAGATAGAGATATACTGAAAGCGCGGTTGGGAAAATATTAATGAATAATTCTTTAATTCATCAAACATTTAAAATTACAAAGAGTGAAAATAGACCAGCTTTACTCACATATACAGTTGCTGGAGATAACACAAAAAAAAAATCATTAGAAATTCTAAAATCAATTTCTAAATATGCTGATATTTGTGAATTAGGCTTTCCTCATAACACACCAATCGCTGATGGCGGTCAAATCCAAACTAGCGCTTATAGAGCTATAAAAAATGGAATTAAAATAAACGACGTTTTTTTAATTGCAGCTAAATTTAAAAAACTTAAAAAAGACAAGCCAATTATTTTGATGGGTTATTATAATATGATTTATCAATATAACGAAAATAAATTCATTAAAAAATGTCAAAAGTCTAAAGTGGATGGTCTAATTGTTGTTGACTTACCGTTTCCTGAAAATAAGACTTTTGCTAAAAAATGTAAAAAAAAAAACATTAATTTTATTCAACTTATTTCACCTACTACATCAAAAACTCGTTTAAAACAAATTATCAAAAATTCTCATGATATGATTTATTATATAAGTATGTTGTCTACGACTGGAGGGAAATTAAAAGTTTCCCCTAAAAAAATATTAGAGGAATATTCAAAAATAAAAAAACAAAATTTATCTAAAAACGTAGTAATAGGATTTGGAATTACTGAAAAAACTATAAAATCTCTCAAAAAAGCCGATGGATTGGTTGTCGGAAGTGCAATTTGTAAAGAAATAACTAACTCAATAAAAAAAAGACAAAATACTGTCACAAATGTTACTAATGTAGTGAAAAGATTGAAAAATAAAATTAAATGAATTGGATAACAAAAATAATAAAAGCAGGTGAAAAAATTAAATCTGCTATTCACAAAAGGGCAACTAAAGAGGATATAGCTAACAGTGATTGGACATCTTGTTGTAAGGGACCAATTTTAAAAAAAGATTTAGAGGATAACTTATGGGTATGCCCTGAACCTGAATGTAATAAACATCATAGAATAAATCCAAAACAAAGATTTGATATTTTATTTGGAAAAAATAACTATGAGATATTTAAAACACCAATTCCAAAAGATGATCCTTTAAATTGGACTGACTCAAAATCTTATAAAGACAGATTAAAAAATGCTAGAAAAAAGACAGGTCTAGAGTGCGGAATGATGGTTGTAAGTGGATCTATTAACAATATCAAAATTACAGCAGTTGCATCAGATTTTGACTTTTTAGGTGCATCGATGGCTGCAGCTGAGGGTGAGGCTTTTTTATATGGAATTCAACATGCAATCGAAAACCAAACGCCTTTTTTATGTATTAGCGCCGGAGGAGGAATGAGAATGATGGAAAGTTTAATTTCATTATCTCAAATGACCAGATCAACTTTAGCAATTAATGAATTAAAGAAAAACAATCTTCCATATTTAGTTTGTATTACAGACCCCACCGCCGGTGGAATTACAGCTTCATATGCAATGTTAGGAGATATTCATATTGCTGAACCGGGCGCACTGATTGCTTTTGCAGGTGCCCGTGTGATCCAAGGCACAGTTAAAGAGGAGCTTCCTGAAGGTTTTCAAAAAAGTGAATATGTAGAAAAAACAGGTTTTGTAGACTTAATTGTTGAAAGAAAAGATTTATCAAAAATAATTGGAACTTTATTATCAATATTGTTAAAGAAAAATTCTGTTATAAATTCTGAAGAAAATGAAACTTCAGAAAATAGTCAATCGCTTACAAAAGCTGCATCCTAAAGAAATTGATCTTAGTTTAAATCGTATTAAAACCCTTTGTGCAAAATTAGGAAATCCTCAAGATGAAATAAATTGTATCCAAGTATGTGGAACAAACGGAAAAGGAAGTACAATTTCTTTTTTAAGATCAATACTTAAAGAGGCAAATATTAAATGTAATATATATACCTCACCTCACGTCAAACATTTAAATGAAAGATTTATCTATAATGATGAGATGATAAGTGATGATGATCTCTCAGATTTATTAAATGAAATTGAAGAGATCAACAATGGTCAGCCTTTAACATATTTTGAAGCTCTCACTGCTGCATTCTTTTATGGATGTAGAAAATATAAAAAAAATCTTGTAATTGCTGAATTTGGTCTATTTGGAAGAGGAGATGCTGTAAATATTTTAAAAAAAAATCTTTGTAATATAGTAACTTCTTGTAGTGAAGACCATTTAGATTGGCTCCCAAAAAACGATAGGACTATTGAGAGAATTATTTTTGAAAAAACTTCATCTTTACTTGAAAACAATATAGTTGTTGCAAAACAAAATTCTAATGAAATTATTAAATGTATAAAAAAAAATATTTATGATAATAGAGCTAATAAATATTTCTTTAATGAAGATTATAGTTTTGTTTTAAAAGAAAATAATTTCTTTTACTATGAGGACAAATTTGGTGGTTTAAAAATTCCAAAGCCAAATTTAAATGGTCATTTTCAACTTGAAAATGCATCCACAGCTATTGCAACATTAAGAATTTTAGAAAATATTAAGATTAAAGATCAACACATAATAAATGGTGTTCAAAAAGCGGCTAACATCGCTAGATTGGAGGAAATTAAATCTGGTAAATTAAAAGATTTGATTAAACACAATAAGCTTATTCTAGACTCATCACATAACCCCGGAGGATCAAAAGTGTTAAATGAATATCTTGAATCTTTAAATTCTAACAAACATGTCATAATAGGAATGATGGCTAATAAAGATCATGAAAAATATATTTCGTATTTCAAAAATATTGCCTCATTAACTACGATTGATATACCCAATCAACCCAATGCAATTAGTGGAAAAGATTTAAAAGATAAATTTAAAAATATCCCTAATGTTCAATATAAAAAGAGTATAAAAGAAGCAATTCAATCAATATCTCTTAAAGAAAACGATTTAATTTTAATAACTGGATCTTTGTATCTGGCTGGTGAAGTTTTAAATTTGAATTAAATATTTTTATCTAAAAACTCTTTCATGTGGCTCTCGGGAGCACCTCCAACTTTTCTATCTACCTCAACACCTTTTTTATAAATTATGACAGTTGGTACACCTCTTATCCCTGCAGCACTTCCGGTATTAATTCCACCATCTTCTATATCTGCATAATAAAATCCTGCTTTATCTTTGTACTCATCTGAAAACTTATTCATAATAGGAATTAAATTCTTACAAGGCATGCACCAGCTGGCACTAAATTGGATTACTGAAACATCTTCGTTTTTAATTTTATTTTCAAAATCTTCATCTTTAAAATCATTCATCATAATCAATTTGATATATTAGATTCAATGAATTTTTCAATAGTCAAAAACAACTTTTTTCTTTTTATTAAATTATGCGTCTGAATATTTTTGTTCTAAATTCATAACATAATCATTGATTCCATCCAAAAATTTTAATTTTTCATCAACTGTTTTAAATGCAAACATTTTTTCTTCGTTTTCTCTTATTTCATCGCATTCTGAGTAAAAAGCTGAAACTGTCCACCATTTTTCTTTATTGGTACTTAAAATTCTAGAAGCAATTCTCCTTTTAATCTTTTTGTAAATGTCTTTTGGTAGAAATTCTGGTGCCTCATTAAATATTAAGTTGTGACCAAATCCAACTAGCCTATCATCTTTAAATTTATCTAATAAAACTAATCTATCCTTCCAATCAGAAAAGTGAAACTTCTCAAATAATGGAACATCTTTGTTGAATGTATCAAAGCCTCCAGAATAAATTGTTTCCTCGGGTTCCAAATCCTCTTGGGATGCGGTTTCCATTTTTTCCTCTGCCGCCTCTTTTAAAATATTACATATATCTTGAGAAAATTTTTCATTAGATTTCATTAATTCTGCTCTTTTATTTAATAAATTAATTCCGATTTTTTTATATGGATCAACTTTTAAACCCCAACTTTTATCTAAAATTATAGGGGCTTTATTTGATTTTATTGTTTTATAAAAACGAGGTGATTTTTTCATTTCCTTTTTTAAATCTTGATAATTAAGTTTTTGAAGATCTTCAATATTTGAAGATAAATTTACTACCTGTCCCCATTTATAAACTGGATGCATCCATGAATTTGGATGTAGCGGAGCAACTAAAAATAAATAATTCTTACCAAAGAAATTCTCATTAATGGTAAACATTTTTTCTTGTTTAATTAAATTTTCAACGACGACTTTACTTTTAGTCTTTAAATACTCGTGCCATAAATCTGGTTGTTTGTTCTTTAATAGACCCAAAACATTCACGGTTAATTGACTGTCAAATAAGGCTCCATGAGCTCCTGAAGAATCAAAACCATTTAGTCTTGCTAGAGACTCTAATTTCATAGATTTATTTCCTTTGGGATTCAACTCTGTTTTTAAAATATTTTCATCAACAGCAAACGCAGCTTTGATCATATTAAGAGCATCATGTCTTGTATTGCCCTCTGTGTTAATTAGGTAAGGTTTTCTTAATGATTTGAAAAACTCCCTCCTAAGAATTTCATCATCGAATCCTATACTTGAAAAACCCATAAATGTTGCGGGTGACCATTCTCTAAATTTTTTTTCAACTTGGCCTATCATTTGATAGTGACTTAAGTTGCCCTTAGTAATCAAATCTACATTTGATTTATTTATACATAATGCAGTAGCAGATGGAACACGGTCTTGCGGCATCCTACATCTAGTAGAAAATCTATCTTTTTCTTTAAAGTTTTCATCCAAAAGTATTGCTCCAACTTCTATAGTTGTTGCCCAATCTAATTGGGCAGAATCTGTTTCAATATCCCAAACTACGTAATTCAATTTGCTAACCTTTGTGAGTAAAATTGTTCTACTTTTTGCATAAATTGATTTTGATAATTTTTAAATCTTTCTCCATCAATTATAAATCTTTGAAAAATATTATCTTTAGTACATAAAAGAATTACACCTTGTATAATATTTGTTCCATAAACTATGTTGTGTGCCATTGCATAAGCAGCACATTGTAAATAATAGTCATCTATCCACTCATCTTTTTTTGGCTTGTTTGCATTTTTAAAATCTATTAAGCTCTCTTTATTTTCATAAATACCAATACAATCTGCAGCACCTGCATATTTTCCTGGATAATATAAAGTTGCTTCACACCCCCAAATCTCACTTAATTTATTTCTTAATCCATTTTCGATTATTTGATCAGCCATCATCCTTTCTCGAGAATTATCACCAAGCAGATCTAAATTTAATTTTCCTAATAAAAATTTTTCTAAATAATCATGCATTGAACTTCCTCTATTAGTTGCCTCCCTAGAAATAACTTCTGCCTGTTTATATCCCACTCTTTTTTTCCACTCCTCTAATTTTGCCTTTTTTTCCTCAGATTCAGTTGCCTTTAAAATTGTTGTTACTGAAGGAAGATTTTCTTGATTGACTGTGTAATGTCTTGAACCTCCAAATATTGATTTAGTAGATCTTGGATAATTGTATTTCTTATTCCAACGCATGTGATTTCTTATAATCGGTATTTTTTGAAAAAAGAAATTAATTTTTAGTTTGTTTATTTCTTTCGACAAATTTTTCTACATTTTCTGTTTGAACAGCTTTCTCAACCTGCTCGGGATCTTTTATATTTTCTAAAGTTCTACTTATTGATCTTGCATCGGTACCAAACTTATCAACCACGCTCATAGCTTCCTCTAATTTTTTTCTAAGCACAATGATATTGTCAAAATGTTTGCTAAATCTAGTGGTGATTGTTTTTAAGTGATTATATATCTCTGTAGCTCCTTTTTGAACTTTCAATGATTGAAAACCCATATATAAAGATTGCAAATAAGCTGATAGAGTATTAGGTCCACAAATTACAATTTTGTACTTTTTCATTAATTCTTGAGTTAGTAATTCCTTGGTACTAGGATCTTGATATTCTGTTAACTCTTTATAAAGACTTTCAGTTGGTGCATAAACAATTGCAAAATCAGTTGTCTTTGGTGGAACGATATATTTCTCATTAACACTTTTTGCTTTAGCTTTAAATGCGCTTGCTAATTTAGTTCTAGCGTCCGCTGCTGCTTTTTTATCATCTGCTTCATGAGCATCTGTTATTGCTCTAAACTTTTCAACTGGAAAATGTGAGTCTATTGGTACTAAAACGTCCCCTTGAAGTTTAATTGCAAATTCTACATTTTCACTCGTATCTTCCTTCATCTTTACATTAGTCATAAACTGAGAAGCAGGCAGCAAATCTTTCATCAGAGCTCCTAAAGAATACTCTGCTAAAGTTCCATATTTTTTAACTCCAGCTAAAATTTTAGTGATCCCCTCTTGGCTTTGATTAAGTAGTTGAACTTGTCGATTGAAATTTCCAACTTTTTCATCTACTTTAGTTAAAGCAGCAGTCATATCTTTAGAAACCTCTTTGCTCATACTATTAAATGAGTCACCTAATGAATTTTTAAGATTATTAATGTCATCCTTAATTTTAAGGACTTCTTGATCTTTACTATCCTCATCGTTGGGTTTGCTTTTGAACTTAAAAAATAAAGCTATATTTACCAATAAAATAACTGCTATTAATCCTAATATTATTATATCCATGATTCCCTACGTTATACTCCTATTTTTATATTTCAATTTATATTTTATTTACCGTAATAAATTTTAAATGTAAAAGTTTGAATTAAAATGGATCTATTATTAATTTTATTTTTTGGAATATGTTTAATCGGTATTTATGCAATAATAAGAAATTTAGATGTTATTAAAATTATTCTTATTTATTTTAAAGACAAACTACTTGGAAAGTAATCCTATAAAATTTTTTAATCCTTTTTTCTTACTATTTTTTTTTGATGTAAAGATACATGCTTGAGATCTCAAAATTTCCCCATCTTTTAAAATACGTAAATTGTTTGCTCTAAGAGTTTCGCCTGTAGATGTTATGTCGGTAATTAATTCTGCTGAACCAGTGAAAGGATAAGACTCTGTAGCTCCTAAACTATCCACTAGTTTAAATTGTGTTACCCCTTTTGAAAATAAAAAATCTCTAGTTAAATTTGGATATTTCGTTGCAACTCTTAATCTTTTTTTCTTTTTATCTCTAAACTCAAATGCAATTTCCTCAAGATCAGCAATTGTTTGAACATCAATCCAAGGATCGGGAATAGCCACTACTAAATTAGCTTTTCCAAAATTAAGCCTCTTAATAACATTAATTTTATTCTGCACGTTAATTTCACTTTCTTTAAATAAATCAAATCCAGAAAAGCCAATATCTAAAGAGCCATCTCCTAATCTCTCTATAATCTCTCGTGCGTGTAAATAAAGAATCTTTATATTATGCTTATTCTTTATTGATCCAATTAAATCCCTTTCTCCCCTTTCAGAAATAAGTTTCAATTTTTTTTTATTAAAAATTTTTAAAATATCTTTTCTTAATCGTCCTTTACTTGGTATTCCTATATTTATAATATTTTTCATAATTAATGGTTAAGATTTATAGCAGCTCCAACTGCTGGTGTTTGTTTTTTGGAACCAAGATCTGAGATCAACTTGTCGTAACGTCCACCATTACAACAATTAATAATTTTTGAATTGGATTTGATGTCTATTTTAAAGACCATTCCGGTGTAATATTCTAATTGTCTACCAAAGGCTGTTGAGAAAACTACATTGAGCTTGGAAAACTTATTTTTTGAAATAGGAAAATACTTTTGATCAACAATTAGATTAATTCTATTTTTTTTAAAAAATTTATTCAGTTTATAAGCAGCTTTATTTATTGGACATTTTATTCTTAAAAATTCCCTAATAATTTTTGAAATATTTCTTCCTTCTCGGGCTCTTCTTGGATCTTTAATTTTTTTATCAAATCTATCTAAAATTTCTTTAATTGTTCTACTTGCAACAATAAATGATTTATCATTTTTTAACATTTTGAGATAACGTTTTTTATCTACCTCAACAATTGTGGGATCTACATCAGAATTGGTTTCTAATCTTTTAAGCAAATCATTAAAATAGTCTTCTCTCCAAAAATGTCTTGAAAGTCTTAATTTCCATCTTTTTGGTATATCTAATTTTGAAATTAAAAGATTAAAGATTTCAACATTACCAAGTGTTAGAGTGCCTGATGAAAACTTAAAATTTTGAAGAGACTTAAGAGATGTATTTATTATTTCTTTGTCATCATTTTTTTCATCTTGAGATCCAATAATTTCAAAACCAACTTGATTTTGAATTATCGAGTCTTTTTTATTTTTGGATTTTCTGTAGGCTTGCCCATTATAAAATATTTTTTCTTTACCTTTGAAATTATTTTCTAAATATCTAAGACATGAGACTATTGTCAGATCGGGTCTAAGACATAATTCATTGCCTGTATTGTCTATAAATGAAAATATAAACTTCCTAAAGCTCTCACCTGATCTCTGTACAATGTGATTTGCCTCAACTACTGAGGGTAATTCAATGTGTTTAAATCCTCTCGACTTAACTGAACTAAGGATCCTATCAGATATATTTTTTGATTTCATTGATAAGATCTTCCTTTGGAAATGTACTCTGATTATTTTCTCCTTTAATTCCAAGGAGATTCTTTAATGTGATTTTATTATCCCTAAATTCGTTTTCACCACAAATCACCGCAACGGGACATTCTTTTTTGTTTGCATAAGTTAATTGTTTACCAAGGTTTTTTTTACTATCTAAAAAAATCTCAGAATTAATATTATTTTTTCTTAAAGTTTCTAAAATTTTATAATAATTTTTTAAATATTTTTCGTCCATTACGCAAACAATCACGGGTTTCTGTTGATCGATTTCTACCTGATCTAATTGACTCATT
This sequence comes from Candidatus Pelagibacter communis, assembly GCF_001179925.1. Lineage (GTDB taxonomy): Bacteria > Pseudomonadota > Alphaproteobacteria > Pelagibacterales > Pelagibacteraceae > Pelagibacter > Pelagibacter ubique_E. The sequence goes on along the minus strand of NZ_CVSF01000065.1, from coordinate 4,200 downwards.
ACAAATAATAATCTATCAACACCAATACTGATACCGGTCCCTGGTATATCTAATCCTTTAAATCTTGATATTAGTTTATTGTATTGTCCGCCTGAACAGATACTTCCGATATCGACTTCTTTGCCCTTATTATTTTTGGCTTTAAAATTTAGATTAGTTTCAACACAAAAACCATCATAATAATCAAGACCCCTTACAATAGTAAAATTGGTTTTCACTTGATTAGGATATTCACCAAAATTTAAAATTTCGAATAAATCTTCTAGTTCTCTAATTCCTTCTTGAGTTAGGGAGTTTTTAAATTTTTGTTTTAATTGATTTAAATCTTTGATGCTTAAAAAACCTAATATCTGAGAAACTTGATCATCGTTTAAATTAGCTCCTTTAGTAATAGCGCCACTTTTATCTTTTCTCTCTTTTTTCAAAAGATCTTCAACTCCATTTAAACCAAAACCTGGCTTATCTAATTTATCAATAGCTCTCATTACTTTGATGGCTTTATCCTGAGGAACTTTTAAATCTTGAATTAAACCTTGAATAATTTTTCTATTACTAACATTGATAGTAAACTGATCTTTGTTTAAACCACATTCAATTAATGTACTTGCAACAAGATTGCATAATTCAGCATTTGCCTGAGCTGAATTTACATTACCTACAATATCACAATCTGCTTGAGTAAATTCTCTATAACGTGCATTACCTGACTTTTCATTTCTAAACACATTTTGAATAGCATATCTTTTATATACAGAGGGAAGCTCTTGGTTATTTTGAGCAACAAACCTTGCTAGTGGACTGGATAAATCATATCTTAAAGTAATATTTTTTTCACCATCACTAAATGAAAATACATCAGACATAGGATTACCATCATCCTCTGCAAGAAAGGATCCTATATTTTCACTTATTTCAAATGATGGAGTTTCTAATGGGTCAAACCCATATTTTATAAAATTTTTCTCAATGACTTTAATTAGTCTTTTTTTGAGAAGAAGTTTTTTATTCCATCTATCTTCAAATCCTGGGGGTAACCCGGGAATTAATTTATTTTCTATATTCATTTTTTGGTACCCGGGCTGAGAGTCGAACTCAAACTTAAAGTTCCACAAACTTCCGTGCTAACCATTACACCACCCGGGCATATCCTTTTTGTTTTTATCTTATTTTATGTGGATTTAAAATTATAATATGTAATTAAATGCTAGCTTTAGCCAGCATGGAAATGATTATGCACACCTCTGCTAGTTCCTCTTGCAGTTGATCTGAGAGTACTATTATTGAATTCGTAAATAGTCATGTTTTTAATCATGGACGGTTTTTTAGACAAAATTTAAAATTAATCAACCTTAAAATAAAAAAGACGTCTACCTAAATAGATAAACGCCTTTAAAATTAATTAAAAAAATTAGTCTAATTTTTTTAAATTTACTGCAGAAGGGCCTTTAGGTCCATCTTCTAATGTAAATTCCAGTTTATCACCTTCATTTAAATATCTCATACCAGCTGCTTTAACTGCTGAAGCATGGCAAAATACGTCTTTTTCTTTGTCATCTCTTTCGATAAAACCATAACCTTTTTTACCATTAAACCATTTTACTTTTCCTTGAATTGTACTCATCTTTTTTTTTAATCCTTTTTTGTTATTTATATTATAGAAAATAAATTTCTTTTTTAATTATTTCAAGGTGAAAAGTGGTGGTGGCTGAGGAAGGATTCGCACCTCCGACACAAGCCTTTTCAGGGCTCTGCTCTACTCCTGAGCTACTCAGCCTTATAAATTATCCCCTAAAAATTATTCTACCTTTAGTGAGATCATAAGGGGTCATTTCAACTGTCACACTGTCTCCTTGTAAAACTCTGATTCTATTTTTTCGAAGTTTACCTGCAGTATGCGCTGTTACAATATGACCATTTTTTTCTAATTGAACTCTAAACATTGCGTTTGGTAATAAGTCTATAACCTTACCTTTGAATTCAAGTAGATCTTGTTTTGACAAATTTAATTTCTCCTAATTCTTTTTTTTATTGATTGTGCATGTCCTGCCAACCCTTCATAATTTGCAAGAGTTATAACTGATGGTCCAAGACTTTCAATACCCTTTTTTGATAAGTTAATATAAGAAATTCTTTTATAAAATTCGTTTACACTTATGCCTGAAGAATATTTTGCTGATCCATTTGTTGGTAAAACATGATTAGTTCCAACATTATAATCTGTCATTGCCATCACTGCATATTTACCTAAACAAATTGATCCTGCATTTTTAATCTTGGGAACAAATGATTTATAATTTTTTATATTCAGTTCTAGATGTTCTGGTGCAATTCTATTAACAATCTCAATAATTTTTTTATCGGAATTAACATATATTAAAATTCCATTATTCATAATGCTTTGCTTAGCAACAGATTGTCTTGGAAGTTTTCTTAATTGTTTAAAAATTTCTGTCTTAACTTTGTAAATCAAATTCTTATCTCTAGAAATTAAAATACATTGAGCTAGCAAGTCGTGTTCTGCTTGACCGATCAAATCACTAGCTATCCAAACAGGATTTGAATGTTTATCACATACAATGGTAACCTCGGATGGTCCAGCAGTCATTCCTTCAATTCCAACATCTCCAAAAACCTCTTTCTTAGCTGCAGCAACATAGGCATTTCCAGGTCCAACAATTTTATTTACTGGTTTAATATTTTTTGTTCCGTAAGCTGCTGCTGCAATAGCGGATGGACCTCCAATAGAATAAATTTCTTTGATTTTACATTTTCTTGCTGCATACAAAACTCCAGGATTTTGTTTTCCTTTATTACTTGGATTGATCATTATGATCCTTTTTACTCCTGCTACCATTGCTGGTATAGCATTCATTAACACACTCGAAGGATAGGATGCGGACGAACCAGGAACGTATATTGCGATAGATTCAATAGGTAAATACTTGTACTCAAGTTTGTTTTTAAATCTGTCAATATAGGAAATATCTTTAATTTTTTGTAATGAATGAAATTTATAAATACGATCAAAGGCAACATCTATAGCCTTTTTTACTTTTTTATCTAAACTTTTAATTGATTTGGAAATCTTTTTTAAAGTTGGAACTATTATTGAATTTTTATTAAATTTTTTTTCATATTTTAATAAAGCTTTATCTCCATTTTTTTTAACATCTTTGATTATCTTAATTACTGAAACAGAGTTAGATTGAATTTTATTTTTTCTTTTTGACAATAATAAATCTAATTGCCGATCAAAATTCTTGGATTTACTATTTAATATTTTCATAAATTTTTTACCTCACTTTGATCTTCTAGTCTTACTTCAATAGTCTCTGTCGTTAAAGAAATATGAGAATTATTATTGAATATAAGATTGATTTCGTAATTCTCTTTATTCTTTAGATAATTAATTCCTATTAATTCTATTACTAAATCTTGATTTTTTTGATCAATATTTTTTGACTTAACATGATCAACATAATCAAATTTACAGATACTATTAATTTTTTGATTTTCCTTGCCAGTTTCAATTTTTTTTCTCTGTACGGAAAGCAGAAATATTTTATTTGATTGTAAAAATTTGATATCTGAGATCTTAACTTTTGCACCTGCACAACAAGCCGAAATCATTTGAAGACCCTCATTATCTGTAGCAATAATTTTCGCTAAATATTTCTTATCCATTAATTCACTCTTCTAATTTTAGCACCAACCTTTTTTAATTTTTTTTCAATATTTTCATAACCTCTATCAAGATGATAGATTCTATTAATAATCGATTTTCCTTTTGCTGTTAATGCCGCTAATATTAATGAAACTGAGGCTCTTAAGTCGGTCGCCATTAATTCAGCTGGTGCAAAATCAATATTTCCTTCAACTATTGCTTTATTACCACTGATTAAAATTTTAGCTCCCATTCGGTTTAATTCTGCAACATGCATAAATCTGTTTTCAAAAATATCCTCTTGGATAATTGAACTTTTGTTGGCTTTACATAATAATACCATCATTTGTGCCTGTAAATCAGTTGGAAATCCTGGATATGGAGCTGTTTTAATTTTCATGTTTTTAATTTTTTTATTTCCAATAATTTGGACTTCATTTTTTTTTACTATTATTTTTGAACCTATCTTTTTAAGGATATTTAGTTCAGTTTTAATTATTTTTGGTGAAATATTTTTAATTTTTAAATTTCCATCT
>NZ_CVSF01000064.1 GCF_001179925.1 Candidatus Pelagibacter communis | reverse complement strand
ATCTTCTTTTAAAGAACCAACAGCAGATACTGAAACTATATCTGTTACCCCTAACTGTTTGAGTGCATCAATATTTGCCCTAAAATTTATTTTTGATGGTGAAATACAATGACCTCTTCCGTGTCTAGGCAGAAAATAAACTTCTTTATTTTTATAGTTGGTTTTTAATATTTTATCTGAGGGTTTTCCCCATGGTGTATTTAAGTCTAATAATTCTCGATTTTTGAATTCCTCAACATCATAAAGTCCACTTCCACCTATGATTGCTAATTTATTTATTGTCATGTTCAAAATTTAATTTATTTATTGTTTTATAAATAAGTATTATGAATTTAAAAGATTTTATTAGATCAATTCAAGATTATCCAAAAAAAGGTATATTATTTAGAGATATCACAACACTAATAAAGGATGAAAATGCATTTTCTGAAACAATTGACCAAATTGTAAAAAAATCAAAAAAATTTAAATTTAATAAAATTGCTGCAATAGAATCAAGGGGCTTTGTATTTGCTTCAGCTGTTTCATACTTATTAAAAAAACCTTTTGTGATGCTAAGAAAAAAAAATAAATTACCTGCAGAAGTCCACTCTGTTGATTTTGAGTTGGAGTATGGAACTGCTACCATAGAAGTTCATAAAGATTCAATTGAAAAAAATGATAATATCTTAATAATTGATGATTTAATTGCTACTGGTGGTACTGCTGAAGCTGCAGCAAAATTAGTTGAAATTTCTGGTGGTAAAGTAGCCTGTTTTATATTTGTAATTAATCTTTTTGACTTAAATGGATCAGACAATTTAGTAAAAAAAGGTTATAACGTTGAAAATTTAATTGAATTTCCGGGTCATTAAAATTTAGATGAAAAAAATTATTGTTACAGGAGGACTGGGCTTTATAGGTAGTAACTTAATTGACCTGTTAATTAGAAAAAATTATTACGTTATTAATATTGATAAAGTAACTTACTCATCTAATTTTTATAACGTCCAAGAACACAAAAAATCAAAATATTATAAATTTTTAAAATGTGACATCAAAGATAAAAAAATTAAAGAAATTTTATTTAAATATAAGCCAGTAGCAATTTTTAATCTTGCGGCTGAAACTCATGTTGATAGATCCATAGATAACCCTGAAAATTTTATTCAAAGTAATATTGTTGGAGTTTATAATTTACTAGAATGTTTTAAAGAATATGTAAAAAGTCATAAATCAAAACTAATTCATATTTCTACAGATGAAGTTTATGGAGACATTTTATCTGGCAGATCTTCTGAAAATTATCCTTATCAACCTAGTTCTCCATACGCTGCAAGTAAAGCTTCTTCAGACCATTTGGTTAGTTCTTACGTAAGAACCTATAAAATTCCAGCTATGATTACAAATTGCTCAAATAACTATGGTCCCAAACAACACCCAGAAAAATTAATACCTAAACTAATTTACAACATATTAAATAATAAACCTCTTCCAATTTATGGGAAAGGCACCAACTCTAGAGAATGGATATATGTCAAAGATCATTGTGAGGCTTTACTAAAGGTTTTTATCAAAGGTAAAATAGGAGAATTTTATAACATTGGGTCTAATAAAAATTTAAATAACATTCAAGTTTCAAAAGAACTAATTAATGTTTCAAAATCAGTTTGTAAAATTGGAAAAAAAGTTAAAATTTTATTTGTAAAAGACCGTCCAGGTCACGATGTTAGGTATGCTTTAAACAGTAATAAAATTAAGAAAAAAATTGGATGGAAACCCAGAACAAATTTTAGACAAGGTATTAAATTAACATTTGATTGGTATTTTAAAAACAGAAATTATTATAAATCACTATCTAAAAAAGATATTGTTAAACGATTGGGTAAACTATGATCAAAAAGGGAATTATATTAGCTGGTGGCAAAGGAACACGAATGAGTCCAATTACTAAAGCTGTCAACAAACAACTTCTTCCAATTTATGATAAACCATTAATTTTTTATCCCTTATCAATTTTAATGTTAGCGAATATTAAAGATATACTAATCATTGTAAATAAAGGGCAACTTAATCAATATAAGAAAATTATACCTAACGGAAATAACTTAGGTATCAAAATTAATTATTTAGAACAAGATAAACCGAGAGGTTTACCTGATGCATTTGTGATTGGTGAAACATTTATAGGAAAAGAGAATGTTGCAATGATACTTGGAGATAATTTTTTTTATGGCCAAAATCTTACAAAAAAACTTCTAGAAAATACAAGACTTAAAAAAGGTGCAAGAGTTGTTTTGCACAAAGTTCCAAAACCAGAACTATTTGGAGTAGCTAAAATTAATAAACAAAATAAAATTATTTCTATAAAAGAAAAACCTAAAAGATATATATCTGACCTAGCAATTACTGGTTTATACTTTTTTGATAATCAAGTAATAAAATTTGCAAAAAACTTAAAACCCTCAAAAAGAGGTGAAGTTGAAATTGTAGATCTTTTAAATCGTTATAAATCAAAAAAACAATTAACTGCTGATTTAATTGGAAGAGGTGGTGCATGGCTTGACACCGGTTCAATTGAAGATTTTTACAAAACTTCTGCTTTCGTTTCAGCAATAGAGAATAGACAAGGTTTTAAGATCGCTTGTTTAGAAGAAATAGCTTTTAACTCAAAATGGATAAATAAAAAACACATTAAAAAAGCGATTAATTTCTATGGTAATTGTGATTATTCAAAATACTTAAAAAAACTAATCAACAAATCATAAATTGATAAAATCTGAATGAATAAAAATAAAATTCTTGTAACTGGTGGCAGTGGAAGGTTTGCGAAGGTTTTAAAGGATAAAAATTATAAATTGAATCTTTATTTTGCGTCGAAAAAAGAATGTAATATTTTAAGTGAAAACTCAATTATTAAAATTATAAAAAAAATAAAACCTTCTATAATTTTACATACTGCAGGTTTGTCTAGGCCAATGAATATTCATGAGACTAATATTAGCAAAAGTATTGACCTAAATATTATTGGCACAGCTAATTTAGTAAAAGTTTGTAAGAAATATAAAATTAAAATTGTATATTTTTCTACAAGCTATGTTTATGAGGGATTGCGCGGAAATTATAAAGAAACCGATCCTGTTAAACCATTTAACAATTATGGTCTTTCAAAGTTAGGTGGAGAATGTGCTGTCTCAATGTACAATAATTCTCTAATATTAAGAATAAATATGACAGAAAAACCATTCATGTTTAAAAAGGCTTATAATAATTTAATTGCAAATTACATGTATCACGAAGATTTAGTGAAAATTTTACCAAAAATAATTAATAAGAGAGGGATATTAAATATAGGTGGAAAACCACAGTCTGTTTATAAATTTGCAAAATCAAAAAAACTTGACGTAAAAAAAATTAAAGCTAAAAATTTATCAAAACTCCCCTTAAGACAAGATATGAATATAAATAAACTAAAGAAATTAATTTAAATCTAACAAATCTTTATATATAACATTAACTATGTTCGAGTTTATTGATTATAATCGATACTTATATAAATGCCTTTTTTTAATTTTTGCAGGTTTTACACTTAGGTATGTGCTTATAATTTGTGGACAAAGATGGGCTAATACGTATCATCATCTTGGTTCCTACCTGTTATTACCAATAATTTCTTTGGTAATTAGCACTATCATAAAAGATGACATAGCATTATCTTTGGGAATGATAGGAGCTCTTTCGATAGTAAGATTTAGAAATCCTGTAAAAAGTCCTTTTGAATTAGTGATGTTTTTTGCTCTAGTAACTCTTGGAGTAACTGCAGGTGTTAGTATTGGTTTATGTCAAAATTTATTTTTCATGATAGTCTTTGTTTTACTTGGTATTAAGATATTGGATGCTTTTTTAAAAAAATACCTTAACTTAAGCTTATTTCAATATTCTTTTGGCGATGGAAATATATCCTATTCATTAGAAATAGAAGCTTCAAAAGATTTAAAGATCTTAAGTGAGCATAAAGGGCTAATAAGTTCTTTTAATGATAAAAAAAATAACGCATATAATTATCGATTAGTTTTTAAAAATAGAAATGAATTAATTCAATTCAAAAATGAATTATCAAATATTGAAAATATAAATAATATCAGATCTGACCTTCAATCTTAAATATGTTTTCAAAAATTTTAGGATTAATTTTACTTGTAACGATAGTTTTCTTTTCCAGCTTTAAAGAGAATTTAAACTATGAAGTTTTTAAAAATAAAAAAAAAACAAACCAATGTAGTAAATTGAATTATGAAGAATTAGATTACATTGAAAATCAAAATTTTTCTGATTTAAGCTTTGAAGTTTACTTTAAAAATAAAAGAAAATGGAAGACAAACAGATTAGAAGCACATATACAAAGTGAGAAGAATAAACTTGCATCATCAGAAGGCATTAAATTTTATAATATCTCTGAAAGACAAAAAGGTTTTATTAAAATAAAAACAAATAAAATTGAATGTACACTAGAGGCTAGTATTAGACCACACGGAAATTTTGAAGATCATAGAATTGGAAATATGCCAAGCTTGAACATCAACCTCAAAGAAGGAAATATAAAAGGAATTACTCGTTTTCTTTTGTTAAAACCAGAGACTAGAAATGGAAATAATGAAATATTTACCACAATTTTATTAAAAAATGTTGGTTTCTTAACACCTACAACTTTTAAAACCGATCTATTTTATAATGACCAAAAATTTAATGTTATTTTTCAAGAAAAAAGAGCAAAAGAAATGCTTGAACGAAATAATTTACGCGAAAGTTTTATGTTGGAAGTTGATGAAAGATTTTATCGACTTGATCCTGTAGAGGCAAAACACTTTTCGCTTTATGGAGTTTCAAATTCCAAGCTTGTCTTAAAAAATGAAAAAAATAGAATTATAGCTGAATATGCAACTTCATTATTAAACGATCTCAATAGAGTTCATGTAAAATTAGAGAGAGACATAAAAGATTTCTCAACATTATCGCAAATTTTGAACAAAGATTATTTCGAAAGAGTGGAAGTTTATGATGCACTTATGTATTCGCTTTATGCAAGTCATGGCATAGAGTATGATGATAGAATATTTTATTTTGACCCTTTTTCCAGAAAGTTTCTACCAATTTATTATGATGGTATGGGAAATATATTAGATAAAAAAAAAAATAAACTATCAAAAAGAAATATAACCGAAAAAGATAAATTTTTACCCTCAGGAAAAAAAGGTGCTAGTCAAGCATTTAAGGCTATATCTGAAATAAACTTAGAATTTTTACAATTGGAATTAAGAAAAATGGGAGTTTTTATAGATAAAGAGGAATTATATTTAGTAATTGAAAAAATAAAATCTAATTTGTCATATTTGAACTCTTTAGATGAAGATCAATTATATAAGATTTCTGCTGTTGAGGAGAAAGAAGTGATTAATAGTAAAGTTAATTCTTACAATAAGTCATTAAAAAGAAATTTTGTCTATTATTCTGACGATTTCCAAAAATTTATAACTTGTGAATTTAATAAGGTAAATTGTAGAGACTTCAATACAAATACTAAGGATATCAGTGAATTATTAAGACAAAATTTATCCTATAATCAAACTCATTTTGTTTACCTGGGGCAAAATTTATTGGGTTCTTCCTCAAAAAATTTCTACTATCAAAATGTTGATAAGATTAGAAAAAATAACTTCGATACCAAAATTATAAATGATGAAATTAAAATTTTTTATAATAAAAAAACAAATATTGAATTTTTTGAAAATAAAAAAGAAATTCATATAAAAAACTCCGGTCAGGAAAAAATTGTTTTTTTTGACTCTAGCTTAAAAAATTGGAAAATTTTTTTTTCAAGGGATCAAATAAAGGATGAAAAAAACGAAATATCAAATTTTACTAGGTCTGATGAATATGGTTTAACTGGTTGTTTAACCTTTTTAAATTCAAAAATTCATAATCTAAAATTAAATATAGAAAATATGGAATGTGAAGATTCAGTTAATTTTATTAATACAATTGGAAGTGTGGAAGAACTTAAAATAAAAAACTCAAAATATGATGGGGTTGATGCGGATTTTTCAGAAATTAGTTTTAAAGATGTTGAAATTAAAAACAGTGGTAACGATTGTTTAGATTTTTCATATGGAAATTATAAGATACAAAATGCACTCCTTGTTCAGTGTAGTGATAAGGCTATTTCAACTGGTGAAAAAAGTATGTTAAAAGTTGAAAAAATTAATATCTCTAATTCAAATATTGGAATTGCCTCAAAAGATAGTTCAAAAGTTTTTATAGATAATGCTGAGATGAAAGATATTACTAATTGTTTATCTTCTTATAAGAAAAAACAAGAATTTTGGGGTGGATATATTTTTTCAAATAATATCAAATGTTCAAATTTTTTTGAATTTTTAAAAAAAGATAAATATTCAAAAATAATTATTAACAAATCAATTTAGAAATGAGTTTCAGATTAGAGGATAAATATATTGTTAATAATGAAGATAAAATTAAAATTTTATCTTTCATAGAAAAGTCTGATTTTGAACAAGAATTCAAAAATAGAGATATTACAAGTATTTATTTTGATGATAAAAATTTAAGAATGTTTCACGATTCTGAAGAGGGTTCAACACCAAGAAAAAAAATAAGAGTAAGATTTTACGAGGATAAAAATAAAAATTTAAATTTAGAAAAAAAAATAAATAGTCAAGAGGGTAAATTCAAAATTACAAAGAAAATTAACTTTAATGATTTAAATAATTATAAAAAAAACGGATATTATGACTCAACTTATGGAATTTGTTACCCTGTACTTAAAGTAAATTACAATAGATATTATTTTAAAAAAAAAGATTATAGAATTACATTTGATATTAATATTAATTTTAAAGACACGAATAATGAAAATTTTAGATATTTAGAAAATTTTTCTGTTTTAGAAGTGAAAATATTAAATAAGTTTAATATTCCATTGGAGTTAGAGCAATTACCATTAAATAAAATTAGATACTCAAAATATTCAGAGGGTATTAAAAAAATCTATGATAGAATTGATAAAAATAGAATATATTTTTAATTAGCGTTAAAATGGTAGCGGGAAGTGGGATCGAACCACTGACCTCGGGCTTATGAGTCCCGCGCTCTAACCAACTGAGCTACCCCGCCAAATTAGCCTATCGGTTTATACTACTTTTAAATAATGATGCAAATATGAAGAAGTATTTTAAAATATTAAAACACCAAATAAAACAACACCTAATGATGTTGCGGCAGTAAATATAAGTTTTTTTCTACTCTCTTTTTTTTGATCTAGTTTAACTCTATTTAGTAAAACATTAATATTTGTAGATTTAGCACTTTCTAAATTTTCATCGATAGATGTATATCTCTCTGTATATTTTTGAATAATTTTGTCTTTTAAAGATGAAAACGAATTTTTCATAGAGTTATATAATCATCAAAACTTAATATTTACAAATTATTTATATGGAGAGATAAATTCCAACCACTCCAAGAATTGCTAAAAAGAAAACAAAAATAAAAATATTTTTTCTATTTTCTTTATCTTGGATTTCTTGAGCTCTAGCTTTAAGAACATTGATATCAACTTTTTTAGCTCTGTTATTCTCGGATTTTAAAGGCTTTTCTTCAGTTACTTTAAAACTTGGGGTCTCATTAAAAGTAATATCTGCATCAAAGCCTTTTTCATTCATGAGGACATTTAAACATATAAATTTATTGTACTCAAATTAGGCAAGTTCAAACTGGGTCACTAATTGATTGACAACTGTCCAAAATGGGTTTCTACTCAGATTTTTGAAATTATGAATTTACAAGAAATAGACTTTACAAAAACACTCACCGACGATCAGGTCTATGAGAGTATCATGTCTAATTATTCTGATCTTAGTAAAGAATGGATATTTCACCAATGGAATTGGATGAATAGTGTCTATTCCTCATTTAATGATCATTATAAGTACTTAATAATAATTTCTTTAGTTGAAAAAACTCTTCAATTTTTCGATCAAATGAACATTCAATATAATTATGATGAATATTATTCAAAATCATATCTGCAAATTGAAAGATTTAGTATTACTGAACTCTGTGAAAAATTAGATTTACCAAAAGAAACTGTTAGAAGAAAAGTTTTAGAGCTTGAAAAAGAAGGGGTAATAACACGTACTAAAAAAAAAATTGTAATTGACAGAAAAGCATTTTCTTTTGTTAAGCCTGAAAATCAAATTAAATTCTCGTCAAAATACATTTATTTAGTATCTAAACTTTTAAATAAAGACCATAATTTTTCAAAAAAATTAGATCAAAAGTTTATTGAAACTGTAATAAGAAAAAAATTTACATTATGTTGGAGATGGTTTTATAGAATGCAAATCCCGTTGGTGATTGGATATCATAAATTTTTTAAAGATTTAACTACTTTTCATATTTGGGGAACTATTTGCATGAATCAGGTTTTGAATGTTACGAAACAATTAGATACTCCTGTTGACCAACCTGCGTTAGATTATTTTAGGACTAATAATATTCTTATAGATAACATGGGCTCAGATGCTGGTATAAGCGCTATGTCGATTTCTGATATGACTCAAATTCCTCGAGCAACAATTATTAGAAAATGTAAATATTTAGTTAATGAAGATTTAATTAAAATGAATAGTAAAAAACAATACATGTTATCAACCATGAATTTTAGAAAGATTTTACCTTATCAAACAGAAATTTTTAAATTTAAAGCCAAATTTATTCGTAAAGTTTTAAATCTTCTTGTAATTTCTTAAATCTCTAATAAATTGTCCTAGAGTATTACACAGAGGGGTCATGGGTATAGTAACAACAATAGCGCCATTTGCGCTAGCTCTTATAATGTTAGGGCTTGGTGCTTCATTAACAGTAAAAGATTTCACAAGAGTTTTTCAGCATCCAAAAGAATTTTTTGTTGGTTTAATTTGTCAATTAGTTGTTCTTCCAATTATAGGTTATGTGTTAATAATTATTTTAAAAACTCCTGTAGAGTTGGCATTAGGGGTAATGTTGATTGCAGCTGCACCTGGTGGGGTAACTTCAAATGTACTTACTAAATTTGTTGATGGTGATGTTGCGCTATCTATATCTCTTACTGCATTTACTAGTTTAATAAGTATTATATCAGTTCCTTATATTGTTTTTTTATCAATTGATTTATTTGATATTACTTATGTTGAAAAAGAAGTTTCAATGCTTGGAATATCGTTAAAAATGTTTTTTGTTGTGACGATCCCTGTAATAATTGGAATGATTATTAGAAAATTTTTTAATAATTTTATTGAAAATAACATGAAATATATCGAAAAAATATCTATTGGATTATTTTGCCTAGTTTTTATTGCCATCTATATTGAGGAATGGGATAGCATTATAATGTTCATGACTACAGCTGGATCTGTATCTTTGATTCTAAATATTTCTATGATGATAATAGGATACTACGTAGCTAAATTTTTTGCATCAGGCATTGCTCAACAAAGATGTATTTCTTTAGAGTGCGGATTACAAAATGGAACTTTAGCAGTTTTTGTTGGAACACAATTGTTTGGCCAAAACATGACTTACATGGTACCAACTGCAGCTTATGCTTTAATCATGATGGCAACTTCAGTTATATTTGTACTTTTTTTAAGAAAAAGAACTTAATTACAAATTTTTATAATTTGTTCGTTTTAAGGAATTTTCTTCAATATTGATAGGATATTTCTTTTTTTCCACCTCAATAAATAAATTCTTTTTTTTTAGTTCCTGATTAGAAAAGTCATTATTAATATATCCAAAAGTCAAATTTTTCTTAAAATTAAATGAATAATTACCTGAGGTTGATCTACCTATAATTTTATCGTCTAAATAAATAGGTTCATCATGGAGTAATAATGGTTCACCTGGTTTACTTTCTTTTAAAGTAAACATTGCAAATCTACGTTTAATCTTATCTTTTTTAATTTTTTCTAAAGCTTGTTTTCCTATAAAATCTATATTTTTTTTATTACTTATAGTGAAAGATAAACCAGCTTCATATTGATTTTCCTCAGGTGAAATATCGTGACCCCAATGTAAAAAACCACTTTCCATTCTCATAATATCCATTGCATGCATACCACAATTTGAAAGATTAAAATCTTTGCCTTTTTCAATCAATAATTCATATATTTTTTTTGCATTGCTAATTTTTACGTATAACTCATATCCTAATTCACCGACATAAGATAACCTTTGAGCCCAAATTCTTATCTCATCTACGGTAATATATTTTGCAGTACCAAATTGAAAATTATTATTATCAAAATTATCTTTTGAAATTGTTTTAATTAAATCTCTGCTCTTTGGTCCAAATAGCCCAAATACACAATAATAATCAGTTACATCCTTTAATTCTATTCCTTTAGAAAGATGTTTGTTTATATGAAATTTATCTCTTTCCCTTGTAGCCGCTGAACTTATTATTCTGAAATAATTTTGATCTAAACAAACAATCGTTAAATCAGTCTCAATTCCACCATCACTATTTAACATATGAGTATATGTACATTTGCCAATCTCATTTTTAATATTTGCAGTACAAATTCTCTGTAATTCTTGATGAGCTTTATCAGATTTAATCTCAAACTTAGAAAAAGGCGTTAAATCAAATAAACCAACATTTTTTATAGTATTATTAGTTTCATATTCTGCAGAAGGATACCAAGACTGATAATTGTAACTATATTCATATTCAGCTTTTTCTCCATCTAAGGCAAACCACATAGGTCTTTCATATCCTCCTGAAACACCAAAACATGCTCCAAAGCTTTTTAAATTATCATGATACGGGAGTGTTTTAATATTTCGGGAAGTCTTGTGTTGTTTAAAAGGCCAATGCATTCCATATAAATCACCTAAAGACTCTGTAATTCTTTTTTTGATAAAACCTAATTCTGAGTGAAATTTTTGAAATCTTTTTATGTCATAATTAAAAATATCCTCATTAATGTGACCGGTCATCATCCATTCAGCTGTAACTTTGCCAACACCTCCTCCACTCCCAATACCAATACTGTTTAATCCACAACATACAAAAAAGTTTTTAACCTCTGGAACTTCACCTAATAATGTATTTGTATCTGGAGTAAAAGATTCTGGTCCTGAGAAAAATTTTCTTATTCCAGCAGTTTCTAAAACTGGAAATCTTTTTATTGCAGATGTTAAATAAGGTTCAAAATGTTCAAAATTTTCTTGAAATTCACCAAAAGAAAAATCCTCTGGAACTTTATTTGTTTTATCCCAAGCAGGAATTGAATTTCCTTCAAAAATACCCACTAATATTTTACCAGCATCTTCTTTAATATAAGTTCTATTATCAAAGTCCCTTATAACTGGTAAAGTTTTTGAGAGATTTTCTATCGGCTCAGTAATAATGTAAAAATGTTCAGCGGGATAAAGAGGAATACTTACACCAGTTTTTTCTCCAATTTGTCTTGACCACATCCCAGATGCTAGAACGATATACTCACAATGAATTATTTGACCATTAACTTTAACACCTGAAATTTTGCCATTCTTAATAAAAATTTCTTCAACAGGTGATTTTTCAAAAATTTTTGCCCCTTCCATTCTTGCAGCTTTCGCTAACATATGAGTTACACCTGATGGGTCAGCTGCTCCATCACCTGGCATTAAAATTCCACCTATAACATTATCGGTGTTTACAATTGGATAATCTTTTTTTATTTGATCTTTATTTAAAATTCTTACATCTACATCATAAAGCTGCGCAGTTGTTGCTTGTCTTTGTAACTCTTGCCATCTTCCTTTAGTTTCTGCAATTGAAAGTGCACCGTTTAATCTCAATCCTGCAGAATGATCAACTTTTTTTTCAAGTTCTTTGTATAAGTCTAAAGTATATTTTCTTATTTTAGTAATTGATGCGGATGGTCCTAATTGGCTTACAAGTCCTGCTGCATGCCATGTTGTACCTGAGGTAAGCTGATCTCTTTCTAAAAGAATTGTATCTTTCCAACCAAATTTAGCTAAATGATATGCTACAGAACATCCAACCACACCACCGCCTATAACAATTGTTTTTACAGATTTTGGTAAAGTTTTAATCATCCAAGATTTTTTATTTCATGAGCTATCATTTTTTCAAGAGATTTTTTTAAGTTAACTTTTATCTTCCATTTAGGAAAATCTTTTTTAAATTTAGAATTATTAGAAATCCACCAAATATGATCTCCAACTCTATTTTTATTTAAGATTTTATATCTACTTTTTTTACCACTTATTTTTTCAATCATTTTTATCGCTTCAAGAATTGAACAACTGTTTTCTCTACCACCCCCTAAATTGTAAACCTTACCTCCTCTCAAAGGTTTTTTAATAAAATGATCAAAAGCGTTAACAACATCAATACTGTGAATATTGTCACGAACTTGCTTTCCTTTATAACCAAATACTGAATATTTTTTTCCCGAAATAATTGATTTAACCAAAAAAGATAAAAAACCATGAAGTTCAGCACCAGAATGATTTTCTCCAGTCAAGCAGCCACCTCTAAAAGTTACAGTTTTTAGATTAAAATATCTTCCATACTCTTGCACAAGTAAATCTGCTCCAGTCTTAGATGCTCCAAAAATTGAATGAGTAGTTTGATCTAATGACATACTTTCATCTATGCCTTTTTTATAAAATTGATGTTTTTTATCTATTTCAAATCTTAATTTTTTTTCTTTCAATGGGAGATAGTTAGGCCTATCTCCATAAACTTTATTAGTAGAAGTAAAAATAAAAGAAGCTTCGGGACAAAAAATTCTTAATGCTTCTAAAAGATTTAATGTTCCATTGGCATTCACTTCAAAATCAGTAAATGGCTCTTTAGCAGCCCAATCGTGAGAAGGTTGAGCGGCGGTGTGAATAACTGTTTCTATTCTTTTTCCATATTTACTAAAAATTTTGAAAATCCTTCTTTTATTTCTTATATCTATAGAGAAATGATTGTATTTCTTATTTTTTTTAAGAATTAGTTCTTTCCATTTATTACTACCCTTTTTTCCAAAAAAATAACTTCTTAAATCATTATCAATACCTATAACTGTTTTTTTTTTATTTAAATAAAACAAGCTGGCATCAAATCCAATTAATCCAGTAGATCCAGTGATTAAAATCATTTTAAAGTTGTTTGATAATTTTAAACCAATATATATTCTAAATATAAATTAATAAACAAATTACTCTATGAAAATACTAGTCACAGGTTCCTCTGGATTTATAGGATTTCACTTTTCTAAGCTTCTTTTAGAAAAAGGCCATCAAGTCCATGGGATAGACTCAATGAATAGCTATTATGATGTAAAATTAAAGAAAGCAAGATTGAATATTCTGACTAAATATAAAAAATTTTCATTTACCAAAATAAATCTTCAAAATGACAGAAAAATTAAAAACATATTTAAAAAATTTAGACCAAAAATTGTAGTTCATTTAGCAGCGCAAGCTGGAGTAAGATATAGTATTCACGAACCAAGAGTATATTTAAGTTCCAATATTGATGGAACATTTAATGTAATTGAAGCTGCACACAAAATTAAAGTAAAACATTTAATTATGGCTTCTAGTTCATCTGTGTATGGTGGAAACAAAAAACTTCCTTTTAAAGAGATTGATAAAACTGAAAGTCAATTAAGTATTTATGCTGCAACAAAAAAAGCAAATGAAAGTATGGCTCACTCGTACTCAAATATATGGAAAATTCCAATTACGATGTTAAGATTTTTCACAGTATATGGACCTTGGGGGAGACCAGACATGGCTTTATTTAAATTTACAAAAGGAATAATAAATGGAAAGTCTATAGATGTTTACAACAAAGGAAAGATGTTCAGAGATTTTACGTACATTGATGATGTTGTTAAAGGGATCTATTTATTACTAAACAAAATTCCAAATAAAAAACAATTTGGTAAATATAAATATGACAGCTTGTCAAATGTAGCTCCTTTTCGAATCTTAAATATTGGGAACAAGAAAAAAATTCTTTTATTAGATTTTTTAAAAGAAATCGAAATAAGATTAAGTAAAAAAGCAAATAAAAATTTTAAACCTTTACAAAAAGGTGACGTTAAAAGAACATTGTCAAATATTGATCTTTTAAAATCAATTACAGGGTATAATCCAAAAACTAATTATAAAGAGGGAATAAATAAATTTGTTAAATGGTATAAAAATTATTATAAAAAAAATTAATTTAGAATTTCTTTCAAAACCAAACTATGATGAAAAATAGTAAAATTTTTTATTCTTTTTTTTAGTATTATTTTCTTTGAAATCTTATTTTTTTCTGAGTCTTTCAAAAAAGACTCGATTGTATTTATAAGACTTTGACGATTATTAGATCTAAATAAATATCCTCCATCATTACTTATTATTTCACTAGGACCATTAGGACAATTACTAGAAATCACTTGACAATTGTTATAGCCTGCTTCTACTAAAACAAAACCAGGGTCTTCCCATAAAGAAGTTAAAACTAAACACTTCGACTTTTTCATAAAATAATGAACATTATCGGTATTTTGAATAACAAATATTTTATTTAAAATATTTAACTTTTTTGCAGTTTCAAAAAAGATTTTTTTATCTTCTCCCTGACCAATAAATAAAAAATATAAATTTTTATTAATTTTTAAAATCTCTGGAATGCATTTAAGGTAAAAAATAAAATTTTTTTGTTTAGTAAATCTTCCAATGGACAAAAAAAAATCATTATTTGATAAAATCTTTTCAACATCTTCACTAATATTTACATGTTTTTTTTTTGCTTTTTGAATATCTCTACTTTTAATTATTGGATCTTTCAAAATGATTAATTTGTCTTTCAAATAAGAAAATCTAGATAAATCTTTATAGGTATCTTGAGTTGGACATGTTATCTTATGAATTTTGTTGCTACTCAACTTCCAAATTATCTTACGAATAAATGTCATCTTTGGAAGACCTGAAACTCTGAGTATTAATTTTGTTTCGTAATCTTGAAAAATAAATAATATTAATGGCAAAGAAGTTATTAGATGAATTACTAGATATTTAGGTTTATATACCTTCAGTTGATTGTGAAGAGGCAAAAGAGATTTAAAAAAAATATACAAATATGCAAGCCTGCTTCTAATAAAACCATCTTTTTTGAAAGAGTGAAAAATGGAGTTTTTATTTAGATGTATAATTTCTATATTTTTTCTATTTAACTCTTCTTTATAATCCTTCCATTCATCAACTGCATCAATTATCATAGCTTTATACTTTTCTTTAAGATATCTGTTAACTGCATCAACTGAATTAATTACTGATTTAACTGTGGCAACTTTCGAAGTAAATGGCGACCAATATAATATTTTGTTCATTAAAAAAATCTTAATTGATAATATTATAGTTTCATATAATAAAATAAAGTTTAATTAATGAAAAAAGTTTATCCATGCATAATTGGTCTTGGTTATGTTGGCCTACCCTTATTTGTAGCTTTAAAAAAAAAGTTTAAAATTACAGGTTACGATATAGACAAAAGTAGAGTTAGTGAACTAAAGAAGTATTTGGATAGAAATAGAGAATTCAAAAAAAAAGACCTTAAACTTAATAAAGGATCTTTAATTACATCAAGTCATAATGAAATAAAAAACTCAAATTTTTATATTGTTACAGTCCCAACGCCAATTAAAAAAAATAAACTTCCCGATTTAGATCATGTTAAGTCAGCTTTCAAATTGATTTCAAAATACATTAAAAGTGGTGATATTATCATTTTGGAGTCTACAGTTTATCCGGGAACAACACTAGATGTATGTAAAAATATCTTAAAAAAAAATAATAGAAAGACTAACTTTTTTATAGGTTATAGTTCAGAGAGAATTAATCCAGGTGATAAGACAAATAATATAAAAAATATCTCTAAAGTTGTATCTATTGATGCAGGTAATAAGATTATTTCATGTGTTAAGAAAGTTTACAAATCTGTTTCAAAAAAAATAGTTTTTACAAAAAAAGTAAATGAAGCAGAGTTATCTAAATTAATTGAAAATACTCAAAGGGACCTAAACATAGGATTAATGAATGAAATCATGATTTTGTGCGAAAAAGCGAAAATTGATTTTAATGAGGTATTACGACTCGCAAGTACAAAATGGAATTTTTTGAATTTTAAACCTGGTTTAGTGGGCGGACATTGTTTACCTGTTGACCCTTATTATTTAAGTCACTACGCCAAAAAATTAAAATTTGAGACTAAAATTACTCTTGCGGCAAGGAAAACAAATAATTTCATGGAGAAATTTATTTTTAAAAAAATAATTTTTGAACTAAAAAAATTAAAAAATTTTAAAAAGAAAAAAATTGTTATTTTAGGATTAACATATAAACCTAATGTACCTGACTCAAGAAATTCACTTGCAATTAATATCCATAAAAAATTAAAAAAAATTATTAAAAATATTAAGGCTTATGATCCAATAATCGAGAATAGTTTTGCTAAAAAAAATAATATATATAAAAATTTTAAAAATATAAGTAATTCAGAGATATTTATTATTTTAGTTAAACATAAAGAAATATTTAAATCAATTAAATTTGCAAAAAGAAATAAGAAAATGATTATTGATCCTTTATCTTTAATCTAAAATGAAATCAAATTTTAAAAAAAAAAGAATAATTTTTTTTCTGCCAGTATTCAAATTAGGTGGAGCTTCTGAGTCAATCACTAGATTATCGAAATTTTTAGTTGATCAAAATTTTTCAGTTCTATTAATATCAATTGGTAAAAATTCATACAAAAAATATTTAAAAAAAATTGGGTGTGATGTTTATGAAATGAAATCAAAAAGAGCTTTGTTTTCGATATTTTCTTTAAGGAATTTAATTAAAGATGAAATCAACAAAGAATACTTACAAACTATTTTAATTTCAAATATTCATTATGCAAATTTGATTTCTTTAATTTCTTGCATCAATCTCTCAAAAGTAAAGATAATTTTAACTGAAAGAAGTTCTTTATCAGAATTGAATATATACAATAATTTTTTTAGATTTTTAAAAAATAAATTAGTTTTTTTTCTAGCTAAATATTTCTATAGATTTGCCGACCTTATCATTACTAACTCAAAGTTCGAAAAAAACTTTATAATAAATAATTTTAATATTAAGAATATAAAATATATTTATCCACCATCTATTTCTAAAATAAATAAAGGAAATAGGTTAAGAAATAAGATTAATTGTCTTAAAAAGATAATCTATGTTGGTAGATTGTCTAAAGAAAAAGGCGTAATTACTATTGTTGAAGCACTCTCAGAAATAAAAGACAAATTTAATTTTACATTTGAAATTTACGGTGATGGCATCGAAAAAGATAATATTAAAAGATTTATCAAATCAAAAAGACTAGATAAAAAGGTTATTTTTAAGGGCTATAATAAAGATAGAGATAAAATTTTTAAAAATGCAAATTTGTTTATAAATGCATCTTGGTTTGAAGGTTTGCCAAATGCATTAGTTCAATCTATTAATTATAATGTTTTTCCAATTTGTAGTAAATCTCCTGGAGGAAACTTTGAAGTAATTAAGTATGGTAAATTAGGTTTAACTTTCAAACCAGGTTCAAGCTATGAACTTAAAAACAAAATTTTGATTTTTTTGAATAAAAATTTAAAACTAAACCCAAAAATTAGACATAAACATCTAAAAAACTTTACACAAACTAAATCTAATCAAGAATATTTTAAAACTCTTAATAATCTCAAATAACATCTTCGGCTTTTTGATATTCATAACCAAATACATCTGCAACTGCTTTATAAGTCACTTGCCCCTTGCAAACATTTAGTCCTGCTAAAAAATTTTTATCTTCTTTTAAAGCTTTTTGATAACCTTTGTTAGCAAGTTTGACTAAATAAGGAAGAGTTGCTTGATTTAATGCAAAAGTAGAAGTCCTCGGAACTCCCCCGGGCATATTAGCCACACAATAATGTACTACATCATCAACTATATATGTTGGATTACCGTGAGTAGTTGGTTTACTTGTTTCAACACATCCTCCTTGATCGATGGCTACATCGACAATTACTGATCCTCTTTTCATTAATTTCAACATATCTTTTGTTATTAATTTTGGTGCTTCCGCACCTGGTATTAAAACCCCACCTACTAATAAATCTGATTCAGAAACTAATTTTTTTAAATCAATTTTATCACTCTGCTCTGGAATAATTTTGTCTCCAAATATTTCAACTAACTGTTTTAATCTTGCCTCAGATTTATCTACAATATGAACCTTCGCTTTCATTCCAGTAGCTATTATTGCTGCATTCTCTCCTACTACTCCACCACCAAGAATTAATACATTTGCTGGTTCACCCCCCGGTGCTCCTCCTAACAATACACCTCTACCTTTTTGATTTTTTTCTAAACAATGTGCACCCGCTTGAACCGACATACGGCCAGCTACAGCACTCATAGGTGCAAGTAATGGAAGTCTACCATTGTCATCAGTAACAGTTTCATAGGCAATGTTAATGCTTTTTGATTTAATCAAACCTGCAGTAAGTTCTTTTGCAGCCGCTAAATGAAGATAGGTATAAATAACTTGATTTTCTCTTATCATATCAACCTCAACTTTTTGAGGCTCTTTAACTTTTACAATTATTTCTGAATCGTTAAAAATATCTGAAGCTGTGTTTACTATTTTTGCTCCAGCTTTAATATATTGATCATTTTCAAAGCCTGCTTCAAAACCACCATTATTTTCAACTAATACATCATGGCCCTCTGACACAAGAGTTTTTACACTCTCAGGTGTTAAACCAATTCGATTCTCTTGTGGCTTTATTTCCTTCGGAACGCCGACTATCATTTATGATATCTAATTCTTTTTACTTTTTGCGTAGTTAGTTATTCCAGTTCTTAGTTTTTCTATAATTTCATCTATATGTTTTTTTTCACAAATGAACATTGGAGCAATAATTAAACAATCACCAGTAGCTTTAAAATTTACACCAGCCTCGTAACAATGTTTAAAACAAGTAAAACCTGCTGCTCCTGGTTTTTTATCCATCTTTATATCTATACCACCCATCATTCCATAACCTCTTATATTTTCAACCACATCAATATCTTTAAGTGAAAATAATCCTTTTTGAAAATAAGGTGCTAATTCTTTTGCTCTATTAAAAATATCATCTTTCTCAAAAATATCTTGAACAGCCAATCCCGCTGCCACCGAAATTGGTATTCCTGAATAAGTATAACCATGAAACAATTCGATAGTTCCCTTTGGTGCATTATCCATAAGAGCATCATAAATTTCCTCTTTGCAAGCAACAACACCTAGTGGACTTATTCCATTAGTAGTAGCTTTTGCCATGGTCATTATATCTGGAGTAACTCCAAACTCTTGTGAACCAAATGGAGATCCCATTCTCCCCCAGCCAGTTATTACTTCATCAAAAATTAATAGAATTCCATGTTTGTCACAAATTTCTCTTAATCTTTGTAAGTATCCTTTTGGTGGAACTAGTGTTCCTGTAGAACCGGCAACTGGTTCAACAATACAAGCAGCGATATTTTCTGCTCCAAAATTCATACAAATTCTTTCTAAATCTTCTGCAAGCTCTACTCCTGTTTCAGGTTGTCCGCTTACAAATTTATGTTCAGGTAAATGTGTATGTCTCATATGAACAACACCAGGCATCAAAACACTTGCAAATGTTTTTACATTATTTACCATTCCTCCTACTGAAGTAGCTCCAATATTCATTCCATGATAGCCTCTTTCACGTCCTACAAATCTGAATCTTTGACTATCACCTCTTGCTCGATGATAAGCTATACATATTTTAATTGCAGTCTCAACTGCTGTTGAACCACAAATTGTATAAAAAATTCTATTTAAGTTACCTGGCGTGTGTTTAGCAATTTTTGTTGCCAACTCAAAAGATCCACCAAACCCTTGTTGAAAGGGTTGACAATAATCCAAAGTTTTTAATTGATTGCTAATCGCTTCAATAATTTCTTTTCGTCCATGACCTAAAGGGTTACAGAATAATCCAGAGCTCGCATCTATCTGTGTTTTTCCTTGGTGATTTTTTAAATAAACTCCTTTTGCCTCTACTATTAATCTTGGATTTTCCTTAAAATCTTTATTAGATGTAAATGGCATCCAATGTTCGTTTAATGAATTGGGCACTGATGTTCTTTTTTCTGAGCTCATATTTTTTTTTAAATTTTAAATTGTTAATTTTTAAATTCTTTAGACTAAATAGGTATAATTAACCACCAAAATAATTGACGCAACTCAAAGTTGTATTCAAATTAGACACTTTTTTGTTTTACTTCTTAATGAATTTAATTTTTACTCAATGAATTATAAATCAACTAAGAGGATAAAATGAAAAAAATAATTAGTTTTCTTTTAGGATGTTTTGTAGCTCTTAATTTAAACATTTCAGTTGCTAATTCAGCTGCTAATGAAGTGAGAGTTGCTTACTTTCTAGAATGGCCAAGTCCAAACTTGGAAGACATGCAAAAGAAAAATTTTGCGAAAGCTTTGGGAGTTCCTGTTAAATGGACTAACTTCACAAATGGTGGAGCAATGACCGATGCTATGTTAGCAGGAGATATTGATATCTCTTACTCTCAAGGTTTAGTACCTTTCATTAACGCTGTAAAATCTAAAGCGCCTATTAAATTAGTAGACATTGCTATGGAATACGGAATGGGAGGAACTACTTGTGTTACTTCTAATGCTTCTGGAATCACAAAAGCAAACGCTACTGAATTAGAAGGTAAAAAAGTTGCTGTTCCACTAGGAACGATGGCTGAGTATGTTTTTGATGAAAGTATGAAAGTTGTTGGAGCTGACAGAAAAAAAATGGATATTATTCAAATGGATCCTGAGGAAGGAGCTGCTGCTTTAGTAAGTGGTGATGTTGTAATGGCATGTTTATTTGGTGGTAATTCTATTAAAGCTGCAACTGCGGTTGGATCTAGATTACTTACAGTTCAAGAAGCTAGAGACGCTGGTATTTTAGGGATAGATATTACTTCTGTAACTACAAAGTTCATGAAGGAAAATCCTGGAATGCTAAGAACTTTTATCGAAGTAACTCATGAAGCTAATGCAAGATATAGAGCTGGTAAAAGCGATATGAATTCTATGTCAAAAGCTTCAGAAATGAAAGTTGCTGATATGAAAGAAACTTTAGATGGTTTCAAATTCTTAACTCCAGAAGAAACAAAACAATCTATGGAGAGTGGAAATCTTGATGCATTCTTAAAAGGAATGGGAACACCAAGAGGAAACGTAGATACAAGTTTCTTACCTTTATAATTTAAAGGTAGGTAAAAATTTAGATAGGCGCCAATTTTCATAGATTGGTGCCTATTTTTTTATTAAAAATTCTAATATAAAGCTTTTTATGAGTGATTTAGTTTCTCAAAATCTAAATATGATTTTTAAAACTCCTAAAGGAGAAACAGTTCACGCTTTGAAAGATTTAAATTTTACGTTAAAAAAAGGTGAACTTCTTACAGTCCTCGGTCCATCTGGTTGTGGAAAAACAACTTTATTAAACATCACTGCAGGTTTTATCAGACCAACTTCAGGAAGTATTACATTAAATGATAAAGAAATAGATGGTCCTGGAGTTGAAAGAGGAATGGTTTTTCAACAAGGAGCTTTATTTGAATGGTTAACTGTAGCTGAAAATGTCAACTTTGGATTAAGAATGAAAAAAAAAGATCCAATTGAAACTCAAAAAAAAGTTGATGAGTGGTTAGAAATTGTTGGTCTAAAGGGGTTTGGTAATACGCCTACATATCAATTATCTGGAGGAATGCAGCAAAGAGTTGCTCTTGCAAGGTGTTTAATTAATGATCCAGATTTAATTCTTATGGATGAGCCTTTGGGAGCTCTTGATGCTTTAACAAGAGAGAAGATGCAGTCCTTAGTTTTAAAAATTTGGAAAGAAACTGGAAAAACAATTATATTAATCACTCACTCAGTTGAAGAAGCGTTATTACTTGGTGAAAGACTATATGTAATGGCTCCTCGACCAGGACGTATACATAAAGAATACAATCTTCCATTTGCATCAATGGGTCTAAAACAGGATTTAAGAGAAATTAAAAAAGATAAAGATTTTTCTGCAAAGCGAGAGGAAATTTTAGAAATGATTTGGAATATGGAAGAAGAAATTATGGGGAAAGAAAATTAAATGTTAACACAAATAGTAACTTTTTTAATATTTTTTGCTGTCATTGGCTGTATCCTTTACGGCAGACGTCTAATTAAAACTGAAAAAATTGATGCAGTTTTTGGAAATCCTGAAAGAGCATTAGGTGGAACACACTGGGTAGTTGTTGGAAGTAGTTTTCTTCTTTTAATTTGGCTGTACTATTCATGGGATATCGCAAAAGGTTTTTATCCAAAATCTGCAAATGAGCTTTGCCAAGTAGGAAAAGTGAATGACTCCTTGTTAGGATTAAAATATCAATTTCCTATAGAAGAAAGAGAGTTTAAAAGTACTTCTCAAATTAAAAAAGAAAATAAGAACTTAGAAGGGTTATCAAATGAAATAAAAAATTCTAAAGAACTTAATAATGAGGAAAAAACAATTCTTTTAGGTTTTATAAATAAAACAAATCAATTAATTCCCTTATTAACAAATGAGGATTTACTTGAAAATGAAACTAGAGAAAAAATTGAGGATATAACTGGTAGAATTAATCTTTTAACAGAAAATTTTCAAAAACCTGATTATCCATTTGAAACAGAGCAAGAACTTAATGAAAGACTTAAGGCTGTAAATGAAGAAGGTGGTTGGGGTATCACAAAAATTGATGCAGGTTCAGGAAGTATTGAAAATACATTAGAAGTACCTCTTGTGCCTGCTACAGACAGGGGCTTAAAATTTCATGCTGCAGCTCAAGAATTAAATTTGATAAGTGAGGAATTTTTCAAACTAAGAAACCATAATCCAGAATTCAAAAATAAAATTAAAGAAATTAAAGATAAAATTAAAATCTACAGAAACGATTTAAGTGAAACTGAAGAAATAGCATCTACTTATGCTAAGAACATCGTTAAAATTGCAAGGAGAATAGAGTTTGCAAGTATTTATCCACCAAATGTATTAGATAAAATGCAGAATGCTATTATCAAATTTGATAACGCTCAACTAGATGCTCAAGGCGGCTTGAGACTTATTGATATCTTTCTGTTTCCAGCTGGTACAATTGTTGCTAGCGGTCCAAGTTGTTCAGAACAAGGTTCAGGTAGATGGCTTCCTAAACCATCTGATACTTTTAACAAATTTGTATTAATGTCAAAACCAAGCGTAGGTTACAAAGACATTCCACTTTTATGGATTAAGATGGTCGATATAAGTACATGGATAGGTTTTATTCTGCCAGATTGGATAGCTGATATTCTTCCTGGCGAATATCCAGTTCATACTAAAGAAGGAGTAGTGAAACAAAACTTTAAGGGTTACGTGCTTAAAGTTGTAACAGGTGACTTCAAACTATTTAAAGTACCAGTGCCTTATGGTCATATATGGGACTCTTTTTTAAGGGTATTTTTAGGATTAGTTTTTGGAATTATAATTGGAGTTCCATTGGGATTATTTATGGGTTTAAACAGATTTGCTAAGGGCTTTTTTGATCCTTTAATTGAACTATATAGACCAGTTCCGCCTTTAGCTTGGGCGCCACTCATAATTTCTGTTCTAGGAATTGATAACACCGGTAAAGTGTTTTTATTATTTATGGTTTCTTTATCAATAATGATAATTTCTGCAAGAGCTGGTGCTTCAGGTACTCAGTTGTCAAAAATTCATGCAGCTCACTCATTAGGGGCATCAAAAAAACAAATATTAAGATACGTAATTTTTCCAAATTCTTTACCTGAAATTTTAACAGGCATAAGAGTTGCTGTAGGTATGTGTTGGGGAACTCTAGTTGCAGCAGAATTTTTAGCTGGAACTACAGGTATCGGCTTTGTAGAAAATGTGGCTAAGAAATATTTTCAATATGAGGTTATTTGGATAACAATATTCATAATGGGTATGCTTGGGTTATTATTTGACATAACTTTAAGAAAAATTATTGATAAAACGATTCCATGGCGAGGAAAAGGTTAATTAAGAATTTTATTAAGAAATTATATTTTTGATATAATCTTTTAGTTTCTTTTTTCCAAAGTGTTTATGGACTTTGTTAGATAAATTCATGTTAGTAAGAGCAGATGAATATCTTTCCCCAGGACGTTTTTTTAAAAATTTTATTTTTGATCCAAACATCTTTGCAACATCTAAAATTGAAAAACTTTGCTTATGTGAGATAGAATAGTGTCTAGATAAATTTCTTTTCCATGCCAGCAAACATACTTCTATTGTATCATCTATATGAGTAAATCTTCTAGATTGTGTTCCAGGTAAAACAATTGGTAATGGTTTGTTCATTTTATAAGCTTCTTCAAAAATGCCAATCACAGTAGCCATTTTTCCTTTAGAAATTTGTCCAGGTCCATAAACATTATAGAAATAGATTACTTCATATTTAAAATTGAACCACTTTTTAAGATTTTCTAATAATTCTAAATTTTTTGCCTTGGTAAATGCATAAGGTGATAAATTTTTATCCTTTCCATCATTTCCCAATGAAGCAGAAGTTGCGGAATAAATCAGTTTAATTTTATTTTCTAAACAAAAATTAAAAACTGAATTTGTTCCAATAGTATTTGAGTCTAAACATTGACTCATGTTGATAAAGCTTTGATAAATTCTTGCAAATTCACCAAAATGAAAAACAGAGTGAATCTTTTTAGGTTGTTTGATCAAAGTCTTGATATACTTTGTTTCTCCTTTTAAATATTTTACTCTTTTATCAAAAATATGATTTTTTTTAGAACCAGCAGAGTAATTATCTAAACTAATAATATTAAATTTTGTTTTCTTTAATAATGTTTTTATTAAATTAGATCCAACAAAACCCGCACCACCTGTGATTAAGATACTTTTTTTATTACCCATCAGTTAAATTGCTTCAATATATATTGAATTTTTGTAATCATTATTGTTATTTTTAAAACATGATATAGAGATATTCCTTATAATATGAAAGTAAAAAAACTTAAAACTTTATTAATTAAGATTTTTAAAAAACATGGTCTTAAAGATAATCATGCAATTATTTCCTCAAATGCTTTGATTAATGCAGAGCTTGTTGGCGCTTATGGTCATGGTTTATCTAGGCTTAAAATGTATTGTGACCGTATATCTAAAAAAGTTATAAATCCTAAGCCAAAAATAAAGATTAAAAAAATTTCTCAATCAATATCTCATATTAATGCTAATGACAGTATCGGTTTCGTTGCAGCAGATATTGGAATTAAAGTTGCAATAAAGAATGCAAAAAAAACTGGTGTTGGATTAGTTGCTATAAAAAATAGCGGACACTATGGTTTATCTGGTTATTATGCTGAACAAGCTGTAAAAAAAAATCTTATCACAATGATATATACAAATGCACCCCCAGCTGTAGCACCTCATGGATCTTTGAAAAGTTTGTTCGGAACTAATCCAATTTGTTTTGGAACTCCAACGGGATCTAATATTCCTTTCATTTTAGACACATCGATATCTATGATTAATAGAGGAAAAATTAGAGTTGCTGCTCGTAACAATCAAAAAATCCCCGAAGGAGTAGCACTTGATAAATTTGGAAACCAAACTACAAATGCAAAAAAGGCTTTAGAAGGTGTTCAATTGCCAATAGCAGGTTATAGAGGATCTGGACTTGCGTGGATGGTAGATATTTTAAGTGGTGTATTGACTGGTGGAAACCACGCTGGAAAAGTTAAAGATCCTTTTGATGATTTTACCGGTCCACAGAATATTGGTCATCTTTTTATTACTTTTAAAGCGAATATTTTTCAAAAAAATTTTAATCAAAGAATTAAAGAAAATATAAGAACTATAAAAAAATTACCAAAAATCAAAGGTGTAAAAGAAATTTTATATCCGGGTCAAAATAAATTTATGAGATTTAAAGAAAATTCGAAGAAAGAGATTAATGTGCCTAATATTATTAAAAAAGATATAGAATTATTGCTAAAATAATCAAATAATAAACAAAATTTAATTATATTTATTGTTCTTTTATTAAAAGATTATATCTATTTAAAATGCTTTCAAATAAAGAAATAGTTTGTCCTAACAACTTACTTAATTATGCTCATAAAAAAAAAGGAGTAAAAGCAGGTATAGTCAACGCGGGAAAACCTTTGCCAATGTTGTCAGTCCAAGATGCAGTAAATGAAAATTTAATTGAACCTGTTTTTATAGGTGATGAAAAAGAAATCATGAAATGTGCTGAAAATTTAAAATGGGATATTTCTCAATATGAAATAATAAATGAACCTATAGAAAACAATACAGCTGCAATTGCAGCAAAACTTGCAAGTGAGGGAAAAATTAGAATTATTGTTAAAGGTCACATACATACTGATATATTAATGAAAGAGGTTCTTAAAAGAGAATATAATTTATTAGGAAAAACTAGATTAAGTCATATTTGGCATATGACTTTAGAAAAAGAGGATAAACCTCTGATTATTACTGATGGTGCATTAAATGTCTTGCCTAATGTAAAAACAAAAATGCACATACTTAAAAATGTAATTAATTTTTCAAGAAGAATTGGAATTGAAAGACCTAAAATCGCAATTTTATCAGCTACTGAGGAAGTTTTAGATAGTGTCCCAAGTTCTAAAGATGCAGAGGAGTTAACTAAACTTGCAAAAAAAGAAAATTTAGATGCAGATGTTTTTGGTCCTCTTGCATTTGATAATAGTATATCAAAAAAATCGGCAGCAATTAAAGGAATTAAAAATGATGTTGCTGGATTAGCTGATGTTTTGCTTGTTCCAAGTGTAGAAACAGGAAATGGGTTAGTTAAAATGTTAATTTACTTTTGTGGAGCATGTGCAGCAGGAGTAGTGGTAGGAGGAAAAGTGCCTGTGGTTATAACAAGTCGTTCAGATGAAGCGACTGCTAGATTGGCTTCTATAGCAGCAGCTGTTGTTGCTTTAGACTGATTCTGAACAATTAATTTGATTTATTTTAATTCTTCATTGAAAATATCTATCTTATACTTTAAATACATCGGCAACTAATCAAAAGAAAATAATTAATGGCAATAAAATATTTAAAAAAATCTCCAAAAACTTCATCAACTGATGACCATAAAACCACAGGTATAGTGCAGGAATTATTAAAAGACCTTGAAACAACTAAAGAAAAAGGCTGCATCGACTTGACAAAAAAGTTTGACAAATATGATGGTGAGATTGTTGTTTCAAAGGAAAAAATTGAACAAATTAAAAAAAATTTAGATCAAAAAACTAAAGATGATATTCAATTTTCATTTGATAGAGTTAGAAAATTTGCTGAAGCACAATTAAAAAATTATGGTCAAGACTTTGAAGTAGAGCTTTCAGATGGTCTTTATGCAGGTCAAAAATTAGTTCCGGTAAATACAGCCGGTTGCTATATACCTGGTGGTAGATATGCTCACATTGCATCAGCAGTAATGAGTGTTACTACCGCTAAAGTTGCGGGAGTAAAAAATATCATAGCCTGCAGTCCGCCGAAAGAAGGTATTGGAGCCCACCCTACTATTGTTTATACAGCTGATCTATGTGGTGCAGATATAATTTTAAATTTAGGTGGTGTTCCCGCTATTGCGGCAATGACTAATGGATTATTTAAAAACCCACCAGCAGATATTATAGTTGGACCTGGAAACCAGTTTGTAGCTGAAGCTAAAAGAATTTTGTACGGTAAAGTTGGTATAGATTTATTTGCCGGTCCAACAGAAATTGGAATTATCGCAGATGCAAAAGCAGATCCAGAAATTGTTGCAGTTGATTTAGTGGGTCAGGCTGAACATGGATACAATTCACCTTGTTGGCTATATACAACTAGTAAAGAACTTGCAGAAAAAGTAATGAAAAGAGTTCCAGAATTAATTGCAGAACTTCCTGAGGTACCAAGAAAAAATGCCGATGCTGCATGGAAAGATTATGGTGAAGTAATTCTTTGCGATACCGATGAAGAAATGGTTAAAATCAGTGATGAGTACGCTCCTGAACATCTAGAAGTTCAAACAGAAAATTTAAAATGGTTCCACGAAAAATTAACTAATTATGGATCTTTATTTGTAGGTGAAGAGACAACAGTAGCATATGGAGATAAGTGCTCAGGAACAAATCATATTCTACCTACCAAAGGTGCTGGAAGATATACTGGGGGTTTATTTGTAGGTAAGTTTATTAAAACTTTGAGTTTCCAAAGAATGACTAAAGAATCTACAGAACTTGTCGGTGCTGCTGCAGCTAGAATATCTAGATATGAAGGCATGGAAGCACATGCAAGAACTGGTGATGTTAGATTAAGAAAATACGGATACTCTAATTAATCGTTTCCAAAATAACAAATATTGTAAGTAAACTCATAAAACTAATAATGAATATATTTATAATTTTCCAAACTTTTTCGCTCTGAGCATATTGAGACAAATATTTAGATAAATAACCAATGACAAAAAAGAAAACAAAAGATGCAATGGATGCCCCTACCCCAAATAATATCTTTTGATTTATAATAAAGTTTTTTGAAAAATTGCCCAAGAAAAATACAGTATCTGAATAAACATGTGGATTTAGATATGTAAAGCCAAGAGTTTTTAAAAAGATATTAATTTTTGAAATATCTGGAACCTCATTATTAAAATTAACTTTTAAATTAAAAGACTTAATTTTTGTATAAATAAAGTGAATCAAGAAAATTATTAAAAGAATGTTAAATAATAACTCAATTGTTGGATTAAAGTATTGAATAAAATAATGAAAAAGAAATATTCCTAAAAATATTAAGATTAAATCTGATATTGAACAAACAAGACAAACAAGAAAGATGTGTTGTTTTTTTAATCCCTGCTCTATTACAAAGACGTTTTGTGCTCCAATTGCTAAAATTAGACTAAGCCCAGTAAAGAAACCTACTACTAGGTATTCCATCCAAAACTTTAACTATTCTGCGTTAGCAGTTAATGTCTTAATTTCTAAAATATTTTCGTTAGGATCTTTAACAAAAAAAGTTTCTTGCTCATACTTTGTGCCTTTAAATCTTAAGTAAGGCTCGTCATAATATTTAGCACCTTTATCCTTTAATCTCCTTTTAAGAGCATCAAAATCTTTTCTTGATAAATGAACTCCAAAATGAGGAACAGAAACATTTCCCATATCAACATCATGTCTTTCGTTATCTAGTTTATGCTCACTTGCATGAAGTGTTAATTCATTTCCCCAAAAATCAACGTCTGCCCACTCTTGAGCAGAATTATCTAATCGACAGCCAAGTGTCTCACTATAAAATTTCTTTGCTGTTTCTAAATCTCCACATGGAATAGCTAAGTGGAAACAGTTTGTATTTTTATACATTTTAACCCTCTTTAAATTACCTATATGGATACTATATAGAGTATATACTTTTTTTTATCAACTGTTAGAAAATTCAAAAAAAATGAATGATTTTTTACAATCTATAATTGACCGAGACCCTGCGGCAAAATCCAAGTTAAGTTTAATCTTAACTTATCCAGGTGTTAAGGCCATTTTTTTTTATAAGATTGCAAATTTTTTTGCTATCGCAAAATTTGATTTAGTTGCAAGAATCATTTCACAATTTTCAAGATTTTTAACAGGAATAGAAATTCACCCGAGAGCAAAAATAGGAAAAAATTTATTCATTGACCATGGTATGGGAGTTGTTATCGGTGAAACGTCTGAGATTGGAAATAATGTTACAATTTATCATAATGTTACATTGGGAGGAATTGCTCCTAGCATTAATTCAAATGATCAAAGAAATATGAAAAGACACCCGACTTTGGAAGATAATGTAGTTGTTGGTTCTGGAGCTCAAATATTAGGACCAATTATAATTGGGAAAAATTCATTAATTGGATCAAACTCAGTTGTAACAAAAAATGTGCCAGAAAAATCAGTTATGGCTGGTATTCCCGCTAGAAGAGTCGGTGATGCTACAAAAGGATTTAAACCTTATGCTGTTACAGATGAAGATAAAGAATAATGAAAAATACAAAAAATAATTTTATCGACTCAATTGGAAATACCCCTTTAATAAAACTAAAAGCAGCATCAGAAATTACTGGGTGTAACATTTATGGTAAAGCTGAATATCTAAATCCAGGTGGCTCAGTAAAAGATAGAGCTGCACTAGCTTTAATTAAAGACGCACAGGAAAAGAAACTAATATCTGAAGGTGGGATTGTAGTCGAAGGAACTGCAGGAAATACTGGAATAGGATTATGTCTCCTTGGAAACTCATTAGGTTATAAAACAATAATTGTAATGAATGACAATCAAACACAGGAAAAGAAAGACACTTTAAGAAATATTGGTGCAGATTTAAGATTAGTTCCACCCAAACCATATAAAGATAATGGTAATTACGTTAAGGTTGCAGGTAGACTTGCTGATGAACTAAAAAGTACAAATAACAATGGTGTAGTTTGGGCCAATCAATTTGATAATACTGCTAATGCTAAAGGACATTATGAAACTACTGGTCCTGAGATATGGGAACAAACAGATGGTAAAGTTGATGGATTTGTTTGCGCATCAGGAACTGGTGGAACTATAGGTGGTGTAAGTAAATTCTTAAAAGAGAAAAATAAAGATATCAAAATTTTTCTGTCAGATCCAACTGGCTCAGCTCTATATAATCATATAGTTAATGGAGAGTTAAAAGCAGAAGGTGGATCGATCACGGAAGGTATTGGATCAAGTAGAATCACTAAAAATTTTGCAGAGGCTAAAATTGATGGAGCTTTTTCAATAAGTGATCAAGAGTCTTTACCTGTTCTTTATGACTTAATTCAAAATGAAGGTTTGAGTTTAGGAACAAGTTGTGGAGTTAATATTGCAGGGGCAATTAGACTTGGAAAAGAACTTGGTCCAGGTAAAACAATCGTAACAATCCTTTGTGATAAATCAGATAAATACAACTCAAAGATGTTTAATAAAACATTTTTAAAGGAAAAAAACCTACCTATACCTGGCTGGTTATAATAACGCATACCAGCCATGTAACAAAACAGTTACATTTTTATAATAATATTAATTATCGTTGAGGTTATATGAAAAAGTATATTTTAATAATTTTTTCTTTCTTAATCTTTAATCTTGCTCATGCAGGGATGAGTAACGATGATAAATCAAAAGCTTGGGAATGCAGTGGTATTTATATGGCAAATTATTTTTTACCTTCAGGTGAAGAGTTTGAATACAGTATGAAAGAAAAATCAATGGCATCAGTAAAAGTAATGAAGTCTTATGCGCTTGAAGTTGGTATTTCAGAAAAAGAGTGGGATGAGGGCGTAAACAAAGCTGTAGATAAATATTATGGTTCTAAGTACGACAAAGCAAAAACTGAAGATTGTCATTCATTTATAGCTAATTCAATCCCTAATGGAGCTGAAAGAGTTAAAAAAGTAGTTCAAACTTTATATTAAAAAATAAGATAGGAGACGTCATGATAGAAAAATTTAATGGAATATTTTATTTAGCAGTTTTTATAATTCATTTTATAGGATTTGCTTACTATGGATTTAGATGTGTTTTTCAAACAAAATCTTTCTTAGATCAGTATGGTATTGATGACACTGGCGCAGGGATGGTTAGATTTTTTGGATCAATATTTTTTGGCTCTGTAGTTATGGCTATCTATGTTGGTTTTATAAGACCTAATGGTTTAGAAGCAACTTGGGGATTCTTTAATCTTATATTCTTACAGAACTTATCAGCTTTTATAGTTGGTTTTTATAATACAAAAATTAATAAGCTTGGTCATACAGACAAAACTTCTGATGAAGGGATATATGCGCCGTTAGCTCTAACTATTTTAAGTGCTGTGTTATGTTACGGTCTAGCTGATAAAATTTATATTTAATTAAAAGAGGTAAATGATGTCGATATTAAAAAAATATACAGATGCAATAGATAATAAAGACGAAAAAACTATGAATGAACTTTTGCATGATGATTTTAAGTTCACAATGCATAAATCTGGAAATTCTCTTGGAAAAGCTGATGTAATCAAATGGGCAATGAGTGGTGATATAAATCAAGATAAAGCTCGCATTGTTTATGAGAATGATGAAGTTGGTGTACATCATTCTATAGTAACTTTCAAAGATGGAAATGTGGAAGCTGTAATGGCAGTTTATAGATATAAAGATGGAAAGATTACTAGCTTAGAAACCGGTGCTACTCCAATGTCTAAATAATGTTTCCAAAAAAATATTTTGATTTCATATTTATTTTGATTATGGGTTTTGGCATGAGTTTGCTAATGACACTTATAATTACTTATATAAACACAGGAATGGATAACGAATATATCAATAGATTTTTTAAAGCATGGTCTGTAAGTTTACCTATAGCAATAATTGCTGCACTTGTTCTTGGTCCACCAATAAAGAAATTGGTGGATAAAATTACCGAATAAGAATATTCTTAAATTAGTGAGTAATATAATTGCATACATTGTTCTTATACTTGCGGTTATTTTAGGTACCGCTGCAAATGGATTTGCCAAAGGTGCGAATGGTTTTACACTACTAATACCGAGCTTGTTAACAGCGATAACAATAGTTGGTTGTATGTTTACATTATCAATTGTTATGAAAACTATTCCTGTTGGTATAACTTACGCATCTTTTGCAGGTTTATGTATAATAGCTACAACAATTGTTGGAATATACAAATTTAATCAAACACCAGATCTTTTCACTGTCATAGGACTTATTTTAATTATTGCAGGTGTTTTAATTGTAAATCTTATTGGTAAAACTACTTAACGACTGGTTTTAATAATTTAATAAATTTATTATGCAAAGTTTTATTAGAAGATACCAATATATTCCCAGCTTTAACTGGACTCTTATTATCCCAAGTTGAAATAATTCCTCCAGCAGCTTCAATTATTGGGATTAATGGATGAATATCCCATATTTTATTTGATGTCTGAATG
The DNA here is from genome assembly GCF_001179925.1 of Candidatus Pelagibacter communis. Lineage (GTDB taxonomy): Bacteria > Pseudomonadota > Alphaproteobacteria > Pelagibacterales > Pelagibacteraceae > Pelagibacter > Pelagibacter ubique_E. The sequence goes on along the minus strand of NZ_CVSF01000064.1, from coordinate 77,046 downwards.
ACTATATCTAATTTACCTTCAGCGAGATGAGAATAACTCAAAGCATCAGTGCAAGGAAATTGCATTAATTTTAAAATTTTTGGAATTTTTTTTTGCTTAGTTAATGATAATGAGCCATGAAAAGCAGCTGAAACTTTTACGTTATTATATTTAGCTTTTTTATTAACTATAAGTTTTCTCTTTTTTCTATTTTCAAACACATAGGCTGTTTTTTCAGAGGTGTTTAAGTAGTATTTTTTAAGGGCAGGAAAATTTGCTAAACCTAAAATAGGCAATCCTTTAAAATTTAAAGAAATTAAATTACTCCAAGTTGGATTACCAATTACAAAAGATCTAGTTCCATCAATAGGATCTATTACCCAAGTAAAATCACTTTTATTTACCTTTAAACCGTATTCCTCACCAATAATTTGGTGTTTTGGAAATCTTTTTTTAATCTTGGATCTAATAAATTTTTCAAAGGCTTTATCTGCCGTTGTTACAGGATCATAGCCTTTTCCTTTTAGTTTATTTGATACCTTAAAAGGTTTATTTAATTTTAAGTAATATAACTTAGTCAAATCTGAAGCTAATTTATTTAAAAATTGAGCATAAATAGCGTATCTTTTTCTATTAAAATTATTCACAATGATCTCTTACTATTTAATTTCTATTGATTAAAGTTAAATTTTAAATAATCCTTAGTTTATATTTATGAAAATAGAGCTAATCCAAAATAAAGTTTATTTAAATAATGGATCAAAAAAAAAGGAGATACACCCATTTTGGTTAAGGGAAAGAGTTAATGGTGAAAAATATTTGGATAAAAAGACACAACAAAGGTTGTTTGACCCAACAAAAATCAAAGAAAAAATAAGAATTAATAAATTGAATTTGTCAAATGATTATCTGGAAATAACATTTAATGATGGGGCTTTTACAAAGTTAACAATTCAGAATATTTTGAAAGAATTTTCAAATTTTAATGAGATTAAATTCATTGATAAAATTGAATGGGACTCGTCCTTAAAAAGTTTAAACAATTTTGAATTTAAAGAAAATTTTTATGAACAACAAGAAATGTATAATGCTTTAGTAAATTTTTATAAATATGGTTTTGTTATATTTAAAAAGGTTCCAACAAAAAATAATTTTATAATCAATTTTGCAAATTCTATTGGAAGTGTTCGAAGAACAAACTTTGGAGAATTTTTTAATGTTAAATCAAAGCCTAACCCAAATGACTTAGCTTACACTTCTCTGCCATTAGCACCTCATACCGATAACCCCTACAGAAATCCTGTTCCTTGCATTCAAATATTACACTGCATAGAAAATCAAGTAAGTGGTGGTTATTCAACTTTAGTAGATGGTTATACTGTTACTGAAAAACTCAAAAATGATTATCCAAATTATTATAAAATTTTAACACAAATAAAAGTAAGATTTCAATTTATTGATCAAAGTATAGTTTTAGAAGATTGGTCTGAAATGATTAAGTTAGATGACAATGGAAACTTTAAACAAGTGAGATTTAGTCCAAGATTAGACTTTGTCCCCTTAATGGATAAAGAAAAATTAGATTTATACTATGAGGCAAGAAATAAGATTTCAGAGCTTTATAATTCAAAAAAATACAGAATAGAATTTAAATTAATGCCTGGTGATTTATTAATGATGGATAACCATCGTTTACTTCATGGAAGAACTTCCTATGATGCCAATGAAGGTGAGAGATTTTTACAGGGCTGTTATATTGATTATGATAGTACCGAAGGTAGATTAAAACATTTAAAAAGAAAATTTAATATTAAATAACTTTATCAATTTGTTTTTCTGCTTCTCTAATTGATTTATCGTAATCTAGTGCCATTTGGTCAGCACTAATTACTATGACTTCTTCAATGCCAAAAAAATTGAGTATAAATTTTAACCAAGGAGTTAAAAAATCCTCCTTACTGTTTAATTTTGTGCCTCCAGAAGTAATCACAAGATAAGCTTTTTTATTTTTTAACAAACCTTCTCTTCTTCCATTAGGTTTAAATTTAAAAGTTTCTCCAACTCTAGCCGCAAGGTCAGACCATGCTTTAAGAGTGGCTGGAGGACCGTAATTATATATTGGTGCTGAAATGATAATTACATCACTCTCTTTAAGCTCTCTTACTAATTGATTCGAAAGTTCAAACATTTTTTTATGATTTTCATTTTGATCCTTTTCCTCAATATTCATTCCTGATTCTGTTAATCCAGTTACAAAAACCATCTCATCATTAAGATCTCTATAAATTACCTCATCCTCAGGTTTTTTTATTTTATTTAACAATTTTTTTGCTAAAGCTCTTGAGGTTGATCCTTCTTTTCTAGCACTTGAATCTATTTGATAAATTTTCATAATTAATTATCCAATATTCTCTAAAAAAGGAAAAATATCCTGTAAATAATACCCTAATATTTGTAATTGATTAGTTATTATTAAAACTCCAGTTATTAACAAGATAATTCCACCTGTTTTTGATACTAAATTTATATTTTTTCTAAAATTTTTTGAAAAAATTAAAAACTTTTGGATTAAATATCCAGATAAAATAAATGGTATAGCTAATCCTATAGAATAGAAAGATAATAACAATATACCCTTACTTAAACTTTCCTCTGTTGCTGCTAAAACCAAAATTGATCCTAAAATTGGACCAATACAAGGGGTCCATCCAAATGCAAAAGCCATACCTATGGCAATTGGACTTAAAAAGTTGGATTTTATATTTGTATTAATTCTTTTTTCATAATTTAAAAATTTTATATTTACGATACCAATTATGTGTAAAGAAAAAATAATTATCACTAATCCAGCAACTACTCTAAATTCATTTGAATTTTGTAGTAACATTTGACCTAAAAAAGTTGATGCAGCACCAAAAATTATAAAGACTATTGAAAATCCAATAGTAAACAAAATTATTGGAATTAAATTTATATTTTTTTTTTCAATTATTTCATTTAAAGAACTTCCTGAAATATATGAAATATATCCTGGTATTAAAGGTAATACACATGGAGATAAAAAACTTATTAAACCTGCTCCTAACGCAATAACTAACTCAATCATTAACTTTAAATTTATCCTTTTAAGCCTAGGTGAGTGTATTTAACATTCAAATAATCTTTGATGGCCATTGATCCACCCTCTCTTCCATAACCCGCCTGCTTAATCCCTCCAAAAGGAGCTTCTGCAATTGCAACTAAAGGAGTATTTACTGCAACTGTTCCTGTTTCCATTAATTCAGAGGCTTTATGAGCTTTATCCATTGAGTTTGTACAAATATAACTTGAAAGTCCAAGTTCATGATTATTTGCTCTTTCTATTACTTCATCAAAAGTTTTAAACGATAACATTGGCACTAATGGACCAAATGGTTCTACTTTCATTATAGTAAAATCATCTTTTACATCATCAAATATTGTTGGTTCGTAATAAAAACCTTTATTAAATCCTTTTGGTCTTTTTCCTCCTAAAAGTACCTTTGCACCTTCTTTTTTTGTAGTCTCAACTAATTCCTCAACTTCATTCAATCTTTTTTTTGTAGTTAATGGACCAAGTTGTACAGATGGGTCCATTCCATCTCCTATCTTAAGTTTCTTGGTTTTTTCAACAAATAAACTTACAAACTCTTCCTTTTTACTTTCTTGAATATAAAATCTATTTGGAGATATGCATACTTGTCCATTATTTCTGAATTTTGCAGCTATTGCCATATCAGTGGCTTTTTTTATATCAGCATCATCAAAAACTATAAAAGGTGAATGACCACTTAACTCCATAGTTACTCTTTGAACTTTATCAGCTGCTTGTTTTAAAATTAATTTTCCAACTCTAGATGAACCTGTTATCGAAATTTTTTTTACAATATCAGATGCAATAAGTTGTTGGGCAATACTTGGAGGATCTCCAGATAGAAGATTGACTACGCCAGGAGGCACTCCACATTCTCTACATATGTCTACCATTTCCATTACAACGCCCGGAGTTATTACATCAGGTTTTATAATTACAGAACAAGCTGCTGCTAATGCTGTAGAAATTTTTCTTGCAGATAAAACTGCTGGAAAATTCCATGGAGATAATGCTGCAACTACTCCAACCGGTTGGTAGTAAACATGAACTCTAGTATCCTCAAATCTACTTTCTACAGTCTGGCCATAAATTCTTTTGGTCTCCTCAGCGTTCCATTCAAAAATGTCTGCTGCTCCATTTATTTCCCCTTTTGCTTCTGCTAAAGGTTTTCCAACTTCAAGTGTCATCCATTTTGCTAACACATCTTGTTTCTCTCTCATTTTATCAGCAATTTTTCTTATAATATATGACCTCTGCCAAGGTGGAGTTTTTTTCCAAACTTCTAATCCTCTAGAGGCTGATTGCAAAGCTTCATCTACATCTTGAGAAGTTGCTTTAGAAGCATGTCCTAAAATTTCTTCATTTGCAGGATTTATGACTTCATAAGTACCTTTATCTGAGGATTGTTGCCACTTACCGTTTATGAATTGTCCAAATTTTTCGTACATATTGGTAATTTAGCATTACTTGTGGTTGTGTCTACCATGCAAATAAAACATATCAACATTTATGTATCACTAGTAGAATAAATAAAAAAAAAAGGGGTAATTATGAAAGCATATATTATGGGAAACTATACAGATAAAGCTTTCCAAGGATTTCTTAAAGATCCTGCGAGTGATAGAAAAGCTGTCGTAGAACAACTTACTAAAGCAATGGGTGGCACTATGCATAGTATGGACATAGTAAGAGGTTCTTATGACTTTATAGTAGTTTCAGAAGTACCTAGCTTTGATGATTTTGCTGCCATAAAATTAGTAGTAGAAGCCTCAGGAGCAGTTAAGAATTTAACAATGCTAGAGGCAATCGATTTCACAAAAGCTACTACAAAGGCTAGTAAAATTGGTTATAAAGCTCCAGGTCAATAAAACTTATTTTAACTTCCAGTTTTTACTGGAAGTTAAACTTTTTCATTTTCTTATATATTGGCTTAATCAAACTGTCGCAATATAGGTATCAATTGCAAATATCTATTTTTTAATATTTCATTTAGTATAAATTTCATTTTGATGAAAAAATTTAAATATTCTGAAGTGACCCCAGAAAAAATTTACTTAAAAAGGAGATCTTTTATTAAATCTTTAAGTTTTGGATTAGGCACGCTTACTTTTAGCTCATTTCCTCTAATTAGTAGTAATGCTAGTAATTCAAATGAACTCACAAGTTATAAAGATGTTACAACATATAATAATTATTATGAATTTGGTACTGGCAAAGGAGATCCTCACAGAAGAGCAAAAAATTTTAATACAAGGCCTTGGAGTATAAAAATTGAAGGAGAAGTAGAGAAATCATTAGAACTCCCAATTGAAGAAATTTTGGCCATTAAATCTGAGGAGAGAATTTTAAAACTAAGATGTGTTGAAGGTTGGTCAATGGTAATTCCATGGTTAGGTTTTTCATTGAATAAATTACTTAAAAAAGTTCAGATAAAACCGAGTGCCAAGTTTGTTGAATTCGAGACAGTTTACAATCCAGAAGAGATGGTAGGTCAAAGATATCCTGTTTTAAACTGGCCTTATATAGAAGGTCTTAGAATTGATGAGGCGATGCACCCACTGACAACAGTAGTGACAGGTTTATATGGTAAGCCTCTACCAAATCAAAATGGAGCACCTCTAAGAATATTTATTCCGTGGAAGTATGGATTTAAAAGCGCAAAAGCGATTGTAAAAATAAAACTTACTAAGAATATGCCTAATACTGCATGGAAAAATGCTTCACCAAGGGAATATGGTTTTTATTCAAATGTAAATCCTGAGGTTGATCATCCAAGATGGTCTCAAGCAACTGAGAGAGTAATTGGAGAGAGTATTTTAGCCCCAAGAATTAAAACATTAATGTTCAATGGCTATGGAGATGAAGTTGCACATCTTTACAGTGGTATGGACTTAAAAAAAAATTACTAGAATAAATTGAAAAAATATTTCAAGCCTGCTGTTTTTGTATTATCACTTTGGCCAATTTATATAATTACCTATCAAATATTATATAATCAACTGGGTCCAGAACCAGTTGATAGAATTATTAACCATTTTGGAGAATGGACCTTGATCTTTATTCTTTTAACTTTGTCTATGACTCCTCTCAGAAAAATTACAAAATCTTTCGAGTGGATAAAATTTAGAAGAATGCTTGGATTATTTGCTTTTTTTTATGCTTCAATTCATATGTTAAGTTATGTTGGTCTTGATTATAGATTTGATTTCAAACCATTGATTAATGATGTATTAAAAAAGAAATTTGTATTTGTTGGTTTTTCTGCTTGGCTTTTATTGATACCTCTAGCAATCACTTCATCAGATAAAATAGCAAGACTTCTGAAACAAAATTGGAAAAAATTGCATAGACTCATCTATGTAATCTCAATTTTTGGTGTATTGCATTTTATTTGGTTATCTAAAACTATTTTTTTTAAACCATTGATTTTTTTGATTATCTTAATAATTCTTTTACTTTTGAGAATCAACTTTAGCAGATTAAGTTCTAAAGTCTGATTCTTTATCAAAATCTTTAAAAGACCTCAGACTATTTACATTAATAAATTTAGTTTGATCTTTTAATCTTTTAACCATAAATTTTGCTCCAACATCTCCTTGCATTCTCTTAAACTTTTTTACAATTGATATATCAAAACCGATCGGGTTCCCTATTTTTTTTTTATATATAAGAGCATGAACTAAGAATTTTTGAGATTTAATTGATCTACAGATTTTATTTAAATCTGATGATTTTATAAATGGCATATCAGATTGAACAACAATAAAACCTTTATCAGTTTTATTTACTTTTTTTAAACCCTTTTTAATTGAGGAAGCCATACCTTTTTTAAAACCTTTATTATAAATAAAAATATTTTTTTTATTTTTTTTAACTATTTTTTTTACCTTATTCTTTTGATGACCAAGAACTATTATAACTTTATTCACTTTACTTTTGTGTAATGCTTGTAGTGAATGATTTATTAAATGTTTTCTTTTATATAATTTGATTAATTTATTTTCAGATTTTAATCGCTTTGATTGACCGGCTGCTAATAAAATCGCCTTAATCACTTTTTATATGTTTCTGAAACTAATTGAGCAATTATTGATAAAGCTATTTCAGGCGCAGATCTACCACCTAATTTAATTCCAATTGGACCATGGATTGAATCAATTTGATCATTATCAAATCCAGCCTCTTTTAATCTTTGACATCTATTTTCATGAGTTTTTTTACTTCCAAGAGCACCTATGTAATAAAAATTTTTTTTTAACGCATGTTGTAATGCTGGATCGTCAATTTTTGGATCATGTGTTAAAGCAATTAATGCAGTATTCTCGTTAGTTTCAATTTCTTTAAAAGCTTCATCTGGCCATTTATTGATTATTTTCATATCAGGAAATCTCTGTTCCGATGCAAAATATCCTCTTGGATCTATTATAGAAATTTCAAAATTTAAGCTCCTTGCAAAGTCTACTAAATATTGAGCTATATGAACTGCTCCAACTACAATAACTTTTATAGGTAGTACATATGTTTCAACAAATATTTCTGTATTTTCAATAATCCCATTTTTTTTTGATTTAAATAATTTGTTTATTTGATTTGTGTAAGTCTCCATTTCTTTACTTAATGGTTTATCTTTCTCAAAAATCTCACTTTCTCCCGTAGTAAGATTTGTAATTATTGCAAATTCAGATTTATTTTTCTTTTTTTCAATAATAGATTTTAATGTTTGTAATTTCATTAATTAACTTGTTCTAAATAGACAGCTATTTCGCCACCACAAGCAAGTCCAACTTCCCAAGCACTCTCATTTGAAACTTTAAACTCTATTTTTTTATATGGTTTATTTTCTTTAATTAAACCAATACATTCTCTTACAACTGCTGACTCTACACATCCACCTGAAACAGAACCAGAAAAGTCACCCTTTTCATTTACAATCATTCTACTACCAACTTGTCTTGGAGAGGATCCCCAGGTTTGGATTACAGTCGCTAGGACGACTTTCTGATTGGCTACTACCCAATCGTGAGCTTCTTCTAAGATTTTTTCATCAAATGAGTTTTTCATTTGATAAAATATAAAACTTAACTAACAAGCTTCAACAGCTTTTTTTGTGTAAAGTGAAACTAAATTAGCTCTGTACTCTGCAGAAGCATGCATATCCGAATTCATTCCTGAAGATTTTACTTCCATGCCTTCAATTGCAGATACTGAAAAGTTAGAGCTTAATTTTTTTGACAAATCTTTATCAATATAAACACAAGATTTTGCACCTGTTACAGCAACATTTACATCTTTTTTATGTTTCGCTAAAAAAACACCGATAATCGCATATCTAGATGCAGGATTTGGATGTTTTTGATAGTCTGCCTTTTCTGGGATTTCAAACTCTACAGCCTCTACAAGTTCTCCACTTTTTAATGCTGTTTCAAACATTCCTGTAAAAAACTTATCTGCATCTATCTTTCTTTTACTTGTATGAATAACTGCGTTCAGCGCCATACAAGCTGAAGGATAACAAGCTGAAGGATCATTGTTCGAAATAGATCCACCAATAGTTCCTCTGTTCCTAACTTGAGCATCACCAATATTACCAGCTAATTTTGCTAAAGCCGGAATAGCCTTTTTAACATCTTTAGATGCTGCAACCTCTGCATGTTTTGTAGTCGCACCTATAGTTACAGTTTTTCCACTAACTTTGATGCCTGATAGTTTTTTAATATTTTTGATATCAATAACATCTTTGTAACTTGCTAATCCTAACTTCATTGAAGGAATAGTTGTCATTCCTCCAGCTAAAAAAGCTGAACTAGAGGAAGCTAGTTTAGTAGCATCTTTAACATCTTTTGGTGCGTGATAATTAAATGATTTCATGTGTTCCTCCTATGCTGCTTTAGCGTTAGATTTTTTCATTGTTTTACAAGCCTTCCAAACTTTCTCAGCTGTAGCTGGCATTGAAATTTCTTGACCACCTAATGCATCTATTACTGCATTCATCACTGTTGGTGGTGAAGCGATAGCACCTGCTTCTCCACAACCTTTAACTCCAAGTGGGTTAGATGTTGCATGAGTACAAGTGAAACCTAAATTAAACTCTGGAAAATTATCTGCTCTTGGCATTGTATAATCCATATATGAAGCTGTCATTAACTGACCTGTTTCATCATACTGAGTATTTTCGTGTAAAGCTTGACCTATACCTTGGGCAATCCCCCCATGAACTTGTCCTTCAACAATCATTGGGTTTACAATTCTTCCAAAATCATCAACTGCAGTATATTTTTCAACTTTTACATTTCCAGTATCAGGATCAATTTCTACTTCACAAATATGTGAACCTGCTGGAAATGAGAAGTTTGCAGGATCAAAAAATGAAGACTCAATTAAACCTGGTTCATCACCTTCTGGAATTGGTGATTTCATTTCATCTCTTTGACCTGGTAAATAACAAGCAAAAGCAACCTCACCAATTGTTTTTTTCTTATTAGATTTTAGAGCTACAAACTCTCCATCCTTGAATTCAATTTCATCTTCATTAACTTCAAGCATTTTAGCTGCAACTCTTTTGCCTTTAGCAACAATCTTCTTACAAGCATTAACGATTGCAATACCACCAACAGTTAATGATCTGGAACCGTAAGTACCCATCCCAAATGTTCCTTTATCAGTATCACCATGAACTACATCAATATTTTCCATTGGCACACCCAACTCATCTGCAGCTATTTGTGCAAAAGTGGTATCGTGACTTTGTCCGTGACTATGTGCTCCAGTGAATACTGAAATTTGACCTGTTGGATTAAATCTTACCTCAGCAGATTCCCAAAGACCAACTCCGCATCCTAAAGACATTACAGCAGCTGATGGTGCAATACCACAAGCTTCAAAATAAGATGAAACACCTATTCCTCTTAATTTTCCATTTGCTTCAGATTGTTTTCTTCTAGCTTCAAAGCCAGAATAATCTGCCATTTGTTTTGCTTTTTCTAGTCCAGCAACGTAGTCACCAGAATCAACTGTATGAACTAATGTTTGTTTAAATGGAAACTGAGTTGGAAAATTTTTCATTCTTATTTCAGTTTTATCCATACCTAATTCCAATGCAGCTTTTTCAACTAATCTTTCAATTGTATAAGTTGCTTCTGGTCTTCCAGCTCCTCTATAAGCATCAACTGGTGCTGTGTTAGTATACACAGCTTTAACATTAGAATATGCAGCAGGAATTACGTAAACACCTGTTGCGCAAGGCCCGAATAAATATGTTGGAGTAACTGTTCCAAATACTCTTGCGTAGGCTCCTAAATTTGCAATTGTTTCATTTTTGAAACCTAAAAACTTACCATCATTAGTTACAGCAAGTTCTGCATGAGTAACATGATCTCTTCCATGAGTATCCGTTAAGAAAGATTCTGTTCTCTCCGCAACCCATTTAATTGGTCTTTCAATTTTTTTTGAAGCCCAACTACAAACTATTTCTTCATTGTAAACATTAATTTTAGATCCAAATCCACCACCCACATCTGGAGCAACAACTCTTAATTTGTTTTCTGGTGCAACACCTCCGAACGCTGACATAACTAATCTTGATAGGTGAGGGTTTTGACTTGTTGTATATAAAGTGATTTCTTCCGAAGCTGTATTATAGTCTACCACACATGCTCTAGGCTCCATTGCATTAGGAACTAATCTATTATTGATTAAATCAACTTTAATAATTTTATCAGCTTTAGCAAAAGCCTCATCAACAGCTTTTCTATCACCAAGCAACCAGTCGTAACAAAGATTTTTATCTACACCATCATGAATAGCATCACTCTTCATTGCTTCAGCTGGGTCTACTACAGCTTTTAAAACTTTGTAATCAACTTTTACTTTTTCCGCACCTTCTTTTGCTTCATCTAAAGTTTCTGCAAAAACAACTGCTACAGGTTCGCCTACAAAGTTAGCTATATCTTTCGCCAATGGAGGGTTAGCTGGAACTTTCATCTCAGAACCATCTTCACTTCTGATTGCCCAACCAGCAATTAAACCACCAATTTTATCTTCAGCTATTTCTTTACCTGTTAGAACTCCAACAACACCTGATGACTTTAATGCTTTTGAAGTATCTACGCTCTTAATTTTTGCCCTTGCATGCGGAGATCTTACAAACACGGCATATGTTTGGTTTGCTATATTTATGTCTGCTGTATATCTTCCTTTTCCTTGTAAAAATCTTGTATCTTCTTTTCTTTCAACTCTTGATCCAACTAAACTTGCCATTTTTTTATTCTCCTTCTGTATTGTTTACATTTTTGTTGCAGCTTCTTTAACTGCAGCGACTATGTTTTGGTAACCTGTACATCTACAGATATTACCCTCTAACCATTCTCTAATTTCTTGATCACTCGGATTTTTCTTTGTCTGTAAAAGATCAACTGCACTCATGACCATGCCTGGTGTACAATATCCACATTGTAATCCATGAGTTTTTTTGAATGCTGCTTGCATTGGATGAAGTTTTCCATTTTTAGCTAGGCCTTCAATGGTTGTTACTTTAGATCCTTCAACATCTGTTGCTAATGTAGAACAACTTTTTATTGATTTACCATTAACATGTACAACGCATGCTCCACACTGGCTAGTATCGCAGCCAACGTGTGTGCCTGTTAAATTTAAATTATCTCTTAAAAAAACTGATAAAAGTGTATGGTCTGGAACCTCTTTGCTGACCTTTTTACCATTTACTTCTAGTGTTACTTTTGTCATCAAGTGTCTCCTTCCTGAATAGACATTAAGTACACCACAAGTTATTTTGATAAGCAATTACTAATTTTGTAACATTTCTACTTCAAGTAGAAATAAAGATTTTAATTTCTCTGTATTTTCTATGTTTTTAAATAAATGAATAAACCAAAATTGCTAAGATTGCCGCAACACCAGCGTAGATTAAAATTTTTTGATTTTGTTTTTTAGGTTGAGCTTCAGTTGTTTGATCAATTTTATTCTCAGATATCTGTTCACTAGATGAACTGTCGTCATTTGAAATTAATTCTGAAAATTTTCCAAAAAAAATATCTGCCATTTTCTTTGCTGTCATATCTATTAGTCTAGATCCAACTTGTGCAATTTTTCCACCTACATTAGCCTCAACTTCATAAATAAGCTTGGTGCCGTTATTAAAATCTTCTAATTTTACTTTTGCTTCACCTGATGCAAAACCAACTGGTGAGTTTCCTGAGCCAGTAATTTTATAACTATTTGGCGGATTGAGATCTGAAAGTTCAATATCTCCAGTAAAACTTGCATTAAATGGTCCAATCTTGTTTGTTGCTGTAGCGGTAAATTCTGTTTCAGAGTTTTTTGTAAATTCCTCACACCCAGGAATTGCCTGTTTTAAAATATCTGGATCATTTAAGGCTTCCCAAACTTTTTGTTTAGATAATTTAATTTGATAGGATCCTGAAAGTTTCATACTATATTTATATATAAAAATTTTATGGATGATAAAACAAAAAAAGAATTACAATCTGCTGCATTTGATAGGTTAATTCAGCATCTTAGAGATAGGAAAGATGTTCAGAATATTGATTTAATGAATCTAGCTGGCTTTTGTAGAAACTGTTTATCAAAATGGTATAGAGAAGAAGCGGAAAAGAAAGGTGTTCAAATTACTGACCTAGAAGCAAGAAAACATGTATATGGTATGCCTTACTCCGAATGGAAAGAAAAATATCAAAAATAAACTACAAAATTTTTTTTAATTCATCATATTCAATAATATTCATTAAATGATAAGGATCTTTGTGATACTCATCAAATTTCAATTTTGAAAAGTCAGAGATATGATAATTTAATAAATTCTTATTGGGTCTTTTTAGTATTACACCAATCCCAAAATCTGCATAACATGTATAAACATCTAAATGTTTATCAGTTCTACATTCAACAATTGCTTTCCATACATCGCCATTCCAAGTCCATTGACACCTTGGAGTTGCCTGTTCATAAAAATTATTAGGCAAACAATCGTGTAACAAAATAATTCCATTATCATTTAAAAAGTCTAAAGAATTTTTAATATCTTTTTTAACTTGATTATAAGTGTGTAAACCATCAATAAAAACACAATCAAAAAATTCTTTATTATTTTTAAAAAATTGATCACTTGTAAGTCTGATAGTTCCACCAGAAACTGGGTCAACTCCTGTTTTGTTTTCAATTTTTATTTCATCAAATAATTCATTATCAAAACATCCTATTTCAAGATATTTTTTGAATTTTTGTTTGTTTATTATATCTTGTACTATAAATTTTCTATCTTTTTTAGAGGTGAAATCAAAACCAATATCCTTTAAACCTTTGTTATTGAAAAATTTATGATAATAAAAAAAAATTTTTAATAATTTCTCACTATTTAAAAATCTAATAATTTTTTTTTGCAAAAATTTTATTAAAAACATTTTGATTATTTTTCTTTTAATCTAGATATTAACTCAACAAAATTACAAGGTTTATGATTTACATCTAACTGATATTTCAATATTTCTTCCCAAGCATCTGTTACTCCACCAGATGATCCTGGAAGAGCAAATATATATTTGCCTTTAGCTAAAACTGCGCACGCTCTTGATTGAATAGCAGATGTGCCAACAGATTTAATACTCACGTATCTAAACATTTCTCCAAAACCAGGTATTTCTTTGTCTGCAATTTCCTTTAAAGCCTCTGGAGTAATGTCTCTACCAGTCAAACCTGTTCCTCCAGTTGTAATGATCACATCAATTTCATTATGATTTGTCCACTCATCCAATATTGATATAATATCATTTTTATTATCTTTACAAATTTTTCTATCAATTAAATTATGATTTGCTTCACTTATTTTTTCTTTTAAAATTGAACCAGATTTATCATTTTCAAAAGTTCTAGTGTCTGTAACAGTTAATAATGCTATGTTTACTCTCATAAAATTCTAAAATGTTTATACTATCTCTTTTATTTTTTGTAACAGCTATTTTATACTCTAGTGTTGGTTTTGGAGGTGGGTCAACTTATTTAGCGTTATTGCTCATATGGGATATTCCATATTATATTATTCCAGTTATAGCTTTGTTTTGTAACATTATCGTTGTTTCAGGAAATTCTATAAATTACATCAAAGCTGGAAATCTAAATCATAAATTGTTAATTCCATATTTAATTGGGTCTGTTCCTTTTTCTTTTATAGGAGGATCAATCAGTTTAGAAAAAGAGATATTTGAAATCATTTTATTTTTTGTTCTAAGTATTGCTGGAGTATTACTGCTCATCAATAGTAATTCATATAAAGAAGACAGTTTAAAATTGAGAGACATACCAAAAATTTTTTCAATTTTGATAGGATCTATACTTGGGTTAGTATCTGGTATTGTTGGAATTGGAGGAGGGATTTTTTTAAGCCCTATCCTTTTTTTATTGAAAGCAGGACATCCAAAACAGATCGCAACCACAGCATCACTATTTATACTAATAAATTCTATTTCAGGAATTTTTGGTCAGTTTACCAAGCAAAATATTTTAAATGATATTTTTGATTATTGGATATTATTTTTAGTAGTTTTGTTAGGTGGTCAAATAGGCAACTTTTTAAATCTAAAATTTTTGTCTAATAAGTTATTAACAATAATTACCTCAGGATTAGTTATTTTTGTGGCAATAAGAATTGGTTCAAAAATTCTAAGTTAAAGTTGAATTAAAATTATATTGGTATATTTAAAACTCGTGAAAAATATAAAACCTTTCGGTCCAACTATAGGTATAACTAAAATTTCAAAGAAGTTGATAAATAAATTAAATAATGAATTTGATCTAAAATCGACCTCAAAGAAAAGAGACTATTCAACAAAACTTGCAAGTCAAATTAAAAATGAATTATTGTTCTCTAGAGATTTTGTAAAAAAAAACATAGATAAAGAATTAAAAAAAATAATAAAAAAATTTTTGATTAAAGAAAAAGTTAAAAATGTAAAAGATATCAAGATACTAAATTTTTGGGTAGTCAGACAGTTTAAAGGAGAATACAATCCAATTCATTATCACAACGGAGATATTTCTGGAGTAGGTTACTTAAAAATACCTAAGTTTATTTTTTCAAACAAAAAAGTTAAGAATAAAAAAGATTTAACAAATGGTACAATTGATTTTATTAATGGACAAAAAGCTTTTTTAAGCAAAAGCATACATAATGTAAAACCAATAGTTGGAAATGTTATAATTTTTCCAAATTATTTAATGCATACTGTTTATCCTTTTAACATTAATGGCGAAAGAAGATCTTTTTCATTTAACGCAAAAATAATCTTTACAAATCGAAAAAACAAAATATAAATTAGTAAGCCGATTTGATCCTTATTGCGGGCATAACAGCTAAAATGGAATCTTCATATAAATCGGTTAGGTATTTGAACTGTATTGTGCACCTTGCATTAAGCAGAAGCACTAAAAAAGTGAGGATATATGGATTTAAATTTTTTCAAACAAACTAGAATTTTAGATGGAGGAATGGGACAAGAATTACTTGCAAGAGGCATGGAACCTAATGGAACCTTATGGAGTGCTAATGCTTTACTTCAAGAAAAATATCACAAACTATTATTGGATACTCATATCGATTTTATCAGGGCAGGAGCAGAAGTAATTGTAACTACTACTTTTACTACAAGAAAAATACGATTAAGAGATAACAATATTGAAGATAAATTTGAATACCTAAATAAAAAAGCAGGTGAAATTGCATTAAAAGCAAAAAAACTTTATCCACATATCTTAATAGCCGGTGGACTGCCTCCGCAATTTTTAACTTATGAAGCTGACCCGAGATCTGATGAAGAAATAAATGATAATTTCAGTTTACAAGCTGAGCTTTTGAATCCTTACGTAGATTTTTTTTATTTTGATGTATTGAGCAGTATCAAAGAATTTAAGATCGCTATTAGTAGTATTAAAAAGTTTAATAAACCATATTTAATAGGAGCTCATATTTCTGAAGGAACAAGATTGCCAAGTGGCGAAAAAATTTCAGAAATCATTAATGTTACTAAAAATGAAAAACTTTTAGGAATCATTCTATCCTGTATTTCTCCAGAAAATTATGAATTAAATATTGACGAATTGAAAAGTTTGAATGTGCCTTTTGGATTTAAACTTAATGCTTTTATAAAAACAAATCCAAAACCTAATTACACCGGTGCTTATAAAAAAAGTAAAACTGGAAATCCTAATGAATTTTTGGGTGTGCGTAAGGATTTAACCCCAAAAAAAATGTCAGAATTTGCTAAAAAATTTAAAGAAGCTGGAGCAACTATTCTCGGAGGATGTTGCGAAACCAGGCCGGCTCATATACAAGAATTATCTAAACTTGCTAAATAAAAAGCAATAAATAACTTAAATTTGTAATGTATAGCCTAGATAATATTACAGTTATAATAGTTACTTACTTAACTAAAAAACAATTGTTGATTAATTGTCTAAAATCAATTGATAAAAGGGTGAAAATTAAAATCATCGAAAATTCTCACACATTTGAGCACAAAGATGAGATTCTATCAAATTTTCCAAATGTAGATATTAATTGTACCGGTGAAAACCTGGGTTATGGTAAAGGAAATAATTTTGGATTAAAGTCTACAAAGACTGATTATGCTTTAATTCTCAATCCTGATGTTACTTGTGATGTTAATTTTTTTTCAAATATTACAAAAGTTTTAGAACATGCAAAAGATTTCACGATTATTGGCTGCCAATATTTAAATGATAAAATATTTTTACCTGCTGGTTTTTTTGATAACAAAAAAAATAAAATGTTTGTTAATACTTTTAAAAATCAAAAAATTGAAAAATTAGAAAAAGTTGAGTGGGTTACGGGATGTTCAATGTTAATGAATCTTAATAAATTTGAAAACAAAGAAATTTTCGATAAAAACTTTTTTTTATTTTTTGAAGAGTTTGATTTATGTAAATCTATAATAAAAAAAGGAGAAAATATCTATACCTCTAAAGATTTAAAGATAGATCATCTTGGATTTCAAAGCTCTTTAGGTCAAAATTTAGAAAATAAAAGTAGAGCGAATAGAATAAGAGAATGGCATTGGATGTGGTCGAGTTTCTATTTTTATAAAAAAAATTATAGCTATTCAAAAGCTGTTTTGAAAATGTCAGGTAAATTTATTAAGTCGTTTTTTAAATTTAATTATTATTTTTTAACATTCCAAAAAGAAAATAAAGAAAAATATTTTTATAGATTTTTGGGTATTTTAAATGGGATGTTAGGACGTTCCTCTTTTTTTAGAGATAAAAAATAAAATTAATTTGCTTTTTTAACAAAATAAATTCCTATGATTACTGCAATTAATGAAATTAACACTTTAAAAGTGATTAACTCTTTAAGAAAAATATAACTTAAAATTGTTCCAAATATTGGAATTAAATAGGATACTTGAGATTGAAAAATTAAACCATTATTAATTAATATTCTAAATCTTAAAAGCCAAGCAATTCCCGTCGAAACCAATCCAAGATATATAACAGAAATTGTAGAGTCTAACCTTGGAGTCAATTGCCAAGGTTGTTCAATAAAACTTACAAGTGGTATCAAAATTATTGTTGCCCATATTAATATTGAACTGGTAACGTTCTCATTTTTTTTCTTACTTATTTTTAAAGTTAAAACACCTCCAATAACGTAACAAGTTGCTCCTAAGAGTATTAATAGAGCTGAAAAAAAATTATTTTCATTAATTAATAAATTGTCTGAGAATAAATAAACTATTCCTGAAAATCCAATTAGAACACCAATAGTTCTAACCAAATTAAATTTTTCATTTTTAGTATAGAAATGCCCAAGAACTGTTGAACTCAACGTGGTTGTTGACATTAAAATTGCTGCTAAATTACTCTGAACAGATTTAACTCCATATGCAATTAAAAAAAAAGGAGCAACTAAATTAATAAACCCTATCATCGCAAACCAATGCCAATCTTTTGAAAATGCTTCAATTTTTATCTTTTTAAAATAACACAATAACAAAACTGGAATTGCCCCAAAAAAGACTCTTAAAAAAGCAATTGTGATTGGGCCAAAAGAATATGTTGCAATCTTTATATTAAAAAAGGCAGAAGCCCAAATTAAAGCAAGTGTTACTAATAATATATAATCAAGTAGTTTAGGTTGTCTCATTCTGTTATTTCGTGAATTTCACCATTGGTTATATTTTTTAAATCTTTCAAACTTATTTTAAAAACACAATTTGGATGTCCTGCTGCTGCGAATAAATCATTAAATCTTTCAAATGAATTATCTATTAAAACTGCAATTTGGCTTAAATGACCAATTGGTGAAACTCCCCCTATAGTATATCCGGTAATTTTTTTAACTTCATCAGCTGAGGCCATAGAAACGTCTTTAATATTTAATTTTGATTTAATCTTATTTAATGATGCTTTTTTATCTCCAGAAATTAAACATAGCGTAAAAGTATTTTCAGTCTTAAACAGGAGACTTTTAATTATTGCCCCAACTTCACAACCCAAAGATGAAGCCGCTTCAGATGCTGTTTTAGCTGATGAATTTAAAACCATAACCTCTAATTTAGCGTCAAATTCTTTCAGCTTTCCCATTACTCTTTTTACAGGCTCTTTATCTAATAAAGTCATTATTCAACTTTTAATTGTTAGTTTTTTATATCGTTTAATTATACACTTATGTGAAATTTGCATAGGTGTTATTAAGTAAAAGAGCATTATTAATCAATCTTTTTTTGGTAAACATCACGCAGCTTAAAAAGGAGAGTTTATGAGTGCTAACGATGTTTTAAAATTTATTAAAGATAAAGAAGCTGAATTTGTAGACTTAAGGTTTACTGATCCTAGAGGAAAATTACAACATTTAACTATGGACTCAACAGCAGTCGATGATGGAATGTTAAATGAAGGAGTATTTTTTGATGGATCTTCCATAGCTGGTTGGAAAGCTATTAACGAGTCTGATATGATTTTAAAACCTGATCTATCGAGATATTTTTTAGATCCATTTACTTCTCACAACACCGTAGTCCTGTTTTGCGATATTTTGGATGCAATTAAGAAAACTCCTTATGAACGAGATCCAAGAGGTGTTGCTAAAAAAGCTGAAGAATATTTAAAGGCTTCAGGTATTGGAGATAAAGCATTTTTTGGTCCAGAACCCGAATTTTTTGTTTTTGATGATGTAAGAATAAAAAATGATATGAACGAATGTGGTTTTAAAATTGATAGTAAAGAAGGCCCATATAATTCTGGAAAAGAATATGATAATGGTAATATGGGACACAGACCCCCAATAAAAGGTGGGTATTTTCCAGTTCCCCCAGTTGACAGTGAGCAAGACATGAGAGGGGAATATTTAAAAAATTTAAAAGAAGTTGGTATAAAAGTTGAAAAACATCACCATGAAGTTGCTCCAAGTCAACACGAATTAGGAATGTATTTTGGAACATTAGTTAATCAAGCAGACAATGTTCAATTATATAAATATGTTGTACAAATGGTAACTCATTCTTTTGGAAAAACTGCAACATTTATGCCTAAACCAGTTGCTGGAGACAATGGTTCTGGAATGCACATTCATCAATCAATATGGAAAGGTGATACACCAGTGTTTTCTGGTGAAGCATATGCTGGATTATCTGAAACAGCTCTTCATTACATTGGTGGTATATTAAAACATGCGAAAGCAATTAATGCATTCGCAAATTCAACAACAAATAGTTATAAGAGATTAATACCTGGATTTGAAGCTCCAGTTCTTTTAGCATATTCAGCCAGAAATAGATCTGCATCTTGTCGTATACCAATCACTTTAAGTAAGAAAGGTGCAAGATGTGAGATAAGGTTCCCAGATGCAGCTGGAAATCCTTATTTAACTTTTGCTGCAATGTTAATGGCTGGCTTAGATGGAATAAAAAATAAAATTCATCCTGGCGAGTCTTTCGATAAAGATTTGTATGATTTACCTGCTGAAGAAGTTAAATCTATTCCAACTGTATGTGGATCTTTAAGAGAAGCGATGGAAAGTTTAGACAAAGATAGAGAGTTTTTAACTCAAGGTGGCGTATTTACTGACGATCAAATAGATGCTTATATTGCTTTAAAATTTGAGGAAATTCACAAATTTGAACACACTCCTCATCCTGTTGAGTTTCAGATGTACTACAGTAGTTAATTACTGTCTAGTTGTAGCTATAGTATCTTTGTTAATGCCTTTTTTAACAACGTAATCCTGAGTGCCGTTTGCACCAGTCTCTACCTCCTTACGTAGTTCTTTAAAAAAAGATTTTTCTTTCAAAGAATTCTTTAGACCTTTAACAAGATTTTTAAATTCAAATTTATTCATATAAGCTTTATACACTAGATATGCAATATATGCAATACTGCTATGCAACTTATGGGATACTACTTATTTTTCTACCTTAAAAGACTCACCACAACCACATCTCTCGGTTTCGTTAGGGTTGTTGAATACAAAAGTTGAGGATATTTCTTCTTTTTTATAATCCATCTCAGTGCCTAACAAGTACATAACTGCTGCAGAATCTATAAATACTTTAACACCCTTATCTTCTATTATCTCGTCATTGGGATTAAGTTTTTTTGAATACTCCATTACATATGACATGCCAGCACAACCTCCTGACTTAACTGAAACTCTAACACCTAAAGCATCTTTTTCAGCATTAGACATAATTTCTTTAATTCTGTTAGCAGCATTGTCGCTCAATTTAATTATAGGCTCCATTATAAATTTAACTCCAATTTCGCTGCATCTGACATCATATCTTTATTCCAAGGTGGGTCCCACACTAATTTTAAATCAACATCATCTATTTCATCTACTTGCATCGCACCTTCTTTTACTTCTTTGGGTAAACTTTCAGCTACAGGACAATTTGGTGTAGTCAATGTCATTTTAATTTCTGCTTTTCTTCCTAAAATTTTTATATCATAAATCAAGCCAAGTTCATAAATATTTACTGGTAACTCAGGATCATAAATTTTTCTTATTTCATTAATTATCTTATCTTTCACTTCCATAAATATTAATCCTCCGTACTTACTTGTTTTCCATCATTTTCCATTGCAGAAATTAAAGTATGCCATGATAAGGTAGCACACTTAACTCTCATAGGATATTGTTTAACTCCTGAAAGACACATTAATTTTGTTTTATCATCTTCCTTAAGAATACTTGATTTTAGTTCTGGGTTTTCTTTAATCATTCCTAAAAAATCCTCAATTATTTCTTTAGCTTCATTATCGCTTTTACCTTTTATTAAATCTGTCATTATCGAGGCTGATGCCATAGAAATTGCACATCCGCTGCCTTCAAATGAGATATCTTCAACTTTTCTTTGATCATTTAATTTTAGATATATATGAACATTGTCGCCACATAATGGGTTATTTCCTTTAGCATCTTTATTAAAATTTTTAGTCTTTCCCAAATTTCTTGGATTTTTACCATGTTCTAAAATTATCTCTTGATATAATTCTTTTAAGTTCATTTTAAATCAAATATTTTTTTACAATTGGTAATTCCTTCATTCAACTTATCTAAATCATCTTTGGTATTATAAACTCCTAATGACGCTCTAGCGCTCGCAGGTATTCCAAGTTTATCATGAAGTATTTGACAACAGTGGTGTCCAGCTCTAATTGCAACACCGGTCTCATCCAAAATAGTTGCAATATCATGTGGGTGAACACCTTCAATAGTAAATGATAATACTCCTCCTCGCTCTTTTGGATTTCCAATTAGTTTAACAGAATTATTTTTTTGTAAGATTTCTTGACCATACTCTATTAACTCTTTTTCATGTTTGATTATATTTTCAATTCCAATAGTTTCTAGGAATTTAATTGACTGATCAAAAGCTATTACTTGTGCTGTAGCCATTGTTCCAGCTTCGTACTTATTTGGAAGTTCACCGTAAGTAATTCTATCTTTTTTTACTTCATTAATCATTCCACCCCCACCTTGATATGGAGGAAGTTGTTCTAACCATTTCTTTTTTCCATATAAAACTCCTAATCCAGTTGGTCCATACATTTTGTGACACGAAATAGCATAAAAATCACAATCTAAATCCTGCATATCTAATTTTAAATGTGGCCCTCCCTGACAACCATCAACCACAACTACTATTCCTTTTGAGTGAGCTAATTGTGTAATTTCTTTGATTGGTAGAACTGATCCAGTAACATTCGATAAATGAGTTATTGCTATTATTTTAGTTTTATCAGTTATTTCTTTTTCAATATTTTCAATTGGAATATCGCCATCTTCATTTATTTCAGCAAACCTTATTTTTATATTTTTAGATTTTCTAAGAAAATGCCAAGGAACATAATTTGAATGATGTTCTAATTCAGTAATCAAAACCTCATCATTTGGTTCTAAAATAGTCTGACCAAGTGTATTTGCTACCAAATTTAATGCTTCCGTAGCTCCTTTTGTAAAAACAATCTCATTTTTATCTTTTGCATTAATATACTTTTGAACTGAACTTCTTGTATTTTCATACAAATTAGTGGCTGCAACAGCTAAATAATGTAAACTTCTTCCGACATTTGAAAATTGCTTTGAGTAAAAATCGTTAATCCTATCTAAAACAACTTTGGGTTTTTGGGAAGAATTCGCGCTATCTAAATAAACTAGATCATTATTTTTAATTTTTTCGTCAAAAATTGGAAATTCTTTTTTAATTTTATCTATATTCATTCTTTTAATCCTATTATATTTTTTATTAAATTTTTTATTTCCAGGTCGGTAATTTTTTCAATTACATCAAGTATAAATCCATTGATTAGAAGTTCTTTAGATTGTTGATAATTTAGACCTCTGGACATTAAATAAAATATTGAGTTTTCATTTAAACTACCTGATGCTGATCCGTGAGAGCATTTTACATCATCAGCATAAATTTCTAATTCAGGTTTTGCATTAAATTCTGAGGTCTCGTCTAGCAATATTGCTTTACTTAATTGGTAGCCATCAGTTTTTTGGGCTTTTTGATCGACGAATATTTTTCCTTGATAAACAGCTTTAGAATCTTTTCCAAGAACACCTTTGATTAATTGATAACTTTTTGTATTTTCAATTAAATGATTAATTGTGGTTCTTATTTCATGTTGATGATTGTTAGTAATAGAAAAAACACCATTCACAAAAGCTGATGAGTATTTTCCATTTAAATTACAGTTAATCTCATTCTTTAAATAACTAGATCCAGATGACAAAATAAAAGTTTCTGAAATGCTATTTTCATCCTGATCAATATTATTAAAAGAATATTTTAAATTTTTATTTTTTGTTTTATCAATTTTGTAATTTTTTAAAATTGCATCTTTTTGCAATGCAAAATTATAATGGATATTTATAAAATTTTTTTCTGAGGCGTGACTAAAGTAATCAATTAATCTCAGAGAGCTGTTTTGTTCCAATTGAAATTCTAATCTTAAATTGATATTCTTTGAATTCATGTATTTGTTAGTTGCATGATATACAATTAAGGGCTTTTTCAAAGAATAGCCCTTTTTAATCAAAATTTTATAAATTTTATTTGTAAATGCATTATTCAAATCAATTAAAGAATTAGTATTTTTTAAATCGTTTTTGAAATGTGAGCTTTCTTTTATCTCAATTTTATCTTTGTTTTCATAACTAAAATCAATTTTTTCAATTTTTCCGTTTATAAAAACAATTTTATTATGTTCCAATCCATTTACAAAAATTGATGTATCAACTTTATTTGATAATGAATAATCGTTAAAAAAACTTAATTCACCAATATTTTTTTGAATAATTTGATTTATGTCTAGAAACTTCCAGTTTTCCAGTTTTTTGTTTGGGAATCCATTTTCAATAAATTTATTCAAAGACTTTTTTTTTAAATCTACTTCAGTCTCAGTTAATTCCAAATTTTTGATTATCTTTTCAAAATCTATTTTAATTTGATCTGTCATTTAATTAAAGTTTTCGTATCCTTTTTTTTCTAATTCTAATGCTAGCTCAGGTCCACCTGACTTAATTATTTTTCCATTCATTAAAACATGAACAAAATCTGGTTTAATATAATCTAACAATCTTTGATAATGAGTGATTATCAAAAAAGAATTGTCTTTACTTCTTAGAGTGTTTACACCATCGGCAACAATTTTTAATGCATCAATGTCTAAACCTGAATCTGTCTCATCTAAAATTGATAACTTGGGAGCTAACATCGACATTTGTAAAATTTCATTTTTCTTTTTTTCACCACCTGAAAAACCAACATTCAGCTGTCTGCTCAATTTTTCCTCATCAAATTTTAGCTCTTTTGCTTTTTCTTTTACAAGTTTTAAAAATTCGATAGCATCAAGCTCTTTTTCACCTCGAGCTTTTCTTATTGCATTCAAAGAAGTTTTTAGAAAAATATTTGTATTTACCCCAGGAATTTCTAATGGATATTGAAAAGCTAAAAAAATACCTTTATGGGCTCTTTCTTCTGTTTCTAAGTCAAATAAATTTTTATTTTCAAACAAAATATCACCAGACACTTCATAGCCTTTTTTTCCAGATAAAATATTTGATAACGTACTCTTGCCTGATCCATTAGGACCCATTATTGCATGCACTTCTCCGGGATTTATGTTTAATGAAAACCCCTTCAAAATTGTCTTATTATCAATGTTAGCATTTAAATTACTTATCTTGAGCATTATCCAACGCTCCCTTCAAGACTAATACCCACAAGTTTTTGAGCTTCAACTGCAAATTCCATAGGTAGTTGTTGTAATACTTCTTTGCAAAAACCATTCACAATTAACCCAACAGCCTCTTCTGAGCTCAAACCTCTTTGTTGACAATAATGTAATTGTTCCTCACTTATTTTTGATGTAGTGGCTTCATGAGCAATATTAGAATCAAAATTTTTATTTTTAATATAAGGAACAGTGTGAGCTCCACATTTGTTTCCCATTAACAAAGAATCACATTGTGTATAGTTACTAGAATTTTTTGCTCTTGAATTAATATCAACGAGACCTCTATAGGTCATATCTGAAAATCCGGCACTAATACCTTTGGAAATTATTTTACTTTTTGTATTATTACCTAAATGGATCATTTTTGTTCCCGTATCAGCTTTTTGATGATTATTTGTAATTGCGATTGAATAAAATTCACCTATTGAATTATCTCCCTTTAAAATACAACTTGGATATTTCCAAGTTATAGCCGAACCTGTTTCTACTTGTGTCCAAGAGATTTTAGAATTTTTTCCTTTACACAATCCTCTTTTAGTTACAAAATTATAGATACCACCCTTACCATTTTCATCTCCTGGATACCAATTTTGAACTGTAGAATATTTTATTTCTGCATCATCTAAAGCGATTAATTCTACATTGGCAGCATGTAATTGATTCTCATCTCTCATTGGAGCTGTGCAGCCTTCCAGATAACTAACATAACTTCCTTTGTCTGCTATAATTAATGTCCTTTCAAACTGTCCAGTTTCAGATGCATTTATTCTAAAATATGTAGATAGCTCCATTGGACATCTAACACCTTCTGGTATGTAAACAAATGATCCGTCCGTAAAAACAGCAGAGTTTAAAGTAGCAAAAAAATGATCTGTAGTAGGTATTACTGTTCCTAAATGTTTTTTAACTAAATTGGGATGATTTTGTATGGCTTCAGACATAGAGCAAAAAATAATTCCTTGTTTTGTTAATTCTTCTTTAAATGTTGTTGCTACTGACACAGAGTCAAATACTGCATCTACTGCAATTCCATTTAATCTTGCTTGCTCTTGTAAAGGAATACCAAGTTTTTTATATGTTTCTAAAAGTTTTGGATCAAGTTCATCAAGACTTTTAGGTTTATCTTTCATACTTTTTGGTGCAGAATAATAATATAAATCTTGATAATCAATTTTTGGATATTTTGGTTTTTGCCAATTTGGTTCTTTTAATAATTTAAATCTTTTAAAAGCATTTAATCTAAATTCTAACATCCATTGTGGTTCTTTTTTAATATTCGATATAAATTTTATAACCTCTTCATTTAACCCTTTTGGAGCTTTAATATTTTCAATATCGGTTGAAAAACCATATTTATAATCTTTAAGATTTTCGATATCTTTTTCTCTAGTATCCATTTCAAATTCTTCTTTCAACATTGTCTTTAACTAAATCCTCTAAGCTTTTTTCTTCAAAAAAGTTATTAATATGATTTTCAAGCTCATCCCAAAGATTATGAGTTAAACATTTTGTAGATTTACCGTTACATCCTTTTTTTGAGTCTTTTTTGCACTGAACTGTCTTTACTTTTTCATCTACGGCATCAAAAATATTTGTTAACTTTATTTCTTTAGCTTTCTTATTTAAAACATATCCTCCTTGAGTTCCTCTGACACTTTGAACTATGTCTTTTTTTCTTAATTTTGAGAAAATCTGTTCTAGATAATCTAAAGAAATACCCTGTCTTAAAGATATATCTCTTAGAGAAACTGGATTGATATTGTCAAATCTTGCCAAGTCCGCTAAAGCCATTACCGCATATCTGCCTTTAGATGTTAGTTTCATAAATCCGCTATTTTAGAGGGTATATATAAACCTGACTAAATTAGTCAAGTATCTAAAATAAAAAAAGACTAACATTTTGTCACGCAGTTATGATAAACCTAATTTTTTTTTGAGAATAATAATCAATAACAATTATGGACAATAAAGTTTTAGAAATTTTTATACCAGGGCCCGCAGGAAGACTTGAAGCAAAATATTTTAAAAGCAAAAAAAATACATCTCCAATAGCTTTAGTATTACAACCCCATCCACAATATGGTGGAACTATGAATAATAAAGTTGTCGTTGAGACATTTAAAACTTTTATGGATAACGATTTTTCAGTTTGTAGAGTTAATTTTAGAGGGGTTGGAAAAAGTGATGGTGAATTTGACAATGGTCAAGGAGAGCTAGCAGATGCTGCTGCTGCATTAGATTGGTTAGAGAGAGAAAACTTTGATAACTCACAATGTTGGGTCTCTGGTTTTTCTTTTGGTTCATTGATTGCAATGCAATTATTGATGCGAAGACCTGAGATAAATAGATTTATAGCAATATCACCACAGCCTAATGTCTATGATTTTTCTTTTTTATCGCCTTGTCCAACTTCAGGGTTGATGATTTACGGAAAAAAAGATGAACTAGTTCCTTTGGAATATATAACAGACCTTAATAAGAGATTAAGTTCCCAAAAAGGTATCAAAGTTGAATTTCAATCTGTTCCTGATGGAAATCATTTTTTTTCAAAAAATGAAGAACAGTTAGTAAAATACTTGGATAAGTATATTAAAAAAGAAACAGCTTTATATTAAAAATTACTTACTATTATTCCGCCAGTACATGGTTTATTGCATCCTGTAGTTTTAGGAAAAGAAATTGGTAATTCAAGAAATGACCTTATTGCAAGAAAAGCAAATGCTTGTGACTCAATAAAATCTCCGTCAATTCCATGCTCATCGATTAATTGAAAATTTTTATAACCAATTTTTTTAGATATGTATTGAGTTAAAAAATTCATCAAACAATCATTTTTTCTCCCTCCTCCACAAATTATAAAATTTAAATGTATATGATCATCAGGTTCAAATTCATTTTTATTTAATAAATCTTTTAAATTCGATGAAATTATTTCAGCCGTAAAATTTGTAATTGTTGCAGCACCATCCTCTAAAGAAAGACCTCTAACAAATGAAATATCAAAATCTTTAATGTCTAATGAACTATTAAATCTAGTTTCAAAATTATCTAATGCTTGATTCAATATAAGTTCATTTATTTTTCCAGATTTAGCAGTAAGTCCATTTTTATCATATCTTGTTTTTGAATTTTTTCTCATCCATTCATCGATTAAACAATTTCCTGGTCCTATATCACTAGCAAACATTGATTCATCAAGTTTATTTTTTGAATGAAAGCAAGTTACGTTAGTAATTCCACCAATATTAATGAATATTACCGGAGCATTTTCACATATTTTGTTTCTTAAACTTTCATGAAAAACAGGAGTTAAAGGTGCTCCTTGACCACCATTAATTAAATCATTTTGTCTGAAATCATACACCACTATTTTTTTGGTAAGTTGAGATAAAAGCTTTCCATCGCCTAACTGAACAGAAATTTTTTCTTTAGGACTATGAAACATAGTTTGTCCGTGAAAACCTATGATTTCAAATTCAGGAATATTTGATTCATTAATGGTTTGGCTAACATCATCAACTACTTTAGCATGAAACAAAGTTATTTCTTTTTCAAGAGCATTCAGCTCTTTTTTTTGTTTTTTTAAATCTTTTGAAGTAAATATATTATCTCTGATATTGCTTATTTTTTGATAGAGACCCTTATCATATTCGTAAAATCTATTGAATTTTTCATCAAATCTGATGCCATCAACTGAGGATATAATTGAGGCATCTACCCCATCCATTGAGGTTCCACTCATTAAACCTAAAGCTGTGTAAATTTTTGCCATTCTTATTTTTTTTTAATAAAATTTGTATATTGTGGAAGTATACGCTTATGAATAAATTTTTAAATGAATTTAAAGACAGGGGTTATTTTTACCAATGCACTAACGAAAATGAATTATCGGATTTACTAGATAATAAAAAAATACACGCCTATATTGGATTTGATAGTACTGCTTCAAGTTTACATGTCGGAAGTTTAATTCAAATAATGTGTCTAAGACTTCTTCAAAAACATGGTCATAGACCTATAGTTCTATTAGGAGGCGGAACAACTAGGATTGGTGATCCATCAGGAAAAGAAGAAACACGAAAAATTTTATCTGAAAAACAAATTGAAAGTAACATAAAAAGTATTCAGAGAGTATTTAATATTTTTTTGAAATCAGATAATCCAAAATTAAAACCAATTTTTGTCAATAATTATAAATGGCTTGGAAAATTAAATTATATAAATTTTTTAAGAGAAATTGGAAAACATTTTACAATTAATAAAATGCTCAGCTTTGAAAGTGTTAAATTAAGATTAGAAAGAGAACAGTCTCTTAGTTACATGGAATTTAATTATATGATATTACAAGCTTACGATTTTTTAGAACTTAACAAAACTAAAAATTGCCTATTACAAATTGGAGGCTCAGATCAATGGGGAAATATTGTAAATGGTGTTGAACTCATTAAAAGACATTCAAATAAACATGTTTATGGTCTTACAACTCCTCTAATCACGTTAGCTTCTGGAACAAAAATGGGTAAGACTGAAAAAGGAGCAATTTGGTTAGATAAAAAACTTTTGTCACCATATGATTATTATCAATTCTGGAGAAATACAGATGACAAAGATGTTATAAAGTTTTTGAAAATGTTTACAGATCTTGAGGTATCTAAAATAGAAAATATGAAAAATATGAATATTAATGATTTAAAAGAAAAATTAGCTTTAGAAGCTACAAAAATGCTTCATGGTCAAAATGAAGCAAATAAAGCTTTTAAAACATCAATTTCAATTTTTGTAAAAAAAGAAATAAACAATCAGACTGAACTTCCAATTATTAAAATTAAAAAAAATGAATTAAAAGAAGGTCTTAGTATTTTAGACTTAGTTGTTAGATCTAAATTATTAAAATCAAAAGGAGAAGTCAGAAGAGCGATTAAAGATAATGGAATAAAGATTAATGATATTCCTATTGAAAGAGAAAATTATTTAGTGTCGTTAAAAATTTTTGAAAATCTGAATTTAATTAAATTATCACATGGTAAAAAAAATCACGTAATAATTAAGTTGACTAATTAATTTTTTTTAAGCTTCTCAAGCGTTCTAGTAATAAATCTTGGAGTTAATGTTTTAATTGGATTAACAGTTGTTTCTAAATTATTAGGAGGTCCTTTTATTTTAAAACTAACTCCAAAAACTCCCTCGCCTACTTTTTCTCCAACTAATATACTTCCTAATATAGGAATTGAACTGATAGTTTTATTAATAGTTGTAGCAGGTACTAATGTACCTCTTAAACTAATTAAACTATTTTTTTCCACATATCCTTCCATTAATATTGAAATTGCAGGACCAATTGCATATATCTCATCTATTGTCATAAGATTATCTTTATTAGTAAAGTTCATTTCAAAATCATTAAATCTTATTCCTTCACCAGATAATAAATCTGCAATTCCTTGTAATGATGCTAAAGTCAATAACTTTGTTAAAGCCGGTAATTCTTTTAATTTAAAATCATAAATTTTTATAGTTGATTTTGTAACATCATTTTTTTTTATTGAATAAAAATCAATAGATCCCTCATTAAATCCTTTTATAAACTTATATCTATCTACCAATGGTTTAGCCTTTTCTGAAAATAAAGTAGTAATTTTTTCATTATTATCTGTAGTATTTATTGTAAATTTTACTTTTTTATTGTCTGAAAAAACTGACACTAAATTTAGCTCACTTATCTCATTATTATTAATGGATAAAAAACCATTTAAATCATAAGACGAATTTATTTTATCTAAATAAATTGTATTGATGTCTAAAAATATTTTGAAATTATTGCTAAAAATTTTATTTTTTTTAGTTCCTTTAGAATCTAAAAGGTCGGTTATAATTTTATTAATATTTAAATTATTTCCAGTAATTAAATAGTTTTTTTTATCTTTTTTAATTTGTAAGTCGTTATTAAACTTTTCTTTATCTAGATAGTTGATCTTTATATTTCCAATATCATCAATTGTATAATTTTTTGATAACTTTAAATTTTTAATTGAAAAAAAATTTTCTTTTTCCGAAAGCAATATGTCTTTAAATAAAATTTCATTTTTATTTTTTTTTCCTTTTATAGATAAATTTAAAGTAGATTTTTTTTCTTTTTCATAATTCAATAAATCTATAATGAATATATTTTTAAAAATCTCCAAATTTAAATCAAAATCGAATTTGTCTTTATTGTTTAAAATTCTATATTCAATTTTATCTGGTTCTTCTTGAATGAGTAAATTTCCACCTCCAATGATTTCCAATTTATCTTTTTTGTAATTTAATTTGATTTTTTGATTTTCTAAAAGAACATAATCTTTCATTTTTGGAAAATTATTTTTTAATTTAAAAAATTGTTTTAGTTTTAAAAAGTTTACATCTATATTAGATTTGATATCAAAATTTTGAAATTTAAAATTTTTATCTATTTTAAAATTAAAACTACTATCTGCACTAAATTTAGTCTCGTCAAAATTTTCATTAAAAAATTGATTTTGAACTAATTGTTTCAAATCCTCTTTTTTTAAATTTAAATTTTTACTATTTAATTTTCCAGAAACTAAAAATTCATTTTCTAGTTTTGAAGCAATTAATTCTTGAACAATTATTTTTTTATTATTAAGTAATAAATTGATTTCATTAAAAATAAATTTTTTATCGGAAAAATCAAAAATAAAATTTAATTTACTAACTTTCTTTTTTAATATCGATATTTGGCCATCATTGACAAATCCCTTTATTTTATAATTTTTTTTAATTTTTCCAGATTTATCAAACTCTAATTTAAGATCTGCAACTATATAACCATTATTTATTAACTGTTCGAGTATTAAAAGTTTAGTATCGTTATTGAAAATTCTAATAAAACCAATTAATTCTTTTAAGGGAAGAGATTTTGT
The DNA here is from genome assembly GCF_001179925.1 of Candidatus Pelagibacter communis. Taxonomy (GTDB): domain Bacteria; phylum Pseudomonadota; class Alphaproteobacteria; order Pelagibacterales; family Pelagibacteraceae; genus Pelagibacter; species Pelagibacter ubique_E. The sequence goes on along the minus strand of NZ_CVSF01000064.1, from coordinate 45,243 downwards.
TGAAATTGATATTTCAGATAACGCAAATTGATTTTCGATAAATGATTTTATTGAAATTTTTGATTTTATATTTTCTATCTTAATTACTTTGTTTCTGTAAATTACATCTGTGCCAACAGTTTTTGCATCAATATTAAATTTAAACAAATTTAATTTTGCACTTACATGGTTTATTTTAAGATTTAAATTCGGGTCATATTTTTTGATTTGAGAAATAATTTGGGAATTGAATTTTTTAGTTTTTATCCCAATAGTGCTTAAATATAAAGCTGTAACTAATAGTATAAATATTATAGTGATAGTTGTTCTATAAATTATTTTTGTCATTAAAGTTTATGTAAAGATTTTTCTAAGAATTCGTCTATTTCACCACTCAAAACTTTATCTGGACTTGAGCTCTCGTGGTTAGTACGGTTATCTTTAACTAATCTATAAGGTTGTAAAACATAAGATCTTATTTGATGACCCCATCCTATTTCTGATTTTGAAGCTTCGGTGCTTTGGCTTTGCTTCTCTTTTTTTTTTATTTCAAAATCGTAAAGTCTTGCTCTTAACATATTCATACAAGTTTCTTTATTTTTGTGTTGTGATCTTTCATTTTGACATTGAACAACTATTTTAGATGGAATATGTGTTATACGAACAGCGCTATCTGTTGTATTCACATGTTGACCCCCAGCGCCACTTGACCGGTAAGTATCAATTCTTAAATCTTTTTCTAATATCTCAACGTTTATATTTTCATCTACTACAGGATAAACCCATACACTGGCAAAACTTGTGTGTCTTCTAGCACCTGAGTCAAATGGAGAAATTCTTACCAATCTATGAATACCTGACTCTTTTTTTAACCATCCAAATACATAATCACCTTCAATCTTAATTGTTGATGATTTAATGCCCGCTTCATCACCTTTATGTTCACTAACTATTTGATAATTATAATTCTTACTATCAGACCATTTGATATACATTTTCCTTAACATATCAGCCCAATCCTGACTTTCTGTTCCTCCAGCGCCTGCGTGTATTTCTACATAAGTATCTAATGGATCTGCTTCATTAGATAAAAAACATTTAATTTCATTTTTTTTTGCAAGAGATCTTAATTCCAAAATGTTTTTACTTATCTCGTTTTGAATATCGGTATTATTTTCTTCTAAAGCTAAATCATATAAATCATTGAGATCTTTAAGTTGATTTTTTGATTGATTATAAGAATTAATCAAATCTTCAAATAATTTTTTTTCTTTTATTATTTTTTGAGAATTAGATTTATCCTGCCAGAAGTTTGCTTCAAGCATTTTTTTATTAAATTCTTCTAATTTTGAATTAATACTATTTTTTTCAAAGATACTCCTTAACTCTTTGATTTATTTTTTCTATTTCTTTTTTAAAATTTAAATATTTATCATTCATTAGTAGAACCTTAATATATTATTAGTATCTAATCTATTATTATTTAAATATAAAACTTTGCCATTGGAAATGTTTTTACTTTTAAAGGACTCTATTATTGTATTTTTTGAACTAAATTTTGCTTTATCACCGGTATTCGGATCTACAACCATCAAAGTTATATCCTCAGGAACTTTAAATGGCCGAGCATCAGATTTTTTTACAGCCTTTTTAACAAATTCCTCAAATATAGGTAGTGCAGCCTTAGATCCAGTTTCAAATTTTCCCAATGGCTGGGGATTATCCATACCAACATAAACTCCTATTACAAGGTTAGATGTAAAACCAATAAACCATGCGTCGGTATTATCATTTGTAGTACCAGTTTTTCCAGCAAGATTTAATCCAAGATTTTTAAGTTTTTTTCCTGTTCCTCTTTCAACAACACCTTGTAAAATTGAGGTTAATTGATAAGCAGTTTGCGGTGATAACACTTGTTCATAATTATCCTCTATTTTTGGAAATTCTTTACTAGTAAAAGAAATTTGATTACAGTTTATGCATTTTCTATTTTCATTGTTAATTATAGTATTCCCTTCACTATCTTGAATACGGTCTATAAGAACGGGATTGATTAATTTACCGCCATTTACAAAAGAACAATATGCCGAAGTTAGACTTAACAATGTTGTTTCAGCTGAACCTAATGAGATAGATAATAATTCTTCTGGTTTTTCATAAATATTAACTTTTTTGGTAAAACTTGTAATTTTATCAACTCCTAAATCTTGAGCTATTCTAACGGTCATTAAATTTCTAGATTTTTCTAATCCAACACGTAATGTTGAAAGTCCATAAAATTTTTTTCCATAATTTTCTGGTTTCCATTTTTTTAGGTCAATGCCTTGGTCTAATACAAGTGGTGCATCTAAAATCAAAGTGGATGGAGTATATTCATTTTCCAATGCTAGAGCATAAACAAAAGGTTTAAAAGCAGAACCTGGTTGTCTTAAAGCTTGTGATGCTCTATTGAACTCACTATTTTTAAAACTAAAACCACCACTTAAAGCAAGAACTCTTCCAGTAAAGGGATCCATTACCACAATACCTCCATTTATTTTTGGAAGTTGTTGTAGACTATGAGATTTAGAGTCAATCTTTTTAACATAAATCACGTCTCCTACTTTAAATAAATCATCAAATTCTTTTTTGGTCCACGATATATCTTTATAATTAATTACACTTTCTAAATTATTCTCTACTTCTATTATTGAATTAAATTGATTTATCTTTTTAATAATTGCTATTTGCCATTCAATGGATTTTTCTAATTTAAATTTTTTTTCTATTTGTTCATACCAATTTTTAGAATATTTGATATTTTTTATTGGTCCACGCCAACCTTTTCTTCTATCATAATCAACAAGACCGTTTCTTAAAGATTGTGTTGCAATTTTTTGTAATTCTAAATTTATAGGTGTATTAATATTATAACCTTGATTATATACTTTATCATAGGTTAATCGATCTATAATATTTTTTCTTACATCCTCAATATAGTATTGAGAATTTTCTAAAAAAACTTTTTTAACTTTTTTCAATTCAATAGATTGTTTCTTTAATTCTAAGTATTTTTTTTGGTCAATAAAATTATTATCGTACAAATTTTTTAAAACTAGATCTCTTCTAAATTTTGCTAGATCTTTATTTCTATAAGGATTATATTTGCTCGGTGCTTTGGGTAAAGCCGCTAGTAATGCTGCCTCATTGTAATTTAATTCTTTAATTGATTTATCAAAAAATTCTAAGCTTGCTGCTGCAACTCCATAAGCTCCACTACCTAAATAAATTTGATTAAGATATAACTCTAGAATTCTTTCTTTTGATAGAGCTCTTTCAATCCTAAATGCTAAAATTGCCTCTTTAATTTTTCTTTTTATGCTTACTTCGTTTGTTAATAGAAAATTTTTTGCTACTTGTTGGGTTATAGTTGAGGCTCCTTCAAGCCTTTTAGAAGTCAGTACATTGTTAATATTATTTATGACTGCTCTCATTACACCTTTAGCATCAACCCCTGGATGAGAGAAAAAATTTTTATCTTCAGCAGATAGAAAAGAATTAATTACATTTTTTGGTATCGCTTCATAAGGTACAAAAATCCTTTTTTCTTTAGAAAAATCGGCCACTAATTCACCATTACCGGAATACATTTTACTTGAAACTGGAGGCTTATAATTCTTTAAAAATCTATAGTCTGGAATACTGTTTGAAAAAGTCCATAAAACTATCAAAATTGTAACTGATGAGATCAATACAATACCAAAAATAAGTATAATTATATTTTTAAATAACTTAGTCATTTTGATTCCATTATATAGTGGAATTTGTTAAAGATAAGGCATTATTATTAAACAAAATTTTTAAAAAAACAAAACTTAATGAACCAATTAAATCAAACAACATGGAAAAAAATTTATACATTGATGCATCGCATCCAAATGAAACGAGGGTTGTACTTAAATCGGAAAATAGTATTGAAGACTATGAGTACGAAGGCTTAAAAAATAGCCTAATAAAAAATAATATCTACCTTGGAAAAGTAAGTAGAATAGAACCTTCTTTACAAGCAGCTTTTATTGATTTTGGAAGGGAGAGACATGGCTTTTTATCATTCAATGACATTCAATCTGATTATTACCAAATTCCTAAAAGTGATCTAGAAATAATTAAACAAGAAGAAGAAAAAGCGAGAGAAGAGCTCTCTAAAGAAGTTGAAGCAAAAGAAGAAAAAAATTTGGCTGAAGGTAAATTAGAAATTGATGATCCTTTAGAAATTAAAAAAACAGAGGATGATAGTGAAAACATAGTATTGAATGAAAATAGTGAAGAGACTGAAAATTCGAATGAATATGTAAATCAAGAAAACAAAACTGAGAATAATACGAAAGAAGAAAAAGACAAACGAAATCAAAAATGGCATAAATTTAAAAGATACAAAATTCAAGAAGTTATTAAACCCAATCAAGTAATCCTTGTCCAAGTAATAAAAGATGAAAGAGGTCAAAAAGGTGCAGCTCTAAGTACCTTTATTTCGATTGCCGGTAAATATATTGTATTGATGCCTAATACTCCTAAAGGTGGCGGTATTTCAAGAAAAATATTTAATCCTGCAGATAGAAAAAAAATAAGATCAATTCTGAATGAAATTGAAATCCCAAAAGAAATGGGTTTAATTGTTAGAACAGCTGGAAGTAATAAAACTAGAAATGAAATTGACGAAGATCTTAAAACTTTAAAAAATACATGGGTACAAATTAAAAATAATGCAATAAATTCTATTGCTCCTTCTCTAATCCATCAAGAAAGTGAGATCATTAAAAGAACTTTGAGGGACATGTATGATGAAAACACAAAAAACGTAATTATTGAAGGTAATGAGGGTTATAAAAAAGCACAAAACTTTATGAAAATGATGATGCCCTCACATGTCAAAAAAATTAAGAAATATAGAGGAAAAATACCATTATTTATTCAAGAAAATATTGAACAAAAATTAAATCAAATATTTGAATCAGAAATTAAACTGAATTCAGGTGGGTATCTGGTTATCAATCCAACAGAGGCTCTTGTATCGATTGATATAAATTCTGGAAGTTCAATAAAACAAAAAAATGTAGAGAGTACTGCACTAGATACTAATCTTGAAGCTGCAGAAGAAATAGCAAGACAAATTAAAATTAGAGATCTTTCAGGTTTAATAATAATTGATTTTATAGATATGCTTAGTTACGGAAATAGAAGAATGGTTGAGAGAAGATTAAAAGAAAAATGTAGATTAGACAGAGCAAGAATACAAATCGGTAGAATTAGTAACTTTGGTTTACTTGAAATGTCTAGACAAAGACTTAGGGAAAGCGCCGTAAAATGGAAAGTAGAATTAACTGACGAGTCATTTGCTCAAAAACTACTCAAAATAGTAGAATTAAAGTCCGTAATAAGTAAAGCAAAATTTGTGGAATTAAAAGTATGTGAAAAGATTTCTGATTTTTTAAAAGAAAATTTTGTAGAGGATTTAACATATTATGAAAAAAAGAATAAAATGAAAATTGATATTATTACTGATAATTCACTTATTATTCCAGAATATATAATTGATCTTAAAAATAAATCCAAAAAAACAATCGATTTGGTTGAACATCATGAAAAATTAAAAAACTTAGAACAACAAAAAATTGAGTACAAAATTTCTGTAAAAAAAGATAAGAAAAAATTTATTAAGAAAAAAAATTATAAAAAAAAATATTATAAAAAAACTAAATAATTCCTTTGGTTGGTGATGATGGGCTGCCAATTAAAGTTTTATTAATCCTTCCTGAAAGATAAGATTGTCTTCCTGCAATTACTGCATTTTTGAATGCTAAAGCCATTTCAAAAGGTTTTTTTGCTTTTGCAATCGCGGTATTAACTAAAACCCCATCACAACCTAACTCCATTGCTATAGTTGCATCGGAAGCTTGTCCTAATCCTGCGTCAATTATCAAAGGTAGCTTAGTTTGATTTCTTATTATCTTGATATTAGTCTTATTTAAAATTCCCAATCCCGAACCTATAGGAGCAGCAAGTGGCATTATAGCTGAGGCTCCAACATTTTCTAATCTTTTTGCCATTAATGGATCATCATTGCAATAAACCATTACCTTAAAACCTTCATTGGACAATACCTCAGTAGATTTTAAAGTTTCAATCATGTCTGGAAAAAGATTCTTTTTATCTCCTAATACTTCAAGTTTAACTAATTTCCATCCTCCAATTTCTCTTGCAAGTCTTAAAGTTCTTAAAGCATCTTCAGACGTGAAACATCCTGCCGTATTGGGTAAATATGTAATTTTTTTTGGATCAATATAATCCATCAATAAGGGTTTATGTTTGTCAGAAATATTTACTCTTCTAACAGCAACGGTAACAATATCAGCACCTGAAAATTTAATTGCCTTAGCACATTCAGTCATGGTTTTATATTTTCCAGTCCCTACTATTAATCTTGATTTAAATTTTTTATTCGCAACTGTAAATTTATCTTTCAAAAATTTATCCTCCTCCTATAAAATGAACAATTTCTATAACATCATTATTTCGCAAATATATCTTTTTTAATTTTCGTTTATCAATTATTTCTTTGTTCAATTCTATTGCCACTTTCGTAATAGGTATTTTTATATCATTTATTAATTTGTGTAACGTTAATTTGTCAATAATGGTCTTTGTTTTTCCATTGATTTTTATTTTTATTTTTTTTAATTTTTTCATCGTATATAAGTGTTGGATGAATAATAAAATAATTATTATTAATGGTCCCAATCTTAATCTATTAGGAGAAAGAGAACAATCACAATATGGTTCATTGACATTTGATAAACTAAAAGAAAAATGTCTAAAAAAATCAGTTGAACTTAAAATTGAAGCTGAATTTTTTCAATCAAATATTGAAGGAGAAATCGTAAGTAAAATTCAAGACGCTAGAAAAAATTTTGATGGAATGATAATTAACGCTGCAGGTTTTACTCATACATCTGTATCTATCCGTGATGCACTTTCTATTTTCAAAAAACCTATTATTGAATTACATATATCTAATATATATAAAAGAGAGGAATTTAGACATAAATCATTAATTAGTGATGTTGTTAATGGAGGAATTTTTGGTTTAGGTCCCGAAGGTTATATTTTAGCCATAATTTCATTAGAGAAGATGCTTAAAAATGAAAATAGATAAAAAATTAATCAAAGAGTTAAGTGAATATTTAGAAGAATTTAATCTAACTGAAATAGAGTTTACAGAAAAAGATACAAAAATAAAAGTTTCTAAAAACAATGTATCTATAAATAATCAATTAACATCTGGTAATCGAAATATTGCTGCTCCTAAAGACAACGCTAATCAAATAAATAACAACAATAGTGGTAAAGAGATAACATCTCCAATAATTGGTACAGCTTATCATGCCCCGGAACCAGGTGCTAAAAAGTTTGTTGAGGTTGGTAAAAAAATTAAAAAAGGTGATACTGTTATGATAGTAGAGGCAATGAAAACAATGAATCACGTTCCTTCTACTGATAATGGAGTTGTGAAAGAAATATGTGTTGATGATGGTAATCCTGTCGAGTTTGGACAAACATTAATAATCCTAGAATAATGTTTAAAAAAATTCTAATTGCAAATCGTGGGGAAATTGCAGTCAGAGTTATTAGGGCTTGCAAGGAATGGGGAATTGCAACAGTTGCTGTTCATTCTGATGTAGATAAAAACAGTATGCATGTAAGAATGGCTGATGAAAGCGTATGCATAGGATCTCATCAACCTGCTAATAGCTATTTGAATATTCCAGCTCTTATGTCCGCAATTGAAATAACTAATGCAGAAGCCGTTCATCCTGGTTATGGATTCTTATCTGAAAATGCAAACTTTGCTAAAGTTCTTGAAGAAAATAATATTAAATTTATCGGAGCATCATCTAAATTAATTAAAATGATGGGAGATAAAATCCATGCAAAAAAAATTGCTAAAGAAAATGGTTTACCTGTAATTGAAGGATCCGAAGGAGGTATCAAAAATGTAAAAGAAGCAAAAGAACTTTGTAAAAAAATTGGTTTCCCAGTTTTAATAAAAGCCTCCGCTGGTGGTGGTGGCAAAGGTATGAAAATTGTCCATAAAGAAGAAGAATTTGAGTCTATGTTTTTAACAGCAAAAACCGAAGCTAAAAAATATTTTGGTAATGATGAAATTTATTTGGAAAAATTTTTTCAAAATCCAAGACATATTGAGGTGCAAGTCTTGGCTGGAAAAAATAGAACTGTGCATCTTCACGAGAGAGACTGTTCTGTTCAAAGAAGACATCAAAAACTAATCGAAGAAACTCCAAGTCCTGTTTTAAATGATGAGATCAGAAAAGATTTATTTGAAAGAACTGTAAAAATGGTAAGTAAAATTGGTTATGAAGGTGCTGGTACTGTAGAATTTATTTATGAGGATGGAAAATTTTATTTCTTGGAGATGAATACAAGAGTTCAAGTTGAACATCCAGTTTCTGAGATGGTAACAGGTATAGATATAATTAAAGAGCAAATATGGATAGCTTACACAGGAGAAACTGCATTAAAACAGTCAGATATTAATCCAAGAGGTCATGCAATAGAATGTAGAATTAATGCTGAAGATCCAAGTAAAAATTTTCAACCTTCTCCAGGAATTATAGGAATGTGTCATCAGCCCTCAGGTTTTAGAACGAGAGTAGATGGTGCCATATTTCAGGGTTATAAAGTTACTCCTTATTATGATAGTATGGTTTGTAAATTAATATGCCATGGAAGAAATCGAAAAGAAGCTATCCAAAGAATGAATAGATCTCTAGATGAGTTTGTAATCGAAGGAATAACTACCACCATTCCTCTACATAAGAAATTACTCAATCACGAAAAGTTTATTGATTCTAATTTTAATGTTAGCTGGCTAGATAAAGAAAAAATTGTTTAGTAACAATCAACTAACCAAACATCATAAACTGGGTGATCAAATGGTGCTATTGATGGACTAGAAGAAAACATCCACCCATTAAATACAAATACTTTATCATTATCATTTTTTGTTAAATCTCTTACTTGAATATAGGCTTTGATTTCAGGATTGTCATCAAATTCAGAATTAGTACACTTCATAACTTTAATTGCTAAATCTTTATAAATTAACTCATCTCCATTTGTTAAATTAATTAATTCATTTTTTGAGCTTATTTTATCTAAAATTTTAATGTCTGTTTTTGTACCAATTAAATCATTTTGTGCTTGAGTATAAGAAAACTTAAATGAAGAGATTATAAAAATAAATATAATCAAAAATTTATTAAGATTTCCAGCTTTTGTATTTTTTTTTGATAGCATTATCTTTATTTTTATTAGGATAATAAGCTTTATCAGTTCCTGTCGGATTAGACTGATGTGGTTTTTGCCAATCATATTTTTCTAAATCATGTTTTTTTTCTATTCTATTATGTGTAAAATGCATCCAAGAATACCATTCCACAGGAATCTTGGTTGCATCAATCTCTTCTGAGTATATAACCCATCGTTTTCCATCTTTACTTTCGTAGTACTTATTTCCAAAAGAGTCGGTTCCCACAATCTTTCCAAATAAAATTGTTTTTAATCTTGTTCCGAACGTATCTCGATTCCACCAAGTGAAAATTTTTTTTAGTAATGTCAACATTTAAATATTTATTTTTTTCAATTCAAAATTGTATAAATTAAATTAGACTAAAATTTGGTTTTGTATATAAATCAATTGATTCATTATTCAAATAAATTAAAAAAAATTGGGGTAAAATGGCAAAATATTTAGTTGAAACTTTTTATACTTGTACATTTAAGGTTAATCACTACTTAAATGAAATAAATGAGACAGAGCTTAAGAATCTCGAAAAAAGAGACGATGGTAAGTTTGAGGTTTTAGAAGTAAAATTAGACAATAGAAAAACCAAAAGCTTAGAACCGAATAATAAACTCAAAGATAAAAAAATTGATTTAATATCATCTAATAAGGATAGCAATAAAGAAATTTTTGAGCAAACAGTTACTCAAGTTTTGAATAAAACAGAAAAATCAGGAAAAAGATTTAGTATGCCTGATAGACGTAAAGGGTATATTCAAAAAGCTACGATCGGAGACCACAAAGTTTACCTCCATACTGGAGAATATGAAGATGGTAAAATAGGAGAAATTTTTATAGATACTAGTAAAGAAGGTGAATTAGTGAAAGCATTAATGAATAATTTTGCTATAGCTGTCTCGCTTGGCTTACAATATGGAGTTCCGTTAGATGAATTTATCAGTGCATTCGTTGGTACAAAATTTGAGCCATCTGGAAAAGTGTATGGAAACGACCGTATACTTAGTGCTACCTCAATTTTAGATTATATTTTCAGAGAATTGGCTATTTCTTATCAAAACAGAGAAGATTTAGCTCATACACCATCTATTGGTGGATCAGAGCCAATAAATCTTGATGATCAAAACTTAGATGATCAAAATCAGTTTTTAAAAATTGTTAAAGATATTACCAGCAAGGGATTTGTTAGAAATAATTATAAGAAAAATCTCGTTGATTTATCAGATGTTAAAATAAGTTTAAAAGGTAAAAAATAGTTATTTTTTATTTTTTAAGCTAATATTAAGCTCTTTTAGTTGTTTGTCGCTTACATCAGATGGCGCATTCATCATCAAATCTTGTGCATTTTGATTCATTGGGAACATTGTTACCTCTCTAATATTTTTTTCATTAGCAAGTAACATTACTATCCTATCAATTCCTGGAGCGATCCCGCCATGGGGAGGTGCTCCATAACTTAGAGCATTTATCATTCCAGTAAATTTTTCATCAATTATTTTCTCAGTATATCCAGCAATTGAAAAAAGTTTATACATGAGTTCAGGAACATGATTTCTAATTGCACCAGATGATAATTCAACACCATTACATACGATGTCGTACTGATAAGCGAGAATATCTAAAGGTTTGCTAAAGTTTATCTTTTCAATATCTCCTTGAGGCATTGAAAAAGGGTTGTGACTAAATTTAATATTATTTGTTATCTCGTCCTTTTCAAACATCGGATAATCTACGATCCAACAAAATGCAAAAGTATCATTATCGATCAAATTTAGTTCTCGAGCTATTTTATCTCTCGCCAATGATGTGATTTTTTCAAGATCTTTAAGTTTTGAACAAGCTAGAAAAACACTATCCCCTACTTTTGCACCTGTTTTTTTCATTATCTCCTCTAAAGATTCTTTAGAAAAAAATTTTCCAACCGGTCCTTTAGCTGAAACTTCTCTCTCTTTTTCTATTGTAAAATACGCAAGGCCTGATGCTCCTTGTTCTTTTGCCCATTTGTCAATATTATCAAAAAAACTTCTTGGTTTATCTTTAGTATTTTTTGTTACAATACACCTTACATTTGATCCAGATTGCACAAGTTTTTTAAAAATATCAAATGATACATCTTTTCGGGAAAAAACTTCTGTGATGTCAAAAATTATTAAAGGATTTCTTAAATCTGGCTTATCTGACCCATACTTTAACATGCTATCTTTGTATGTAATTTGGGGAAATTTGTTGAATAATAATTTTTTATTTGAAAAATTTGTAAAAGTTCTGATCAATAATTTTTCAACTACATCAAATACATCTTTTTGTTCAACAAAAGACATTTCCAAATCTAATTGATAAAACTCTCCAGGGCTCCTATCTGCTCGCGCATCCTCATCCCTGAAACACGGAGCAATTTGAAAATATTTATCAAAACCTGAAACCATTATTAATTGTTTGAATTGTTGAGGAGCCTGAGGAAGAGCATAAAATTTACCTGGATTTAATCTGCTAGGAACTAAAAAATCTCTTGCTCCCTCTGGGCTTGATGAAGTCAATATTGGAGTTTGAAATTCTAAAAATCCTAACTTATTCATTTCATTTCTTATGAATGAAATTACTTTAGATCTTAAAATAATATTTTCATGAATTTTTTTTCTTCTTAAATCAAGAAATCTATATTTTAGTCTAATTTCTTCAGCGTATTCTTGATCGCTAAAGACTGGTAAAGGTAATTCCTTACAAGTTCCAAGAACTTTAAATTTTTTAATAGTTACCTCTATTTCTCCAGATTTAATTTCTTTGTTAATTGTTTCATGAGATCTATCAACAACTTTACCCTCAATTTTTATAACTGTCTCTAATTGTATTTTTTCTAATTCTGCAAAACTAGAATTTTCCTTCTCAACAATACACTGTGTAATTCCATAATTATCTCTTAAATCAATAAACAACAAATTTCCATGATCCCTTTTCTTATTAACCCAACCAGAGAGAACTACATCATTCCCAACATGATCTTTACGAAGCTCATTACAATTATGTGTTCGATATTTATTACTCAATTATTCTCCTAAAACCTCTTTTATAATCTTAAAATCAATACGTTTTTTCTTTTTTAAACTTAGTTCGTCAACTTTATATATGAAATCAAATATTTTGCCATACGATCTATCAATTCTTTTGATTATAAAATCTATTAGTTTTTTATCTATAGTTATTTGACGATCTGATAAATTTTTTAATATCAAAGCAAACATTAATTCATCGTCAGGTTTATCTATTTTTTGTAATAAAAAATTTTTTGCTCTAGATTTTAAGTCAGGTAATGCAAAATTTAAATCTACAATGGGTTTTTCAGATGTAATTATTACAAATTTATTATCTAAATCAATTATATTTAATAGAGTATAAATTAATTTTTCATTAATTTCCTCATTTAAGTTTTCTAAAATGATATTTTCGTGAACTTTTAGAATTTTTAGATCTTCATCAGTCAATGAATTTGAATAAAATTTAATTCCTTTAAATTTTTTAATGAAAATATTCATAAGATGAGTTTTGCCTGAAAATTTTTCACCATAGATATTCAAAAAATTTTTTTCCCATTTAGGCCATTGGTTCAGTAACTTAAAAGCATTTTTATTACTATTTGAAACATAAAAATCATCATCCTTAAAGTTTTCCTCATAATCAAATTGAATAATTAGTTGATTTAAATCCCTCATTTTAAAATCCAAGTTTTTTTTTGCGTATCAAAATTGTAATTTTGATTCTTCATAATATTAATAAAATTTTTTGTAGTTCCGTTAAAAATCACTTCGTAAAAAATAAAATCTTTATCAAATTTACTTATCGAATAATTGTTTATTAAATCAATTTTATCTAAAGTTTCCTCAAATTTTGCGGATAGTTCAAAGTCAGTGTTATTTACTTGAATAAGAAGTGGTAGTTTTATTGATGTATTTATTAAATTATTTTCTTTCCAAAAATCCTCATATATAATTTTTAAATCGAATATTAATTGTTTTAAATCATCGTTATTATCTAGTTCAATATTTTTAAAAGAATTACTTTTAATAACTTTTTTTCCTTTAATATTTATTTTAGATAAAATTTTTATTTGACTCTGATCTTTAAAAATTAAGGTAATAATAGAGTTATTTAAAAAATATTTTTTTATAATTTCATTAAAATCGTAGTTTTCTAATTCTAAATAATTTGCTTTTATCAAATTTAAGTCCTCTAAGTCTTCAGTTGGTAGAATATACTCAATTAAATGATTATTATTATTTTCCTCTTTCCATTTTTTGTAAATTGGATTTTTTGAAAATACTAAAAGATCTGTGTTAGATTGATCAATTATTATAGGTATGAATAAAAATTTCTCTTCTACTATTTGAGAAGGAAATATATTTTTAGTATCTAAATAGTTGAAAATTTTTTTTTTATTAAAAGCGACTCCTAAATTTAAACTGTAATATTTGTTAATAAATTTTTCTTCTTTAATCGAAAAAGTCTCTATCATAGTCTTTATATCATTTAAGCTAATATCTTTTATTTTATTTAAATCTTTAGATTGAATAAGTTTTTCCATCAATTCTTTGAAAGCTTTTCTAAAGCCTTTATTAATTAGAATATCTTTATTAAAATTATTCTCTAATTTTTCAGATATTTCTATTTCATCTATCAAAAAAGCTTTAGCATTTACCTCGTTTGTGGAAAAAAAAGATAAATTTAGAGCAAGAGTGACAAAAAAAATATATAAGAATTTCTGATAATACATAGTTTTTAAAGTAATATTCTAATGAATAAAAAACTCTTTACCTACAAAAAAAGCGGCGTCAATATTAGAGCAGCCGATAAATTTATTAATTTCATATCAAAAATATCACCAAAAAAAAACGGCAATAAAAAGTTTAATAATATTGGTGGATTTGGCTCTATTTCTAACCTTCCTAATAACATCAAAAGACCTAAAATAGTTGCATGCACTGATGGAGTTGGAACTAAAATCGAAATAGCAAATCAATTAAATAAATTTGATACTATCGGTATTGATTTAGTTGCGATGAGCGTGAATGACTTAATTGTTCAAGGTGCTAAACCAATATTATTTTTGGATTATATATCAATCAATAAAATTGATCTAAAAAAACTTAAATCTATAATTAAGGGAATATTAAAAGGTTGTAAAATTGCTAATTGTGAACTAGTTGGTGGTGAGACAGCTGAAATGCCTGGTACCTATGAAAAAGGTAAATTTGATATTGCAGGTTTTGCTGTTGGGGTTGTTGATGAAAATAAAATATTAGATAAAAGAAAAATTAAAAATGGTGATTTAATTTTTGCAGTCCCTTCCTCGGGTTTACATTCAAATGGATATTCTTTAGTCAGACATGTTTTAAATAAAAAAAAAATTAATATAAGAAATAATATTTTTTTAAAAAATGAACTAATAAAGCCTACTAAAATTTATGTAAAAGAAATTCTAAATTTAATTCATAAAGGTTTATTGAATGGTTGTGCTAATATTACAGGTGGTGGCTTAAGAGATAATATTAAAAGAGTAATTCCTGACAATTTATGTGCAAATATTGATCTAGATAAAATCAAAACTTTAAGAATATTTAATTGGTTAAAACAAAAAAATATTTCTGACAAAGAAATGTTAAAAACATTTAATTGCGGGGTTGGTTTTTGTTTAATAGTAAATCCAAAAAAAACTAAAAAAATTAGTAAATATTTTTCAAAAGATTTTAAGCCTTATTTAATTGGAAAAATTAAAAAAGGAAAAAATAAAGTTGAATTAAATGCAAAAATCAATTGGAATTAAAAAAGCAAACGTAGCTGTATTCATATCAGGTACAGGAAGTAATTTTAAAAATTTAATTCAACATTCATTGAAAAAAAATTCCAAGTATAAAATTTCATTGGTAATATCAAATAAATCAAAAGCTAAAGGACTTATTTATGCTAAGAAATATAAAATTCATAAAAAAGTAATCAACTACAAAAATATCAGAAATGCTGAAAAAATTATTATCGATTTATTAAAAAGAAAAAAAATCAAGCTTATTTGCTTAGCTGGATTTATGAAAATACTTTCTGCCAATTTTATTAAAAAATTTAAAGGAAAAATTATTAACATTCACCCTTCACTATTACCTAAATATAAGGGTCTTAATACACATCAAAAAGTAATAAAAAATAGGGAAAAATTTTCAGGATGTACTGTTCATTTCGTTAATTCAAAGCTGGACTCGGGGAAAATAATCCTACAAAAAAAAATTAAAATTCTAAAGGGCGATACAAGCGAAAAGGTTGCAAAAAGAGTACTCAAAGAGGAACATCTTTTATACCCAAAAGCTCTTGAAAAAATACTAATTAATCTTTAAAAAAAAATTCAATTTCTATTCTAGCATTTTCAAGGCTATCGGAACCATGCACTGAATTTTTATCAATAGATATTCCATATTTTTTTCTGATAGTTCCTTCTGCTGCATCTTTTGGGTTTGTTGCTCCCATTAAATCTCTGTTAGCCAAGACTGCGTTCTCTTTTTCTAAAATCATAGCAACTATTGGTCCTGAGGATAAATAGGAGCATAAATCATTATAAAAAGGCTTAGTTTCATGAACTTTGTAAAATTTTTCAGCTTCAGATTTTTCAATTTGAATTTTTTTTTCTTGAACTATCTTAAAACCTTTGCTTATAAACATTTGTTTTATCTCATTATCAAGATTTCGTTCAACAGCATCAGGTTTTATAATTGAAAGAGTTTGCTCAACGTTATTCATAATATTCCTCTATTAATTGGTTTAATAATCTCACGCCGAAACCTGTTGCTCCACCTGAATTCAAAGCACCGCCATATTTTGAAAAAGCCATTCCTGCTATATCTAAATGTGCCCAAGGGGTTTTATTAAGAATAAATCTTTGTAAAAATTGTGCAGCAGTTGTTGACCCTGCGCCACCAACATAGTTAATATTTTGCATATCTGCATTTTTGGAGTCAATAAGTTTATCATAGTTTTTATTTAATGGCATCCTCCATACTTTTTCCTCTACTTCATTACCTACATCAATTAATTGCTTTGATAATTTATCATCATTAGAAAATAATCCTGCGTATTCAGAACCAAGAGAAACAATTATAGCTCCTGTTAAAGTTGCTAAATCAACAATAAATTTTGGTTTAAACTTTTCTTCAGTATACGTTAAAGCATCTGCTAAAACTAACCTTCCTTCTGCATCTGTATTCAATACCTCAACTGTTTTGCCACTGTAAGATTTAACTATATCTCCTGGTCTTTGTGCATTTCCACCCGGCATATTTTCTACAAGACCTACAACACCAACCGCATTGATTTTTGCTTTTCTTAAAGCTAAATTTTTCATTAATCCTACAACAACTGCAGAACCTGCCATATCATAAGTCATATCTTCCATAAACTTAGCTGGCTTTAAAGAAATACCCCCAGTATCGAAACAAACTCCTTTTCCTACAAAAGCTAAAGGCTTAGAATTATTTTTTAATCCTTTCCATTCCATTGTTACCAAATAGGATCCCCTGATACTTCCTTGCCCCACTCCAAGTAAAGTATTCATCCCAAGTTTTTTAAGTTTTTTTTCATCATAAATATTAATCTTTAATCCATATTTTTTTAAAGACTTAATTCTTTTTGCATACTCATCAGGATGTAAAACATTTCCAGGTTCTGATACTAAATCTCTTGCAAAAAAAGTACCTTCTTCAAGAGACTTAAATCTTAGTTGGTTTTGCTCTGAAGGTTTATTTTTTCCAATAATATTCAATGAAATATTTCTATTATCTTTTTTTGTCTTATATTTTAGAAATTGATATGACTTTAATCTTAATCCATGAAGAAAATGACCTATAAAATTTTTTTGTTTATCAATTATAGAGTCAGTATTAATCAAATATTCGCTATTTTTTCCAAAGTTTATTCGTCCAAAAAATTTAGCTCCTAAATTTTCTATTTCAGAGTTTTTCAAATTATTTTTTATGGAAATTAAAACTATTTTTTTTTTTGAATTAAGCTCAAAAACAAATAAATCTTTTTTTAAATCTCCAGTTTTCAATAGTTCACTTATGTAAGAATATTCAGAGCTGGAAATATATTTTTTTATATTGGTAATATTGAAATTTTCATTAGTGAATAAGACAAGATTACTAGAGAGTTTCTTTGAAACGCTATTTTTATAATTAATTTTGATAGACATAAATTTTTAAATACACTTTATACGAGCAAATGCTATATATGTGGTAAAAATATTTTCAATGAAAAAATTAATATTTAGAAAATTTTACCTAGATATCGTTACATTTTTTGTGGCTTCTTTGCTTATTGTGGGCTTAATTGTTTGGACTATTCAAGCTGTTAACTATTTTGATTTTGTTACTGAAGATGGTCACGGATTAAAGATCTATTTCTTTTATTCCGTATTAAATTTTCCAAAAATTATACATAGAATATTACCTTTCATATTTTTTATCTCAATTTTTTATACAATTTTAAAATATGAATTCAAAAATGAGATTTTCATTTTTTGGGTGAATGGCGTTAGCAAGATAAATTTCATTAATAAGTTAATAGTCTTTTCTTTTATTTTTGTTTTTTTTCAAATTATTCTTGGTTCATATATTTCTCCATTATCAAAACTTGAAGCTAGAAATTTTATAAAAAATTCAAATGTTGATTTTTTTACATCTTTGATTAAAGAAGGAAAATTCATAAACGTTACTGATGGTTTAACTATATTTATTGATAGAAAAGAAAACGATGGGAGTTTCAAAAATATTTTCTTAGAAGAAACCAATAAAAAAAACTCAAAAATGATATATGCAAATAAAGGAATTCTTATAGACGATGAATTTCAAAAAACTCTTAAACTTTTTGATGGTAGAGTGATAAATTTTGAGAAATCAAAAATTAATTTGTTTGATTTCGATCAAATTAATTTCAGTTTAAAAGATTTAAATTCAAAAACTATCACCGTCCCTAAAATTCAAGAAATAGACACTAAAATATTATTAAGTTGCTTTCTAGATATTGAGAATAATAAATTCCAACAATTTAAGTGTGATGAGAATCTAATTAAAGAGACTAAACGAGAATTATTTATAAGGTTATACAAACCAATCTTTATTCCTTTAATTGTTTTATTTTCTTGTTTTTTAACATTGTATTCAAAAAATGAAAAAAATTATAAAACTAAAGTAAATTTAATATTTTTGATGATTTTTTTTCTTTTAGTATATTCAGAGGTATCGGTACGATACTCTGTTACATCAATTAATTTTACAATAATGTATCTCTTGATACCAATGATTATTTTTATAATTGGATATTCATTATTTTATAGATTGGTTAAAAATGTTTAAAATTTATCAAAAATATATAATTACAAATTTTCTTAGAAAATTTATTAATATATCGTTAATATTTTTAGCTTTAATTTTTATTTTAGGAATTCTTGAGGAAATCAATTTTTTTAGAGATGTGAATGCTAACTTTTTTTTTCCTTACTTTATGACTTTATTAAATGCTCCAATAACCTTATTTGAAATATTTCCATTTATTTTTTTAATATCAACACAATTTTTTTTATATGATTTGATCAAAAATGAAGAACTTAATTTGCTTAAAAAGGTTGGTCTTAGTAATTTAAAGATAATTAAAATTTTGTTTTTGTTATCTATATTTATTGGAGTTTTTAATGTAATTATCTATTACAATATTGCCTCAAAACTAAAATTTTATTATTCAGATATCAAAAATAATTTCTCTAATGACAATAAGTATCTTGCGATGGTTACTGAAAGTGGACTATGGATTAAAGATGAAATAAATGGAAAAAAATATATAATTAAATCTAAATTTATTAATGATAAATTTTTATTTGAAAATATCATCAATGAATTCGACTCAGATTTTAAATTAATAAAAACTATTCAATCAAATAAAATAGATATTAACGACTACAATTGGATTATTCATAATCCAAATATCACTATTGAAAACAATACGGAGAATATTGAGGGAACAATTCAAATATCATCAAACTTTAATTCTGAGAAAATAAATAAACTTTTTTCAAATATATCATCTTTTGACATATTAAGACTTTACGAAATCAAAGAGGATTATAAGAAATTTGGCTATTCTACTGATGAAATAACGATCCAATTACTTAAGCTTTTTACTACTCCGCTTTTTTATGGAGTCTTTACCATATTCTCTATTATAGTTATGTTTAACTTCTCAAAAAACAAATCACTTTTGTTTCACATAATAACTGGAGTACTTTTATCAGTTTTGATTTATTATATAAATTTTATCTTTAATTCTTTAGGAAACAATGGAAAAATTCCAGTATATCCATCAATATTTTTTCCATTGTTTATAATATTTGTTTTATCAGCAATAGGACTTGTAAACATTAATGAAAAATAGTTTTAAAATTATAACCTTGATATGCATCTTATGCTTTCAAAATATTGCATTTTCAGATTCATTTACCTTGAAAAGCAAAAATATTGAAATTTTAGATGAAGGAGATCAAATAAATGCTTATAAAGGTACTGCAATTTCTAAAGATAATAATTTAGAAATAATTTCAGATAAGTATATATATTATAAGGAAACAGATATTTTAAAGTCAATTGGAAATGGATTGGCATTAATTAAATCTAAAAAGATAAAGATAAAATACGATAATGCAGTCTTCGATCAAAAAAATTTAAGTATTAAAGCAAATGGAAATATTGAAGTTTTCCAAATAGACGGAAGTTTTATAATTAAGAACGATCAAATATTTTATGATCAAAAAAATAATATTGTGAGTTCAGATCAAACTACAAAAATTGAAGATAATTTTGGTAATACTCATTTTGTTGATAGTTTTGTTTTTGAAATTAATAAAAATTTAATTAAAGCAAAAAATCTTATCAGTAAAGATGCTCAGTCAAATACTTTTAAAACGTCTATTGCTTATATTAATACTAGCTCAGGAAAAGTTTTTGGAAAAGATGTAAAAATAGATCTTAATAATTCATCAAGTCAAAATTATAGATTAAGAGGAAACAGTGGTAATATTGATGAAAATTCATCTGGAATTACTAAAGGAGTTTTTACGACATGTAAAAAGAGAGAAGGATGTCCACCTTGGCAATTCAGTGCAAAAAATATTACGCATGATAAAAAAAAGCGAGAGATTTCATATGATAATGCGTTGTTAAGAGTTTACGATTTACCAATTGCATATTTTCCAAAGTTTTTTCATCCAGACCCAACAGTCAAAAGGAGATCTGGTTTTTTAATTCCTGCAATAAAAAATTCACCTAATTCGGATAATTATTTAAACACTCCGTATTTTTTAGCTATTGCAGAAAACAAGGATGCAACTTTTTCTCCAAGACTTTATGCTGATGATAAAATTTTACTCCAGACGGAATACAGACAAGTTAATTCCAATACCAATCACATTGCAGATTTTAGTTTATTTGCAGAAAAAGACGAAAACTCTAAAAATCACTTTTTCTATGAATATGATAAAAATCTAACAGTACAAGACTTTGAGTCAAGTAAACTTAATTTGAAACTTCAAACTACTTCAAACGACACTTATTTAAAATCCGATAAAATAAAGAGTGATCTAATTAATGATAACGATACGATGGTAAATTCGCTTAATTTAGATTTATATTCTAACAATTTATCTATTAATTTGAGTTCAACCATATATGAAAATTTAAGTAAAAAAGATAATGATAGATATGAATACATTTTTCCAAGATTAAAACTAGCAAAAAATTTTAATAACTTATCAAATTTAGATGGAAATTTTTTATTTGAATCTGATACTTTAGTAAGACAATACGATACAAATGTTCTAGAAAAAAGAAATGTAAATAATTTTATTTTCAATTCAATTCCTCAAATAAGTAAATATGGTTTTTTAAATAGTCATGAATTTTTAGTTAGAAATACTAATAGTGAAAATAGAAATTCAGATTACAAAAATAAAAAAAACTTTTTTATTTCAAGTATGTATCAATTTAACTCAAGTTTTCCCTTAATTAAAGATGAAGATAATTATCAAAAAATCTTTAAACCAAAAATATCTTTAAAAGCGGCACCTAATCACACCAAAAATGAGAGAAGTGTTGAGAGAAAAATAAATATAACTAATATTTATTCATTAGATAGAACTACCGATGACACAAGTGTAGAGGGTGGTTTATCTGCTGCCTATGGATTTGACTACTCAATACTAGATAAACTAAATACCAACGAATTATTCAATTTTAAATTAGCAAATAATTTTAGATTAGAGCAAAATGATGATCTTCCTAACAATAATCAAATTGGAGAAAAAACATCTAATCTATTTAGCGAGATCATGTTTAATCCAAGTGAAGCGATAACAACTAAATATATTTCATCTATCAAGAATAACCTTCAAGATATAAATTATGAAAATTTAATTACTGATTTTAAATTTAATAATTTTATTACAACATTTGATTATCTTAATGAAAACAACACATCTAGTAAAAGTTCATACTTATCTAACACAACAAGTTATAATTTAAATAAATCAAATAGTTTTGCATTTTCGACAAGAAAAAATAAAGCAAAAGATTTAACTGAATACTATAATTTTATGTACCAATATAAGAATGACTGTTTGGCTGCATCTATAGAGTATAATAAAGATTTTTATAGTGATAGAGAATTGAAACCTGATGAAAGTATTTTCTTCAAATTAACAATAACACCTTTTGCTGAAGTAAGTAGTCCAAATATTAAGCAATAATGATCAAAAAGAAAATTTTATTTTTAATTATAACAATTTTTTTTTCCAATAAGATTTTGTTGGCAGATATAAAGATTGAAGTTTTAGTGGATAATGAAATAATCACAAATTATGACTTAGAAAATGAGATAAACTATTTAGAAATATTAAATTCAAATCTTAATCAACTAAATTATAATCAGAAATTAGAGATAGCAAAAAATTCCTTAATTAAACAAATAATAAAAAAAAAAGAAATTAAAAAATTTACAACTATGGAGGGTGCTAATCAATTTGTGGATGATTACATGAAAGATCTTTATACAAGATTAGGTTTCAATAATGATAAAGAATTCGAAAAAATATTAAAACAAAAAACAAATTATAACTTATCAAAAATTAAAGAAAAAATTGAAATAGATTTATATTGGAATGATTTAATTTTTTCAAAATATAATAATCAAGTAAAAATTGATAAAAAAAAAATTCTTTCGAGAGTTAACGCGATGCAAGAAGATTCAAAGAAAGAATATTTTTTATCTGAAATTGTATTTACAAAAAAAAAAAATAGGACAATACAAGATTATTTAAATGAAATAAAAATTAGTATCAATCAAATAGGTTTTAATAATACTGCAAATATTTATAGTGACTCGGATAGTTCAAAATTTGGAGGGAAAATAGGTTGGGTTAGTGAAATAAGTTTATCAAAGAATATTAAAGACAAATTAAGTGAAATTAATAAAGGTGAGTTTACTGATTTAATTAAATTAGCAAATAATTTTTTAATACTTAAAATTGAAGATAAAAGAGTTGTCGAAATCAATATCGATAAAAATAAAGAAGTTGAGAGATTGATAAATCAAGAAACAAATGAACAATTAAATAAATTTTCAAAAATATATTTCAACAAATCAAAATTAAATTATTCTATAAATGAAAAATAACCCAATATTATTAGTTGCTGGTGAACCAAACAGTATTTTTTTTGAAATTCTATTTAAGGCACTGAGAAAAAAAAAATATAAAAGTCCTCTTGTTCTTATTTGTTGTAAAAAAATTTTAATGAGACACATGAAGAAATTAAATTATAAAAAAAAATTAGAGATATTAGAGGTTGAGCGAATTATTAAAAAAAAGATTAATAATAAATGTTTAAATATTATAGACATAAATTTTAAGAATACCTCTAACAAAAAATCTTTAAGAATTTATTTAAAAAAGTCATTCGATGTTGCATGTGATTTAATGCATAAAGGATTTACAAATAAGTTAATAAATGGACCAATTAATAAGAAAAATTTTTTGAATAAAAAATTTTTAGGAATAACTGAATATATTTCTTATAAATTTAAAAGAAATAAAACTGGAATGCTTATTTATAATAAAGAACTATCCGTATGTCCTTTAACAACACATTTGCCCCTAAAACAAGTTGCAAACAAAGTTTCAAAAAAATTGATTTCTGAAAAAATTGAATTGATAGATAGCTTTTTCAAAAAAAAGCTTAAAATTAAAGCCAAAATTGCAGTAACAGGTTTAAATCCACACTGTGAAAGTGTTTCAAATTTTAATGAAGATGAAAAAATTATTCCTCAAGTAATTAAAAGTAAGTTTAAAAAGAATATCAATGTAAAAGGGCCTTACTCTGCAGATACGATATTTTTAAAAAAAAATAGGAAAAAATTTAATGTAATTTTAGGTATGTATCATGATCAAGTTTTAGGTCCTTTTAAATCTCTATACGAATATAATGCTATTAATATAACAATGGGTTTACCTATTTTACGTTTATCACCCGACCATGGACCAAATATTGAAATGGTTGGCAAAAATAAATCAAACCCATTGAGTTTAATCAAAGCTTTAGATTTTCTAGATAACAGGTGATAAAAGCAAAAAAAAGTTTAGGCCAAAATTTTTTAGTTGACTTAAACATAATCAAAAAAATTTTAGATACGGTTGATATTTATAACAAATCAATTTTAGAAATTGGACCTGGAACTGGTAATTTAACAATAAAAATTTTAGAAAAAAACCCAAAAGAATTAATTGTAATCGAAAAAGATAATAGATTAGCCTCTTTATTACAAAATAATTTTGAGTCTCAAATAAAAGTAATTAATGAAGATGTTCTCAAAATAAATGAAAATTTATTACACAAAGAAAAACTTATAGTCTTTGGAAATCTTCCTTATAATATTTCTACTGAAATTTTATGTAAGTGGATACTTAATATAAAAAATAGAAATTTTTGGTTTAGTCACCTCATATTAATGTTTCAAAAAGAAGTTGCAGATAGGATTATAGCTTTGCCAAATACAAAAAATTATGGAAGATTGTCTGTAATATCTAATTGGAAATTGAATATCAAAAAAATTTGTGATGTAAAACCTTCGAGTTTTTCACCAAAACCTAAAATTGATAGCACAATTTTGTATTTCGAGCCTAAACAAAATTTTTATCAATTAGAGAATTCTGAAAATCTTGAAAGAATTACTAGAACTTTTTTTGCTCATCGAAGAAAAATGATAAAGAAACCTTTTAATTTGTTATTTAAAAAAAACATACATATTGTGAAAAAACTCAAAATAAATTTAGACCTAAGACCACAAAATTTGAACATTGAAACTTATATAAAGTTGGCAGATGAGTATGAAAAATTAAAGAGTTAATTTTTCGACATGCTTTCTTATATATTCTAAATCATAATCTTTAGATCCATTATTTATTTCTGCATTAATTAAATTATTAATTTTTTTATAACAATCTTGAAGATCATCATTAATTACAACATAATCATAATTAATCCAATGCAGCACATCTCTTTCAAATTGTCTCATTCTTTCCTCAACAATTAATTTATCTTTCATTTCTCTATTTGACAATCTTTCATATAAAATTTCTTTACTCGGCGGCAATATAAAAAAAGTAATTAATTTATAATCTAAATTTTTATTTTTTATTTGATCCGCACCTTGCCAATCAATATCAAATATTACGTTTTGACCTTTATTTAGTTTTTCAATAACAGGTGTTCTTGTTGTTCCATAATAATTGTTAAAAACTTTAGCATATTCTAAAAACTCTTGATTTTTAATCAGTCTCTTAAATTCATTATTATCTACAAAATAATAATCTTTATTTGGAGTTTCGTTTGGTCGTGGCTGTCTTGTTGTATGAGATATGGATATTTTAAAGTTATTTTGCTCAGAAATGAGATTAACTAGAGTTGTTTTACCTGCTCCTGAAGGAGAGGACAAAATAACCATTACCCCATCTTTTGAAGTGGGCATTTAAAATTTTTAGTTAGCCTTGCCTTCTATAAATTTAACAGCATCACCTACTGTTAAGATTTTTTCAGCTTCACTATCAGAAATTTCGGAACCAAACTCTTCCTCAAAAGCCATTACAAGTTCTACTGTGTCTAAACTGTCAGCACCTAAATCATCTATAAAACTAGATTCCTCTGTAACTTTTGCCTCATCAATCCCTAAATGGTCTGCAACTATTTTTTTTACTTTGCTTGAAACATCTTCTGACATATTGATCCTTTTTGTTATAAAATCGTTAATAGTTTAATTACCTAGTTTGTCAAGCCATATACATGCCCCCATTAACATGCAATGTTTCTCCATTAATATAATCTGATAAACTTGAAGATAAAAAAAGAACTGCATTTGCAATATCTTCTGGTTCACCCAGTCTACCTGATGGGATTTTTGATACTATCGTATCCTTATATTTTTCGTCTATTTTATCTGTCATAGCAGTTTTAATAAATCCGGGAGATATACAATTTATATTTATATTCTTTTTTGCATACTCAATAGCTAAACTTTTTGACATTGCAATTATACCAGCTTTTGAAGCAGTATAGTTTGCTTGTCCTAAATTGCCAGTGTGTCCAACAACCGATGTTATATTAATAATTTTGCCTTTTTTATTTTTCATCATTTTTTTAATAGCAAATTTGCTCATAAAAAAAGTAGAGTTAAGATTTATATCAATTACTTGCTTCCATTCCTCTGTATTCATTCTTATTGCTAAATTATCTTTAGTAATACCCGCGTTATTAATAATACAGTCCAATCCCTCAAGTTCATTTGAAGCTTTTTCAATAAATTCCTCTATTTTATCAATTTGCGATATGTCAAATTTTAATATCTTAATATTTTTAAATTTATCTTTTAATGCCTCAAGTTTTTCTACTCTTGTCCCAGTAGCTAAAATATTAGCCCCATGTTCACTTAGTTTTTCAACAACTGAATTTCCAATTCCGCCTGAGGCACCTGTAACAATAATTTTCTTATTTTTCAAATCTATCATAATTTAATTTCTTTTATATCATCTTGGTTATTAATTGAACTAACTTTAACATCTTTATTAATTCTCTTAACTAACCCAGATAGAACCTTTCCTGGTCCAATTTCAATAAATTGATTTACCCCCTTTTCAATCATATTAATAACACTTTCTCTCCAACGAACCCTATTTTCAATT
The DNA here is from genome assembly GCF_001179925.1 of Candidatus Pelagibacter communis. Classification (GTDB taxonomy): domain Bacteria; phylum Pseudomonadota; class Alphaproteobacteria; order Pelagibacterales; family Pelagibacteraceae; genus Pelagibacter; species Pelagibacter ubique_E. Next base: position 18,601 of record NZ_CVSF01000064.1, on the reverse strand, counting down.
TGTTTAATTAATAAATTTTTCAGTTCATCTGCATTAAATATTTCATTTGCTGTAAAATTAGAAATTAAAGGAATGTTACCTTTTTTAAAATTCAATTTATTTAATTCATCTCTCATAATATCTGTAGCTTTTTTCATTAAACTACAATGAAATGGTGCACTAACAGGTAGCTTTATGTTTTTAATCTTATTTTGTTTTAAAAGAGAGCTAAGTTTTTCTAAATCTTCTGATTTTCCACTTAATACAATTTGACCTTCTGAATTGTCATTGGCAATTTCAACTAAAAAATTTTTTTTGTTTTCTGTCAAAATATTTTCAATATTTTCAACTGTAGTACCTAAAACTGCTATCATCCCACCTTCACCTTTTGGGACAGAATTTTGCATAGCATTTCCTCTGATCTGAAGAATTCTAATTGTATCTTGAAAATCTAAATAATCTGCACAAGCAATTGCTGTATATTCTCCTAATGAATGGCCAGCAAAAAATTTTGCTTTTTTTAAATCAATATTGAATTCCTTATTTATTACTTGATAAATTGAATAACTAATTAAAAATATTGCTGGCTGAGTATTCGTTGTAAGATCCAATTCATCTTTTGGTCCTTCTAAAATTGTCTTAGATAAAGACATTTTAAGTGCATCGTCAGCTTGTACAAATAAATTTTTTACAATATCAAAATTATCGTAAAACTCTTTTCCCATCCCCACCATCTGAGAACCTTGACCTGGAAAAATTACTGAAAACATATAAAAATTTATTTAAATTTTGCCCTTTTTAGTATTGTAATTGAAGACTTATAATAGTATATCCTCACGTTTTATTAAAGAATTTAAATGAATTTATACGAACACACTATTATAGCTAGACAAGATGCTTCACCTAGTGAACTAAAACAACTTACTGAAAAATATTCAAAAATTGTTGAAAAAAACGAGGGAGAGGTAGTTAAAACTGAGAATTGGGGCTTACTTAACCTATCTTATTTAATAAAAAAAAATAAAAAAGGTAGCTACATTCATTTCAAAATTAAAGGTAAAGGAAAAGTCGTTGAAGAATTAGAAAAAAATGAAGCAATTGATAAAAAATTATTAAGATATTTAACAGTCAAAGTTAAAGATTTTGATTTAAATACAAATTATTTTGCCAAAAAAGATGATGGTATGAAACCCGAAAAAAAAGAAAAAAAAATTTAATTAACTATGCCAAAAAGACAAAGTGGAAATAAAAAAGCAAAACAGAGTAATTTTGCTAAGCTAAGTATTTTCCAACCAAATAAATATAAATTCAAAAAAAGTTGTCCATTATCAATCAAAGGAGCACCAAAAGTTGACTATAAAAACATTAAATTACTTAAAAAATATATGTCAGAAAATGGAAAAATATTACCTTCTAGAATTACAAATGTAAGTCAAAAGAAACAAAGAGAGCTTTCTTTATCAATTAAGAGAGCTAGAAATTTAGCATTATTATAATATGAAAGTTATTTTGTTAGAAAATGTAAAAAAAATAGGATCAATTGGTGAAATAATTGACGTCAAAAGAGGATATGCAAGAAACTTTTTAATAGCGAATAAAAAGGCTCTTTATGCTTCGAAAGATAATATTAAAGAGGTTGAGAAGATTAAATCTGAATTAGCTAAAAAAGATAATGAAAAAAAAGCTTCAGCTCAAAAAATTTCTGAAAAAATAAATAAAAAACAATATTCCGTAAAAAAATTAAGTACTGAAAATAATGAGCTATATGGATCTGTAAAACCAACTGAAATTGCAAAAATAATTTTTGAGACTAATAAGATTGAAATCAAACCTTCAATGATTCAACCTGTTCAAGAAATTAAATCTCTTGGTAAACATAAAGTTAAAATTTCTTTACACTCTGCAGTTGATGCTGAAATCACTATAGAAGTAAAATCTGCTGAAACAATTCAGTAATTATACAATTTCATCCACAGTGCTTTTTTTAAATTTTTAATATTTTATTTCATATAAGATAGTAGAGTGGAAAATCTTAGTATAGTAAAAGATAACTTTAAAGAACTACCAAATAATATTGAGGCTGAACAATCAGTTATTGGTTCAATACTCGTTACTAATGAAATCTTTGATGAAATAAGTACAATTATTTCAAATATTAATTTTTATGATCCGATGCATCAAAAAATTTATAGTGCCATTGAAAACTTGATATATAAAGGGATGCTAGCAAATCCTATAACTTTGAAAAATTATTTTGAAAATGAGAAAGATGATTTAGATGTACCAGAATATTTAGTAAAAATTACAAAATTTTCTACATCAGTAAGACAAGCTATTGAATATTCAAAAATTATTTACGACATGTTTGTAAGACGTGAATTGATTAAAATTTCAGAACAAACAATTGATAGCGCAAAGTTAAATGACCTAGATATTAATGGCCAAAGTATTATAGAAAACTCAGAAAAATTATTATTTGATTTAGCAGAAAAGGGTTCATTTAATTCTTCTTTAATCAAGTTTGATGATGCAATGAAACAAACAATTGAAATGGCATCAGCAGCTTACAAAAATGAAGGTGGTATTGTTGGAGTCCCAACAGGTTTAAGAGATTTGGATGATAGATTAGGTGGATTTCATAATTCAGATCTAATCATTATCGCTGGTAGACCTTCTATGGGTAAAACATCTCTTGCAACTAATATAGCTTTTAATGCTGCGAAATATATTCAAGATAGTGGAAAAAAATCTTCTGTTGCCTTTTTTTCATTAGAAATGTCATCTGAACAATTGTCTACAAGAATCTTATCTGAACAAGCTCGGATTGGATCCAACGACATACGACGTGGAAGAATTTCTGATGATCAATTCGATCAATTTTTAGAAACTTCTAAAAATATTTCTGAGTTACCCTTATTTATTGATGAAACACCAGCAATTAGTATTGCTGCAATGAGTAATCGAGCTAGAAGAATTAAAAGACTACATGGCTTAGAAATGATTGTCGTAGACTACATTCAATTAATGAAAGGTACAACTAATAATAAAGATGGAAGAGTTCAGGAAATCTCTCAAATTACCCAAGGATTAAAAGCTATTGCAAAAGAACTTGGGATACCGGTAGTTGCTTTATCTCAATTATCAAGACAAGTAGAGCAACGAGATGATCATAAACCACAACTAGCTGATTTAAGAGAGTCTGGGTCAATTGAGCAGGATGCTGATGTTGTAATGTTTGTTTATAGAGAGGGATATTACTTACAGAGAAAAGAGCCAAGAGAAGCAACCGTAGAGCATGCTGAATGGCAAGCAAAAATGAATGAAGTAGCTCATTTAGCTGAAATAATAATTGGAAAACAACGTCACGGTCCTATTGGTAAAGTAACTCTTGAATTTGAAGAAAGATTTACAAAATTTAAAGATACTCAAACTAATTAATTTCCAATATAAAAGAACCTATGTTTGATGATTTGTATGAAAGTACAATCTTAAAAAACCCAAAATCTGTTTTTGCAATATTATTAATTGCATTACTTAGTTTTGGTTATTTTTCAAAGGACTTTAGATTGGATGCCTCCTCTGAGACATTATTAATTGAAGGAGATCCTGATCTTGAATATTTAAGAGAAATTACTGATCGATATGGATCTAAAGAATTTCTAGTCCTCACTTATTCACCAAATGAAGGAATGGTGACGGATAGTTCAATAAATAATTTATTGAGTTTAAAATATAAAATTCAAAGCCTAAATTGGGTACACAGTGTAATCACGTTATTAGATATTCCACTTTTAAACAACTCTGATGCTCCCCTTCAGGAAAGATTAGAAAATTTTAAAACATTGAAAGATCAAGATGTTAACAAAGAGAGAGGATTTAATGAAATTTTAGATAGTCCTGTTTTTAGAAATTTTGTGATAAGTGAAGACGGAAAAACAAGTGGAATTATAGTTAATATTAAACCAAACCCTCCTTTAGAAGATATAACAAACAAATCTAAAAAAGAAATAGATGAGTATCGAGATCAAGTTAAAAAACGTAACCATAAAAATATTTTAGAAATCAGAGATGTCATAAAAAGCTATGAAGATATTGGAAAAATTTATTTAGGGGGTATTCCAATGATAGCAGATGATATGATGACATTCATAAAAAGTGATATAGTTGTTTTTGGTTTAGGGGTATTGTTGTTCATAGTTACTACTCTTTGGTATATTTTTAGAAAAATTATTTGGATAATTGTTCCAATTAGTAGCTGTTTTTTTTCGGTTATTATTATGGTGGGTCTATTAGGTTTGCTTGGTTGGAAAGTGACTGTAATTTCATCTAACTTTATTGCTCTAATGCTAATATTAACTATGGCAATGAATATCCATATGAGCACAAGATTTTTACAATTAAGAAAAGCATACCCTTTTAAAACTATTTTGGAAATATTATCTTTAACAACTAGTAAAATGTTTTGGCCTATACTTTATACAGTGCTAACTACAGTGATAGCATTTTTATCTTTAATCTTTAGTGAAATTAAACCTATTATTGATTTTGGATGGATGATGACGTTGGGATTAATTACCTCATTTATAATTACTTTTACACTTCTTCCTACTTTATTAAATTTCGTTTCAACAAAGAATATAATTGTTAAAGAAGATGACGGATCAACAATTACTAAATTTCTGGGAAACTTGTCTCTAAATTATCAAATGCCTATCTTTATAGTAACTGTAGTTGTTATCGGACTCAGTATATTTGGTATTTCAAAATTAGAGGTGGAAAATAGTTTTATAAATTATTTCAGTAAAAAAACTGAGATTTATAAAGGAATGAAGTTAATTGATGAACAGCTAGGCGGCACTACCCCTCTTGAAGTAATTTTAAAATTTCCAGAGGCTCAAAAAGAAGATGTTGGAAAAGATGATGATTTTGATGATTGGGGTGATGAAGACGAACAAGGAAATGAAAAATATTGGTTTACCAAAGACAAAATTGATACAATTGCAAAAGTTCATAATTATTTAGACTCTTTACCTCAAATAGGAAAGGTATTATCTTTTTCTTCTATTATAGATGTTGCAACTTTGCTGAATAATAACAAACCACTTGGCACTCTAGAAATGGGTGTTTTATATACCAAAATTCCCGAAGCTATCAAAACTGAAATAATAGATCCCTATATTTCAATCAAAGATAATGAAGCTCGAATAAGTTTAAGAATAATAGATTCCAAAGAAAATTTAAGAAGAAATGATTTAATAAATAAAATCAATTTTGATCTTCAAAATAATCTTGGATTAGAAAAAGATCGATATAAATTAGCAGGTGTATTAATCTTATTTAACAATCTATTACAAAGTTTATTTAAATCTCAAATTTTAACTTTAGGACTGGTAATGATTGGAATTTTTATAATGTTTATGATTTTATTTAGAAATATAAAATTGTCTCTAATTGGTGTAGTACCAAACTTTATAGCTGCCTTTTTTATACTCGGATTTATTGGTTTACTTAATATTCCACTAGACATGATGACAATAACTATTGCAGCAATCACAATTGGAATTGCAGTTGATAACAGTATTCACTATATCTATCGTTTTAAAGAAGAATTCGATAAAACTAAGGAATATAAAAAAACAATAAAAACCTGTCATTCCACAGTTGGTGTAGCAATACTTAATACTTCGATAACAATAGTTTTTGGTTTTTCAATATTAGTTTTATCAAAATTCATCCCCACAATTTATTTTGGAATATTTACTGGGCTGGCAATGTTAATAGCAATGGTTTCTGTATTAACCCTTCTTCCCTCTTTAATTTTAGTGACAAAACCTTTTGGAAAGTAGCTGATGTCGAATGCTTTTGCAGTTTTTTTTAATTCAGCATCTATTATAGATTTAATCTATCTTGGAATTACTTTTTTATCTTTAATCAAATGTTATAAAAAAGGCTTTGTATTAAGCATTTTATCGATGTTAAAGTGGTTATTGGCCTTCATAATTACATTAATTATTTTCCCTCGAACAAAACCCTACTTAGAAGATATTATAGATAACGAATATGTTTTAGACTTAGTTCTAGGTGTTGCTATATTTGTAATAGTGATTTTTTTAGTTTTAATGGTTAGTAAAGGAATTAGCAGAGCTGTCCGATATACTGGAATAGGAAGTTTAGATACTGTGTTTGGATTCTTTTTTGGTTTCTTAAGGGCTTACATTATTTCTGTATGTGTCTTTTCAGGTATCCATATAGTATATAATTATAATAAATGGCCAATAAATGTGGATAAATCTTATGTCTTTCCATATTTAGAGAAAGGTAGTAATTATTTATTGAAAGAATTTCCAGATGAAAAAACATATCAACACTCTAAAGAAAAAATTGAAGAATTATAATTCAAAATTAAATGAAGAGTGTGGTGTATTTGGTATCAGCAATATTGAAGATGCATCTGCGTTGACCGCTTTAGGTCTTCATGCTTTACAACATAGGGGCCAAGAAGGTTGTGGAATTGTTACTTTTGACGGCAAACAATATTACTCTGAAAAAAGATTTGGGTTAGTTGGTGATAACTTTAACAAAGAAAAAATACTCAAAAGATTAAAAGGCAACTTTGCAATTGGTCATAATCGATATAGCACAACTGGCAGTAATACCTTAAGAAATATTCAGCCCTTTTTTGCGGATACAAATGCTGGAGGGATTGGAGTTGCTCATAATGGGAATTTAACAAATTCTATATATTTAAGAAATAAATTAGTTGAAGACGGTGCAATCTTTTATACAACCTCAGACACAGAGACAATTGTTCAATTAATTGCAAAATCCAAAAGAGTTAAAACAATTGATAAAGTTGTGGATGCAATTTTTCAAGTTCAAGGTGGTTATGCATTAGTGATGCTAACTCAAAAATCTTTGATAGGAGTAAGAGACCCCTATGGAATAAGACCATTGGTAATTGGTAAATTAAAAAATAGTTATGTGCTTACTTCAGAAACATGTGCTCTCGATATAATTGGAGCAAAATTTGTAAGGGAGGTTGAAAATGGCGAAATAGTTTTAATTGAAAATGATAAATTAGAAAGTATTAAGCCTTTCCCTCCAAAAAAAGCAAGACCATGTGTTTTTGAATATATATATTTTGCCAGACCTGACAGTATTTTAAATGGCAAGACTGCTTACGAACATAGAAAGAATTTAGGAATTGAACTTGCCAAAGAAAATAATATTGATGCTGATATCGTAGTCCCTGTCCCAGATAGTGGTAATGCTGCAGCATTGGGATTTGCTCAACATTTAAGAAAAAATTATGAACATGGATTAATTAGAAATCATTATGTAGGAAGAACTTTTATTGAACCAAGTCAAAAAATAAGAAGCCTTGGTGTTAAATTAAAATTGAATGCCAACCAAACAACAATAAAAAATAAAAAGATAGTTTTAATTGATGACTCACTTGTTAGAGGGACTACTTCACATAAAATAGTAAAGATGTTATACGAAGCAGGTGCAAAAGAAGTGCATGTTAAAATTGCTTGTCCAGAAATAAGATATCCAGATTTTTATGGAGTAGATACACCAACTAGAAAAGAATTATTGGCAGCTAATAAAACGAATTCAGAAATATGTGAATATATTGGTGCCAAATCTTTAAATTTTTTATCAATTGATGGTATGTATCGAGCAATAGGATTTGATAGAAGAAATGAAAACTATCCTCAATTAACAGATCATTACTTTACTGGTGAGTACCCAGTTAAACCAGTAGATGAATTAGGTGATAATAAGATTACTCAATTGTCTTTATTAAATACTACATCAAATAATTAAAAATGAAAAAAGTAAGTTTTACAGAGATGAAGAATGGAACAAAAGATGATTATCTTTTTTTAGATAAACATGAAAAAGATTTTGCAGGTAAAACTGCAGAAAGAATATTAAAATTTATGTCTAATTTGACAGAAACATTAGAAGGTTACCAAATATCAAGACTAGAACATTCACTTCAAAGTGCAACTAGAGCTTATAAAAATGGAGAGAGTGAGGAAATGATTGTTGCAGCTTTATTACATGATATTGGAGATGAATTAGCTCCATTAAATCATTCAGAATATGCTGCGGCAATACTCAAGCCTTATGTCTCAAAGAAGACACACTGGATTATTGAAAAACATGGTGAATTTCAAATGTATTATTATGCACATCACTTGGGTGGTGATAAAAACAAAAGAGATAAATATAAAGACCATAAATATTATCAAGCAACAATAGATTTCTGTGAAAAATATGATCAAAATTCTTTTGATCCTAATTATAAATCATTGTCATTAGAGTTTTTTAAACCAATAGTAAAAAAAGTCTTTTCAAGAAAACCGTATTCACAACTTTAAATTTGATTATAAATTAGTATTTAATATCTTATGATAACTTCTAAAGAAAAAATTATCGAACATTTCAAATCTGGAATAAAGGAAATCAAAGATTTAAAAATTGGAATTGAACATGAAAAATTTTTGTTCAATAACAAAGATAATAAAAGAATAGATTATACAAAAATAAAAGAAATGTTTAGCGCTTTACAAGAATTTGGTTGGAAAGCAGTTGTAGAAAAAGGAAATATAATTGGATTAAATAATGCTGGTAAAAATATATCTCTTGAACCAGGAAACCAAATAGAATTATCTGGTGATAAATTAAATCATATTCATGAAGCTTGTGCAGAGTCTCAAGATTATTTATTTGAATTGAGACAAGTTACAAAAAAACTTGATATAAATATAGTAAGCGCTGGTTTCGATCCTATCTCTAAACTTGATGAAATCCCAAATAATCCAAAACAACGCTATAAACTTATGACGAAAGAAATGCCTTTAGATGGTGAATTAAGTTTAGATATGATGTACAGAACTTGTGGAACACAATTAAATTTAGATTATGAATCTGAGAAAGACTTTATAAAAAAATTCAAAGTTGCTAATTCAATAGTTCCTATATCTATCGCTTTATTTGCAAACTCTTCAATTATTGAAAAACAAAATAGCAATTATTTATCCTATAGATCAAAAGTTTGGCAAAATACTTCTCGGGGTGGATTACCAAAATTATTTTTCGAAGAATTGGATTTCGAAAAATATGCAGATTTTGTTATGAACTTTCCTCTATTATTCATTCAAGATAAAGAAAATTATATATCAGGAAATCAATATACCTTTAAACATTTCATGGAAGGAAAAATAATAGAAATAGGTAATAGATTACCAAAAGAGAATGATTTATCATCACATCTAAGCACAATTTTCACAGAAAATAGATTAAAAAAATATATAGAGATAAGATCGATGGACACTTGTGGTTGGGAATGTTTATGTGCAGGTCCAGCTTTTTTTACTGGAATGTTATATGGAAATCTTGACGAAATTTATGAACTTATTTCAAAATGGGATAAAAATAAAATAATCAATGCTTATTTAGAAGCACCTCAAAAAGGATTTAATACTCAATTAATGGGCAAAGATTTACTTTATTGGGCATCTAAATTATTAGACTTATCCAGGAAGGGATTAGAAAAAAGAGATATAATTAATAAAAGTGGAAAAAACGAAACTATATTTTTAAATCACTTACAGGAAGTTATTGATAATAAAACTACAAATGCAGATCATATGATTAATAAATTTTCAAAAAATGAAGATTTAAGTGAATTATATGATAAATAAGATTATAGCTATTCAAGGAGATCACCCCTCAAAACTCAATCCATTAACTGATACCACCATTTTTCTTGCAAACGAAATTCAGAAGAAAAAATATAAAATATTCTACTATGAGCCTAAAGATTTATCCATAATTAATTCAAAAATTATAGCCAAAGGTTTTTTTGTTGAATTTAATTATAAAAGAAAAATTTTTTTTAAGATATTAAAAAAACAAAAAATGAATTTATCAAAATGTAAATTTATTCTGATAAGACAAGATCCTCCATTTAATCTTGAATATATTTCAACAACATATATTTTGGATAAAATTAAAGATAAAGTAAAAATAATTAATGATCCTACGTCAATAAGAAATATTTCTGAAAAATTATATTCTGCCAAATTTTATAAATATATGCCAAGTACAATTTTTACAAAAGATATTTATGAAATTAAAAAATTTTTTAAACAACATAATCAAGTAATTTTGAAACCTATTCACAGTTATAGCGGAAACAATATACACCTATTAAAAAGATTTAATTTTAATTTTATAAAAAAATTTTTACAAAACCATGGTCATATAATGTGTCAAAAATATTTATCTAAAATCATTTATGGCGATAAGAGGGTATTTATTATAAATGGACAAGTTTGTGGTGCAATATCAAGAGTGCCCAAAAAAGGATCTTTTTTAAGCAATATGAGTAAAGGTGCAAAAGCGATCAATACCAATTTGACTACACTAGAAATAAAGATATCAAAATTAATTGCTAAAGATTTAAAAAAAGAAAAAATATTTTTTGCAGGAATTGATTTTATCGATCAAAAACTTAATGGCGATATCAATGTTACTTCTCCTACCGGATTAAAAACACTTTATGATTTGTCTGAAATTAATCTTGCTAAAACCTTTTGGAATAAATTAAAAATATGAATAATCTTACTGATCAACAAAAAGGTTCTTTGCTCGCTTTTGTTGCAGTAATGTTTATTACTCCAGACTCTTTGTTTATAAGACTTTCAAATGTTGATACTTGGGGTTTAGTATTTTATAGAGGAATTATACCTTTTTTTACAGTGTTTTTTATAATGCTTATAGTTTATCAATTAAATTTTTTTAAGATTCTTTTCTCAAGCAGTTATCATGGACTTATCTATATTATCACTTTTAGTATAACAAACGTTACTTTTGTTGTTTCAATTCAAAATACAAATGTTGCTAATACACTAGTGATGATAGCTACTGCGCCAATGTTATCTGCTATTTTAGGTGCAATAGTTTTAAAAGAACCTCCAGATAAAAAAACATGGATTTCAATAATCATAACTTTTTTAGCTGTGATTTATATTTTTTTTGACTCACTTAAATTAGGTAATTTCTATGGCGATATATTAGGATTTATTACCGCAATAGGTCTTGCTGTTGGAGCAATTACTATAAGGTCTGCCAAATCCAAAAATTTAGTTCCTGCCGCTGTAATAGGTAAATTATTTGTTGCAGTATTTGCTTTGTTTTTTATTGAGAGCTTTATGCTAGAAAATAAAGACCTAATAATTGTTCCATTGATGTGTATCCTTTGTGTAGCAATTCCATTTGTATTAGTTACCATTGCTCCAAGATTTATACCAGCCGCAGAAGTAAATCTATTTTTTTTACTAGAGACTATTATAGGACCGATTTGGGTTTGGCTTATAATCAAGGAACAACCTACCCTTGAAACTCTTCATGGAGGATTGTTGATAATTACTACAATTGCAGTTCATTCGTTTTTGAAGCTCAAAAATTCTTAAGCTTGTCACAAATAAGACTTGATTTATTAATACATCGCGAATAGTTACGTCAGCTTTTATGAATAAAGTTTTAAAAAATTCTTGGGCACTATTTTTAGGTATGGGATGTATTATGATGGCTTATGGCTTTCAAGGATCTCTACTTGGTGTGAGAGCAGTTCAAGAAGAATTTAGTCTTACAGCCACTGGATTTATGATGTCTGGATATTTTGTAGGATATTTTATAGGGGCTGCAACTATTCCGACTATAATTTCTAGAGTTGGACATATAAGAGTGTTTGCTGCTTTTGCATCGTTAGCTTCATTAGTTATTTTAGCCCATTCAACTATAATACATCCTTTTGTGTGGTTTTTATTAAGGGTGCTAACTGGGATAAGTATGGTTTGCATATATACTGTAGCTGAAAGTTGGCTCAATGATAGATCAAGTAACAAAAATAGAGGGAGTGTGTTGTCAATTTATATGGTTATCCTATACGGATCGATGGGGATTGGTATGTTTCTTTTAAATTTTAGTAGTCCAAAAAATTTTGAACCTTTCATTTTAATATCTATCATAACTTCGGCTGCCTTAATACCAATATTGTTAACCAAAAAAAAACCTCCCACATTTAAAAAAATAAAAGCAATGAATCTTAAAGAACTTTATGAGGCTTCACCTTTTGGAATGGTAAGCTCTTTGTTTTATGGCACTATTCAATCTGCATTATTTACATTATTAGCGGTTTATGCAACATCTATGAATTTTACTATATTAGAAATATCTATTGTAACATTCCTTTTAGCTATTTCTGGTGCTATAGCACAATTTCCTATCGGAAAAATTTCAGATATTTACGATAGAAGAAAAGTAATTGTATTTTCTACGTTTGGTGCAGCAGTTTTTGCAATTATAGCAATTTTAGTTTCTAGACAAATGTATTTACCAGATGGTCTAGCAACAAGTAAAACTTGGTTTTATATATTTTTTATTCTTTTTTCTTTTTGCAGCTTGCCTATGTTTTCATTAATTTTAGCACATACTAATGACAATATTTCAAAAGATAGATTTGTTGCAGCAGGTGCTGGACTTCAATTTGCATTTGGATTAGGCGCAATGAGTGGTCCTTTCTTATGCTCAATATTTATGGATGTTGTAGGATCTAATGGATTTTTTATATTCCTTTTCGTTTTTCACTCACTAATTGGAGTATTTGGTGTATATAGAATGAAAATGAGACAAACAATTGATAATCCCGACTCTCAGTTTGTCGCAATGCCTCAAACAATTACTCCTGCAGGAATTGAACTTAATCCAACTACAGAGCCAATTGATGAGCCAGAAAAAGCTGAAGGAGAAACAAAAAATTACTAAATTTAAATCAATTAAAGGTTGTACCCAAATTAGTCAGATTTAAAATCTTTTTTTTTAAATTTTTTATTGAAAAATAATATTTTCTCCAGTGAAATGTCTTTTTTAAAAAATGCCATATAAAAAAAAAATTAAAAAAAAAGTTCATAGTAAAAAAGTTGGTTTAGCAAAAATAGCAACCATTACAACAAAATCTATTAGTGCAGCATTTTCAAACTATAAAAAGAATAAAGAATTAGAAAAAATTAAAAATATTAAGTTACAGAAACTTGAAGAAAAAAATCAAATTCAAAAAGAAAGGAAAGAATTAAAAAACTGGGAAGAAAAATTGAATAAGGAAAGTAATAAAATAAAACTTAGGGATGAGGAATTAAGAATTAAAGAAAAGGATTTTAAATTAAGAGAAGAAAAAATAAAAATTGAGTCTGAACGACTTATAAAAAAAGATGAACATCTGGTCACAATTGCAAAAGAATTGAGAATTAAGGAGAAAGAATTAAAATTTAAAGAAGAAGTTCAGAGTAGGAAAGATATAGATCTAAAAGTAAGAGAAGAAGAACAAAAACATAAGGAATTAAAAGAGCAAAGAAAAAAAAATAAAGAATTAAAAGCTTTAAAAGAAGATGAAGAAAGAAAAAAACAACTTGAATATATAAGAATCAAAGAATGGGAAGAAAAATTTGATAAAGAACAAAAAGAAAAAGAGTTGAAAGAGAATAGAAGAGAATTAAGATTGAAACAAAGAGAATTACAAAAAAATAAAGAAATAGAAAATATTACTGATAACAATTCTAATCTAACTCTTTCTCTAGAAAATTTCGATATAGATAAAAATACAAAAAATTAATTTAAAAATATTATTTCTCAAAAAATTTATCAATTTGTTTAGACATTTTCATTAACACCTGTTTTTTTGACAGCTTGTCTGTTTTAATCAAAATAGCATCTTTTACTTTTATTAATGGACTATTTTTTCTATGTTTGTCTAATTTAGTCCTAAATTTTAAAGATTTCTTTACCTCTTTCAAAGGTACTTTTTTTTTGATCTCTAACCAACGTCTTTTAGCTGCAATTTCTAAATTACATTCAAAGTAAAATGCTAAATCGTATTTTGGTTTTTTTGCTAAAATCTTACTAGCAATATCACGACCCTCAATACAAATCCTATTATGTGCTTTAATTATTCTTCTCTGCAAATTGTTTACAATTTTTCTTACATCTTTATTTTTAGCAAGAATCGCGACATGATTTGAAATTTTTTCTGAGTGAAGTTTTTGTTTAGAAATTGTATTATAAGTAATTGATTTAAACTTTTTTCTTAGATATGGAATAGTTTTTTTAGGCTTATTCTCAATAATTAGTTTACTACAATATCTGTATAATAAACCAGAATTAATAAGTAAAAGTTTATATTTTTTTGAGACTAATTTTGCGGCTGTACTTTTACCGCTTGCAGATTCCCCATCACAAGCAATAATTATTTTTTTAAATCTAGCCATAAGATTTAATAGACTATTTTTGAAAAGATTAAATAATAAAATAGTAAATATTAACCAATTTGATAATCTTAATTTGTAAAAATATAAATTTTTATTTATCTAGACTCATGAAAACTTTATTTGGATATTTTTTTTTAATTTCAGCTATTGCTTTTGGCATCGTTTGCAACAGCTTAGCTAAAGTATCTGAAGGATTTACAAAATTAACACCATCTGTTTTTTGTATTTTGTTTATGTGTGTAACTATGTTTTGTATTGCAAAAGCAATGCACTCACTTCCTGTTGGGTTTGCTTATTCAACTTATAGTGGTTTAACAGTTACTGGAGTGGTTCTTTTTGCTTTCTTAAAATACAATCAAGTTCCGAACATTTTTGGTATAATAGGAATAGTTTTGATTATTATAGGAGTTATTATGGTCAATTATTTAGGTCAATTAGAATAAATACGATTTATAAAATAAAATTAATTTTTTAAATTTAAATTTATTACTGATTTTTTTTTTCGGTATCAAAAATTTTTGCTACTCGAGATTTGAATATCGATTCTTCATTTTCTAAAATACCTACATAGTGCTCAAAATTTTTTAGCTCATCTTCAAAATTGTCAAATATATAATTGATCTTTTTTTTTATCCTTATTAAATTTTTTTGTTTTTCATCAAACTTATATTGCTCATAAATAGGTACCGCTTCTGAATAAAAAGCACTACCCTCTTTGTTAGTTAAAATACAATTTCTTAATATAGCTGCTTCCCTAGGTAGGCCATCAACACCTGGATGATAACCAAAATCTATGTAGATTTTACTTTTTGATAAAATTTCAATTATTTCTTTAATGCTATAGTTGTATAAAGGAACAAATTTTAAATTAGGATTCTTTTCAATTATTCTATTCATAAAACTCGAGCTTTTGACAGGGTAGTAGCAAATTGTATTTTCTTTATCTTTTAACGATAGACGTTTTGCTGCTTGAAAAAATTCATCTCGTATAAAATCGTTTAAATAAAGAGTTTCAACATTTTTAGAGCTCAAAATTTTATGTTGATAATAAGATTGTGCTAGATTTAGTTTAAAATCATCTTTTTTTACTAGATTTGAAAAAGGAAAGTTTAAATAAATAGTTTTTAAATATTTTGCTAAACTTAAATTGCCAAAATAATTTTTTGTTAAATCATTAAATTTATTTATAATTTTAAATGGTATCTTTATGATTGATTTTATGTATTTTGAAAAATTTTGTTGATAGTGCGTTATAAAAAAATGATCTAAACTCTGCCAAAATAATACCTTTTGAATATTCTTAAATTCTTTTGAAACTAAAATTTGATCATTAACTTCCGCTACTATCAAAATATTTTTATTCGAGTCTTCTATGTTTCTTGTAAAAGGTACATCGTAAGATTTTAAATTTTCATGTACAGGGTCTTCTATATTATTTGGGTAATAATACATGAAAACATTCTTGCCTAAATTTTTTAACTCAGCACCTAATTGATGTAAATGTTTTGGGCCTCCAGAACTAAAATTACTTGGAGATAAAATGTAATAAATCGTCTCTTTATAAATATCCAGATTCATGAAAATTTTATTATAGCTCTTTTACTGAATTAAATTAACAAAAATTTTGTTAATATATAATTTATTACAAAAAATTGACCTAAATTGTAGTTTGATCAATAAAACAATAGAAATGAAAATTGAAACAAATCCAGTCATTGATCATAACAAGATAATATTTAATGTTCACATTCCTAAATCTGGTGGAAGCACTATAAGAGAAGGTTTATTACAATATTTTAATTCAAACGAATGTTTGCGTTTTGATATCCCTTCCTTTACTCATTATCAAAATAAAAATACTTTTCTTCAATCTGAGATAAATAATTCAAATAAAATTAAATTATTCTTAAAAAAAATACCATTATTAAATTTAATTAGAAATAGAATAAGATATTATAAAAACTCTATATCTTTAAAAAAAAAAGATCCAATTTTTCGAGATTTTTATTCTTTGACTCAAGATGAATTGCAGAAGTTACGATTCATCTCTTCTACACAAGAAAGAAATGTTATTCTACCTATCTTGGGGAAAAATAATCCAAAAGATAATATTATATCTGATAAAGTTAATCAGCTTATAATTTCAAAAAATCAGTCAGATATAAATTTAAAGGAACATATAAAATCTGAATTCGATCGAATTTATAAAGTTTATTTTAAAGAAAAAATATATTAATCTAATTTTTTAAACTTTTATTGTTATCCGATTTAATATTTTTTTTATTTTTCAAGTAAGAGTAAATTTTTTTTAAAGGATAAAAAATAAAACCTAAAATAATAATAATACCAACAAAAATATACATTATAGCACCTCCAAGAAGAGGTAATAAAGGTCCTATTCCTATATATGCATTAGCATTGGTAATTAATAGAAATGTAAAAATTAAAATTTTTAAGATTTTCATCATTTTGAAATAAAATTAATCTTTTTATAAAAATCACCTATATAGATTTGATCCTTAATATAACCTCCTTTGACCGAAGAACCAGTGCTTGGGTAAAAACCTGAAAACACTGCAGAAAATAAATATTTAGATTTACAATTAATATCACTTAAATAATCTGAGTCACACATTATTTCAAATATTTCTCCCTGGTCAGAACTTTGAATAATAATTCTATTATCAATTAATTGAATTCTTCCCCTTGTGGTGCTATAAAATTTGGAATTTTTACCAGAATAATATCCAACTATATTTTTTGAAACTATATCAATCTCTACTATTCTCGATTTCTGAGCCTTAAAATGATTATCAAAAACTAACAAAGTACCTTTTGGCGTAATTCTAGGTGAATGCTGATTTTTAAATTTTCCTTGAACATACCATTTTATATCATGAGTATCTTTATCAATTAATGCTATCATATCTAAGTGCCTTAAAGAAACAAGTATATCACCTTTTTTTCCATTACTGAAAAATTTTGCCTTTTTTTCATCTAACACTCTCACATCATTTAAATGCAATGTGTCTGTACAATTCGAGGCATATTTTTCTATTATTTTTTTTGATAATTCATTTTTATAGAATGACTCAATAATAGATATTTCTTTTTCTAATTTTCCGTTTTTTTCATCAATAATCATAATTGTGCCAAATCTAGATTTATGTTTTGCTTCACAGTTTTTGATAAACGAATTTTCATATATCTTTTCTTTCAATTCACTCTTATTATTTAAAAAAGTAGTTCCAGGCACATAAAGAAATCCCTCATAAACGAAAATCCAATGATGATTATATAAATCATTTTGCCAAATTATTTTTCCTTTTTTATCAATTTTATATATACCCTTAGTTTCATATCTTCCTAAAATTATGTCACCATTGTCATACAATAAATATGGAATTAACTTTTTTGCATTTCTAAATTTTTCAAGATTCCACTTCCAAATTATCCTATCAGGCGAACTCATTAATACAGGATAATTATGATCTAATTTTAGAAATAAAAAATTTTTGAATTTATCCCGAGGTTTATTTGCATATGAAAAATTCATATCATTAGCTAAATTTGAGTTTGAAAAAAGTAAATTTAATTTTCTCTCTCCAAATTTTTCATCAAAATCAAGATCTAATTCTAATTCTATTTTGGAAATTATTGGTTCAATCGTATTAAAAATTTTTTTCGCTTTATATTTATGAGAAACATAGCCAAAAAAAAATATTAAAATAGCTAATGAAAAAAAAAATGATAGACGTAGTAATTTATCAATCATAAGATTTGCATATGAGTATTTTAAAAGGTTTAAAATTGCAAAGAAAATTTCGAAGTATAATTGATAATATTTCTTTTTTTGAGGATTTAATAATTAAAAATCATAAAAATAATTACATAAATCTTGACAATAAATGTATTTTTATCACGGGAATGCCTAGATCAGGAACAACTATTTTAACTCAAACTTTATCTAAACATGAAGATTTTGGTAGTTATGTGTATTCTGATCTTCCATTTACAAAAATTCCATTTTTATGGAGCAAATTTAAAAAAATTTATTATCATAAAAACGAAAGTTTGGAAAGAATACATGGTGATGGATTAAAAATCGATTTAGATAGTCCAGATGCATTTGAAGAATTAATTTGGTCTGAAAATATAATTAATTATAAAGATAATTTATATAAATTTTTAGACTCAGACTATAAAAATTCTATTATTGAAAAAGGACGAGATAACAAATAATATTAAATTTAGTCACAACCCTTTTTCAATGCCTCAAGGAG
>NZ_CVSF01000063.1 GCF_001179925.1 Candidatus Pelagibacter communis | reverse complement strand
TCCTCCTCAAGCTTTGATTTGAATTTAGAAGTCGGTTGCTTTGGAAACTTCCTCTTGAACTTCCTCGTCATCTGACCCTACATTTTTACTGGCACTATCGCCATGTACTTTATCGAAGCTATCTGCTCCATTAGATTGTCCACCACCCTCAACTAAATCTTTTACTTGAACTGATTTAAGTCTTAAGGAAACACCTGCACCAAGCATAGGTGTGTACCAAGCGAATGGTTGATAACTAACACGAAGGATTGAACCTCCCCATATAGTTATATCTGGACTTATAGGTTTTAATTCATTGTCGAATAAACCTGGTCTCTGTTTAAATGTATCTCCAGTTTTACCATTAGTACCACTGGCCTTCATTTTAAATTTGAAGATAACTTTGCCATCTTCTTTTTTATAAGGTGGAGAAGCTTCTTTGATTTGCTTCTTACCTGTTTTATCCTTGGCCTCTGATACTGCTTTAGCTTGAAATTCTTTTATTGTTTTTAGAAGTTCATTAGCTTGCACATCATTGAGTTCC
>NZ_CVSF01000062.1 GCF_001179925.1 Candidatus Pelagibacter communis | reverse complement strand
CCTGCTGGTCTAGCACTACCTTGAGTGTTTTGTGTCACTGGTGGTGGAGCTACTGGAGCTGGTTCTGGAGCTGGAGGCATACTGGGAGCTTTAACTGATACACACATTATTTTTTCTCCATGATGTTTTCTGATTGCTCTTTTTGTTTTTGAATTAAAAATCGAACAACACTACGCTGTCCAATTCTGTAGTACATTTCCTTTGGCTCCATATTTATATCTGGAGTTCTCTCTGGAAATAATCCATCTAATGCCTTTAACAAGTCATCTGATATGACTGGTAAAGTTATTTTTTGGTCTTTTTCGTTCATATATCTAAAGTGTCCTTTTGTTTGCTATGAATAATCTCTATCTAAAATCATTTTTAAGTAATGAATTGCTTTCTTAATATCTTGCTCTTTGCCTTTATGTTTGTGTCTACAAATGTATTTAATGGCATTACCTTCAGCGAATGGCAGATTATTTTCATTTATAAAATAAGCTGGTTGCACCTTCATTTTAGAATAGTGGTCTCCACCTTCTTGATACTTAAGGCTTTCAAATAAATCTTTGTTTGTCATCTTTTGTTTCTGTTTCGATACCATTGTTCCCATCGCATTTTTTCTCTATCTTTTTTTATGTCTAACCATATTGAAATAAAGCCTGCTGAAATTGCTCCCAGTGCAATTAAACAAATATCTCTAATTACATTTTCCATAATATTGGTTTCTCCTTCTTACTATCCCAATCAGATGCTCTTAATATTCGAGCTAATCTTGCTTGAGTAAGTGCATATTTTTTATCTAATTTTTGTTTTTCATATTCAGCAACTACAGCTTCCCACATTTCTGGTAAGTCTTTTTTATTTGCTAAAACTCTTGAAGCTTTGACACCACCAATTGTTGGACATCCACCAAATCCATCTGTTAAATCTCCTACTAATGTTTGGTACATAAAATTATAATTAGCTGTTTTCTCATCAACAACTTCTGTACTGTCATCATGTATAAAATGATGGATACCAGGAATAGTACGCATATCTTTGTCGCCTGATAAAACTACAATTTTATCTTTGTTGCCTGGTTTAGTTGCTAATATTCCACAGACATCATCACCTTCTAATCCAGGTAATGAAACACTTTCATAATTTTCTTTTAAGTATTCCTTAAGAGGTTTTACTATAATTGGTTTTCTAACTTTTTTTCTATGTGATTTATATTCTGGATAAAGGCTATGTCTAAAATTATCTTTATGGTCTTCAGCAATTATAATTTTATCACAATTTAATTTTGTTTTATAATTTCCTAAAGTTGTATCTATAACTCTTTTTCCTAATTTAGCATCTGCGTGTAAAGTCCAAATATCATCTTCCCATCTAGTTGGTTCTTCTAATGCTGTTGCTATTCTGTATACAAATAAAGAACCATCTACTACTAATGTTCTTTTCTTTGCATCTATTCTTCTAATCATTTTATATCCTAATCTTCGTTAGTTTAATTATATTGACCGATGGGATTGTTGTTGTGTTTCCACAATCATCTACAGTTCCATCATCATTAAAGCTCACATCACTAACGAATGTATGTGAGTTATTATTTGTTGAGACAAGCCAACCTGTAGAAATACAAATTGATGGCTTATAATTTTTTATTGTTTTTAAATTTTCCCAAGTGCAGGTAGAGTTGGTATCAATCCAATGAGCTAGATAAAAAGAATATGGAAAATCCTTTTTAACTATTTTTGGTATTTTTATTTTTGATTTCAACTTTCCTCCAAAGGTTTAAAAATTCTGACATAGGAATTAGGACACACCTTGACTGGTATCCATCACCTAACATTCTGATTATTTGTGATTTTCTTTTTTTATTTTCTTTTAAAAAAATTCTGACTACTTGCTTTAATATTCTAACTGGAACAATCCATTGGCCTATACATAAGTCTTTACTATACATAAACCGATGTATCCAATATTCGGCTTTAGTTGCTCTTAATCCACTTGGTTTTCCTTTGTATGCAAGTTCAATACAAATGTTTCCAGATTTCTGCCAGAAGCCAAATTCTGACTTAACTTCAAATTTATCTTCACTTAATCCTAGTATTTTGGCTATAGCTTTTTCAGAATTAACTCCTCTAGCTAAATCAAAATCGAAATCTTTTGTGTTGTTAATCATTAATATATTTTGTAAAAGTCTTGCGTTGGAGCCCTCGTGGT
>NZ_CVSF01000061.1 GCF_001179925.1 Candidatus Pelagibacter communis | reverse complement strand
ACTGTTGGCATCCTGATCATGAAAACGTTGATGTACAACAAGTAGTTAAAGTTTTATTAGATAATGCTGCAAAGGCAAAAAATATGATTAAAAATTTAATTGAAAATTTTGAAAATCATATTGACCCAAAAGATCCGACCAATAATTGTTTAGATGTAGCTATCATAACTGCTCCTGATAAAAGAACAAAAAAAACTAAAGATAAATTAAATACAATAGCTGGGCGGGTTTTAAATAAATGAAAATTGAGGGAAAAGAATATCGTACCATTTGGTTTGAAAAAAATGTTGTAAAGATTATAGATCAAACAAAACTTCCTCATAAATTTATTATAAAAGATTTAAAAACTATAAAAGATGTAATAAATGCAATAAAAATAATGGAGGTTAGAGGCGCACCTTTAATAGGAGCTACTGCAGCCTATGGATTAGTTTTAGCTATTATTGAAAATAATGATCAATCATTTCTAAAAAAATCTGCAGACAATTTAATTAGTTCTAGACCAACTGCAATTAATCTTAAGTGGTCTGTTGATAGAATGATGAATAAGTTATCAGGCGTTAATAGTGATAAAATTTTAGAAATAGCTTTAAGCGAAGCAAATAAAATCTGCGAA
This sequence comes from Candidatus Pelagibacter communis, assembly GCF_001179925.1. Taxonomy (GTDB): domain Bacteria; phylum Pseudomonadota; class Alphaproteobacteria; order Pelagibacterales; family Pelagibacteraceae; genus Pelagibacter; species Pelagibacter ubique_E. The sequence goes on along the minus strand of NZ_CVSF01000061.1, from coordinate 5,349 downwards.
GAAGATATAAAATTTTGTGAAAATATAGGTATAAATGGCCTGAAAATAATTGAAGAAATTTACAATAAAAAAAAAGATACAGTAAATATTTTAACTCATTGCAATGCAGGTTGGCTTGCAACAATTAATTGGGGGACTGCAACTTCTCCGATATATCATGCGCACAAAAAAGGTATTCCAGTACATGTTTGGGCTGACGAAACAAGACCAAGAAACCAGGGGGCTAATTTAACTTCTTATGAGTTAAATGAGGAGGGAATTAAAAATACAATTATTGCAGATAATACAGGTGGGATTTTAATGCAAAGAGGTGAGGTTGATATGTGTATTGTAGGTACGGATAGAACTTTAGCTAATGGAGATGTTTGTAATAAAGTTGGTACATACTTAAAAGCATTAGCAGCTAATGATAACAACATTCCATTTTATGTAGCACTTCCAAGTTCAACAATTGATTGGAATATAAAAGATCATAAAGAAATTCCTATAGAGGAGAGAAATCCAGAGGAACTTTCACACATTGAGGGTTTGGATGAAAAAGGAATTTTAAAAAAAATACAAATTTATCCACAAAAAAGCAAAGCGGTCAATTTAGCATTTGATGTAACACCTGCAAAATATGTAACGGGTTTGATTACTGAAAAAGGAGTTTGTGAAGCTTCTAAAGAAGGATTAGAAAAATTATTTAAATGAAAAATTTAAAAGAAAGAGAGGAAGTTATTGAATACTCAATAAAACTTAATACCACCAATTTATCTCCTTTAAGATCAGGAAATATTTCAGTCAGAGGTATTGAAGATGGTATTGATGGTTTTTTTATAACTCCTTCAGGAAAAAAATACGAATCACTAAAACCAGAAGATATTGTTTTTTTATCTTTAACTGAAGAAAAAGACTTTTTATCTTGGTTTAATTCTGGCAAAAATCCCTCATCAGAATGGAGATTTCATCAGGACATTTATAAGAATAAATGGGAAGCAAAAGCAATTGTTCACGCTCATTCGCCAAATGCTTCAGCAGTATCGACTCACGGTAAAACTATACCTCCATTTCACTACATGATTGCTCTAGCAGGAGGTGAAGATATTAGATGTGCTGAATATGCAACCTTTGGAACACATCAACTCTCAATGAATATTGTTAAAGCATTGAAAGATAGAAAAGCATGTTTAATGTCAAACCACGGTCAGGTTGCATTTGGAGAAAATTTATCCAAAGCTTTTGAACTTGCACAAGAAGTAGAAAATATTTGCTATCAATATATTATTGCTTTAAAGATGGGAGAGCCAAAGATTCTTTCATTTGCAGAAATGAAAAAAATCTTGGAAAAAGTTAAAAATTATAAAAGTGGATAATTTTTATGATAAAAGTTGGGGAGCACATCACTTTAGATATTATTGGTACAACAAAAGAGTATGATCCTTCAGTTTTTGAGAAAGTGATAAATGAAATTGCTGAAACAGCGAAAGTTACCATTTTAAATATTTCTAAATATAAATTTGAACCTCAGGGATTTACTATTTTGGCCTTGTTAGCAGAAAGCCACATAAGTTTTCATACATTTCCGGAAAAAGGAATTATAAGCTTCGATTTTTTTACTTGCGGCAAAATCAGTCCTTCTGTTGCGATCGAAATTGTTAAGAAAGAATTTAAACATAAAAGAATTGTTAAGAAAGAATTTAATAGAGATACTAAAGGTTTATATCATGATATTTATAGTTCACCGGGATTACAAAAATCATATGTTGTAAATGATGTATTAGAAGATTTTAGATCAAAAGTTGGTCAACATATTGAAATTTTAGATCTAGAACAATTCGGAAAATCATTATTTATTGACGGTGAGATACAAGTAGCCTCTTCTGACGAACATTTTTACAGCTCAACATTTGTTGGTGCAGGATTAAAATTGAACAAATCAAATGAAAGAGCAGCAATCATTGGTGGTGGTGATGGTGGAGTTGCAAGAGAATGTATTTCAAAAAAATTTAATTTTATAGATTGGTATGAGCTAGACCCAGAAGTTGTCAAAGTATGTACTAAACATTTAGGTAAAATAGGTAATAAGGCTACAGAAAAAAATTCAGTTAAATGTGTTTGGGGCGATGCTTTTGAAAGCATTAAATCCGTAAAAGATGACACATATGATCATATTTTTGTGGATCTAAATGATGATCAATTTTGTATTGATTTAGCAGCTAAAAATATGGAGTCACTTGTAAGAATTTTAAAACCTAAAGGCGTAATTACAGCTCAAGTCGGTAGCCAAGATAAAAAGCCACTTCAAGTTGATAATTGGCTAAATGTATTTAATCACCATTTTGGAAACACTAAATTATCAAGAGTTTATATACCAAGTTTTGATTGTTCTTGGAATTTTTCTTCTTCAATTAATCACTAATTTTTTCTTTTTTAAATCTCCAATTTGTGAAATACTATTTTTTTTATTAAAGGAGAGAATAATGAATATATTCAAAAAAACTATTTTTTCAGTTTTACTTTCTATATTAGTAATGGGGAATGTTAATGCTGATAAAATTAGAATAGGAACAGAAGGTGCTTATCCTCCATGGAACTCAAAAGATGAGTCTGGAAAATTGATTGGATTTGAAGTTGAGTTAGCCTACACCCTATGCAGATATATTGGACAGCAGTGTACAATTGTAGAGCAAGATTGGGATGGTATGATTCCAGCACTAATTATGAGAAAATTTGATGCTATTATGGCAGGTATGTCAATTACTGCTGAAAGACAAAAAGCAATAAATTTTTCACAAGGATATGCTGACGAGGTTGCTTCATTAGCAGTTATGAAAGGTTCAAGTCTTGAAGGTTTAGATACACCTGCAGGAATTAATCTTACTAAACCTAATGCTGAAGCCAAAAAAGCACTTAAGACTCTTACAGCAGCTTTAGCTGGGAAAACAGTTTGTGTTCAAACTGCTACAATTCACCAAAATTTTTTAGACTCAGGTGATGTAGGTAAAGTAAATGTTAGAACTTACAAAACTCAGGATGAAGTTAATCTAGATTTAGCATCAGGAAGATGTGATGCTGCATTGGCTGCTGCAGTAGCATTCAGTGATTATGCAGAAAAATCTGGTAAACCAGTTGTTTTAACAGGCCCAACTTTTTCTGGAGGTGCATTTGGTAATGGTGTTGGAGTTGGTATTAGAAAAGATGATACTGAACTTTTAAACGCATTTAATAAGGCAATCGATAAAGCGAGAAAAAACGGAGATATTAGTAGAATAGCTACTAAATGGTTCGGTTTTGACGCTTCTATGTAATTATTTTAGATCTGGCGACTATGATGTATAGTCGCCAATCTGTATGGATCTTCTAGCATTTGGTGATACTGGTTGGGGTGATGAATTATTTTATGCTACCCTAATGACCATCGCTGTATCAATTACAGCAATGATAATTGGATTTAGCTTTGCCGCGATATTCACTCCGTTAAAATTATCTAAATTAAAATCATTAAACTTAATTGGAAATATTTATACTACTGTCATTAGAGGGGTCCCAGAATTATTGGTTATATATTTATTCTTTTTTGGTGGAAGTGGAGCAATAATGTTTGTTGCTTCAATATTTGGTTATAACGACTACATAGAGATTAATGCCTTTATTACTGGATCATTCGCTATCGGTATTATTTCTGGAGCATACTCAACTGAAGTTTTTCGAGGAGCAATCCAATCAATTGACAAAGGTCAATTTGAAGCTGCAAAAATTTTAGGTTTAAGTAAATTTGCTCAATTTTATAAAATAATTCTTCCACAGATGTTGAGACTTGCGATACCAAATTTGAGTAATGTTTGGCAAATTACATTAAAAGACACATCATTAATTTCTGTAACAGGATTAGTTGAGATAATGAGACAATCTTACATTGCTGCTGGCTCTACAAGAGATCCTTTATTTTTTTATTCATTTGCAGCTATTTTATATTTATTGCTTACCTTTGTTAGTATGAAGTTAATTAATAAATTAGAAACAAGGTATAGTAGGGGGTATTGATGGATTTTGAATTAATGATTAATAGTTTTCCAAAATTATTAAATGCTACCCTTATTACTTTAAAGCTTTTATCGGTATCTTTGTTAATAGGATTATTTATAGGTCTAATTTTTGCTATATTAAGATTAAATAGAAATATTATTATTAACAAATTTGCTTATTGTTATTCATATGTATTTAGAGGTACTCCATTATTAGTTCAAATATTTATAATTTATTTTGGATTAGGTCAGATTGAAAGTTTAAGGTCATCATATTTATGGATAATTTTAAAAGAACCGTACTGGTGTGCTATTATTGCTTTTGCTTTAAATACAGGCGCATACACCTCTGAAATATTGAGGTCAGCTTTTCAGACTATAAAACCAGGTATAATTGAAGCTGGAAAAAGTTTAGGAATTTCAAGTAAAATAATTTTTTATAAAATACAAATTCCTGTAGCAATTAGACAATCTCTACCAGCATATGGAAATGAAATAATTTTAATGCTCAAAGGCACATCTTTAGCAAGTACCGTAACTTTGATGGATTTAACCGGGGTAGCTAAATATATTATATCAACAACATTTAAACCTATTGAAGTATTTGTAGTTGCAGGAAGTATTTACTTATTTTTAACTTTTTGCATTCATAATTTAATCCAATTTTTGGAAAAAAAGTACAGATATTAGTTATAATACTTCCTTTAAGAATAATTCTAATTTTTTTAAATTTTTTTGTATTTCAAAATTTTTTAAAAAAGATTTTTTAGATTTTTTTTGTAATTCATTTCTAAATTTAGCACTAGAAGTGTATTTTCTAATAAACTTACTAAAATTTAAATGTTCTGGCTTTTTTAATAACAAAATACCATTATTATTGTTTAAATATATTTTTGCTGCTTTAGTATTTTTTGTAATTATTACCTTTCCAAGATTTGTACTAGTTACTATAAAGTTACTTATTATATTTTGAGATTTTTCTGTATCACCAAATAAACCCATGCAAATGTCAGATTCATTAATAATTTTTAAATATTGATTAAACTTTAAATGATTAATGATTTTTATATTTCTCTCACATCTTAATCTATCAATTAATTTTTTATATTCGTCAAAATAGTCATTACTTATTATTGTAAAAAAAATCTTTTTTTTCAAATTATCTGGAAGTCTGTGAACAAGGTATATCATCTTGCTTATATTATGCAGCTTCCTATTTGCTCCAGCATGTACTAATTGAATTTTAGAATTTACAGTTTTTTTAATTTTCAATTTCAAGTTTTTTTGCGCAACATTAAAAGATAAAACTTTTTTTTTATATTGAGTTAAATGAAGAATTTTT
>NZ_CVSF01000060.1 GCF_001179925.1 Candidatus Pelagibacter communis | reverse complement strand
GTCAAAGACTTTAGAGGTTTATCTGCTGATGGTTTTGATAAATTTGGCAATTATACATTTGGTATTAAGGAACATATTATTTTTCCTGAAGTGAGTTTTGATAGAGCAGACAAAGTTAGGGGTCTAGATATTGTTATTGTTATTTCATCTAATAATAAAAAACATAGTTTTGCTTTATTAGAAAAACTAAATTTTCCATTTATTAAAAAGGGAGATAATTAAGAATGGCCAAATTAAGCTCAATTAATAAAAACAATAGAAGAATAAAACTCTCTGATAAATTTTATAAAAAGAGAGCAAAACTAAAAAAGATTATAATGAATAAAAAACTTCCATTAGAGGAAAGATTTAAGGCTCAGCAAAAACTATCAAAATTACCTAGAAATTCTGCAAAAAATAGAGTTATGAATAGATGTCAAATTACTGGAAGACCTCATGGAGTTTATAGAAAATTAAAAATATCTAGAATTGCGTTAAGACAACTTGGTCTGCAAGGTAAGATTCCAGGTTTAGTTAAATCAAGTTGGTAGAAAGGAATATATGAGTTTAAGTGACCCAATAGGAGATATGATAGCAAGAATTAAAAATGCTCAAGCAAGAAATCATAAAAAAGTAGAACTTCCATCGTCAAATTTTAAAAGCAAGATATCAAACATTCTCA
>NZ_CVSF01000059.1 GCF_001179925.1 Candidatus Pelagibacter communis | reverse complement strand
TCAAATGAAGAAGTTGCAAAGTTAACTTTGAAATGCTTAAAAAGCTCAGTTCCTTCAGAAGTACCAGGAATTGCGTTTTTATCTGGAGGTCAATCGGAGTTAGAAGCGACAGAAAATTTAAATTTAATTAATAAGTTTAATGATACTAGCTTTATAATGAGCTATTCTTATGGACGAGCTCTTCAGCAAAGTGCCTTGAAATTTTGGTCGAAAAATATAAATGATATTGAGGGTACTCAGAAAGTTTTTAACCACCGGGCAAAAATGAATACTCTCGCTGCTCAAGCAAAGTGGTCTAAAGAACTTGAAAATTAATAAAAAAAAATTTATTTACCTTGTCTCACCGACCAAAATTGATAAACATTTTTATAATGAATTAATTGCTATTCTTAAACAAAAAAAAGTTAGTTATTTTCAACTTAGATTAAAGAAAGAAGACTTTAAGAAAAAATTAATAATTGGAAAAAAAATTAAAAGAATATGTAAAAAATTTAATGTTAAATTTATTATCAACGATGATGTTTATCTTGCCAAAAAATTAAATTCAGACGGTTGCCATTTAGGTCAAAAAGATATGAATATTTCTGATGCTAGAAAATTAATTGGTAATAAAATTATTGGGATTACCTGTCATAACTCAATTAAATTAGCTAAAGTTGCTTCAAGTAATAAAGCAGACTACATAGCTTTTGGAGCTTTCAATACTTCAATAACTAAAAAAGTTAAATACAAAGCATCAGTTAACTTAATTAAAAAAGCAAGAAAGATAACTAAAATACCAATTGTGGCAATTGGTGGTATAAACTTTAATAACTATAAAAATCTTTTGTTGAATAAAGCAAACTTTTTAGCTATCTCAAGCTACATTTGGAAAAATAAAAAACTTAAACCACAAGATGCAATTAAAAAATTAAAATGAAAATTAATGCAGGAGAAATCAGAGTTGGTATGTTGTTAGAATACAAAGATGATTTGTGGCAAGTTCTCAAAACTCAACATGTAAAACCAGGAAAAGGTGGTGCATTTGCACAGGTTGAGATGAAAAGTATAAACAAAAATACAAAACTAAATGAAAGATTTAGATCAAGTGAAACGGTAGAAAAAGCCTCTTTAGAAGAAACTAAATTTAATTATTTATATGAAGATGATCAAAACTACTTTTTTATGGAACCAAAAACTTTTGAACAAATAGAAATTAAAAAAAACATAGTTGGAGAAAAAGGAAAACTGCTAACAGAAAATCTTGAGGTTTCTATAAGTTTCTATAATGAGTCTCCAATTTCTGTTGATTTGCCTAATCAAGTAAATTGTAAAATCAAATCAACAGATGTAGCGCTAAAAGGACAAACCGTATCCTCATCTTATAAACCGGCTGTTTTAGATAATGGCTTAAGTATTCAAGTTCCTCCATTTATAGAAGCAGATGATGAAGTTGTTATTGATACAAGAAATTTAGAATACATCAAAAAAATTTAGTCTAGTGAAATCAATTTCTCCAAATCTTAACGTTATGATAAAGGCCAGTGAAAAAGCCTCAAAAATTCTTATAAGAGATTTTGGTGAAATTGAAAAACTTCAAGTATCTAAAAAAGGACCATCAGACTTTGTAACAAATTCTGATATTAAAGCTGAGAAGATTATTATAGATGAATTAAAAAAAGCTAGACCCAACTATTCAATAATAAGCGAAGAGAACGGCACAGAAAAAAATAATGATAAAAAAAATACTTGGATAATTGATCCAATCGATGGAACAGTCAATTTTTTACATGGCATCCCTCATTTTGCTATTTCAATTGCATTAAAATCTAACGATGAAATAGTTTCAGGACTTATCTTTGATCCTATAAAAAACGAACTTTTTTTTGCTGAAAAGGATAATGGAGCATTTTTTAATAATCACAGAATTAAAGTTTCAAAAAAAAATGAGCTTAATAATTGTTTATTTGTAACTGGAGGAAAAATAAAAAGTGAACCTGATTTGCCGTATAGGAAATCAGGATGCGCGGCCTTAGATATGGCTTATGTTGCGGCTGGCAGGTATGATGGTTATTTTCAAAATAATCTTAATCTTTGGGATATAGCTGCGGGAATTATAATCGTTAAAGAGGCTGGTGGTATGATTAATAAAATTGATCTATCAGAAAATAAAAATATTAAAATTATTGCCTCAAGTACTGATATTAATTCGAAATTAATTGCAAAATTGACTAACTTTTAATTGTTTTAAAATATTCTTTTGTTATAAGTCTCGTCATGAAAAAAAATATTCATCCAAACTATCACACAATCAAGGTTGAAATGACTGATGGTTCCCAGTTTGAAACTAAATCTACTTGGGGTAAAGAAGGAGAAATACTCAAATTAGAAATTGACCCAAAATCACATTCAGCTTGGACGGGTGGAAAACAAAAACTGATGGACAAAGGACGAATAAGTAAATTTAATAAAAAATTCCAAAATTTTAAATCAGATAAAAAAAATTAAATGTCAAATGCACCTTTAATGCCAATGGCAACTGCTGTATGGCTTGTTGAAAACACAACACTGACTTTTAAACAAATAGCAGATTTTTGTAAATTACATGAGGTAGAAATTCAGGGTATTGCTGATGGTGAAGTCGCAAAAGGTATTAAAGCTTATAATCCAATTATATCTGGTCAGTTGACAAAAGAAGAAATTGAGCTTTCAGCAAAAGATGAAAATAGACCATTACAAATCAAAGGCACTGATATCGAAATATCTAATAATGAAAAAAAGATTAAAAAATACATACCACTTTCAAAAAGACAAGATAAGCCAGATTCAGCTTTATGGCTAATTAAGCAACATAATATTCTTAAAGACTCTCAAATTGCAAAATTAGTTGGAATTACAAAAAATTCAGTCACATCAATAAGAAACAAAAGTTATTGGAATTATAATAATTTAAATCCAAAAGATCCTGTTGCGTTAAATTTATTTTCTCAAAAAGACTTAATTGAAGCAATTGAAAAAGCAGAAAGAAGAATAAAAAGAGAAAAGAAACAAAAAGAAAAAGCAAGACTCTCACAACAAGTCGACAACTAATGAATAAAATAAATAGACATAAAAAAATAAAAGTGCTACTTACTCACTTTTTTGGAGGTAGTTATTAAAATAGAAGTTAAAGATAATAATGTTGAACAAGCTCTTAGAGTTTTAAAAAGAAAACTTCAAAGAGATGGTTTTTTTAAGGTTATAAAATTAAAAAATACTTATGAAAAACCCTCAGAGAAGAAAAAGAGAATTCTTCAAGAAAACATTAAAAGAGTAAAAAAATTAAATAAACTTAAAAATAGAATTTAAGTATACCGCGGGGTGGAGCAGTCTGGTAGCTCGTCAGGCTCATAACCTGAAGGTCGGCGGTTCAAATCCGTCCCCCGCAACCAATTTAATTATATTTTAAATTTGGATTTCTTACTATCTATCAAAAATGCATTAACAGTTTCTTTTGTTAATTGGTTGAAAGTTTTTCCAAATTTTTCAATCTTTTCTATGATAGATGGAGGAATAGTTATTATATGGCATCCTAAACTTTTTGCTTGTAAATAATTGTAAGGTTCTCTTACGCTCGCCCACAAAATTTTCACATTTCCAAATCCTCTAGCCAATTTAATACTTTTTACAATTTCAGGTACAGGGTCTCTTCCAGTGTCTCCTGCTCTTCCTGCAAATATTGAAATTATAACTTTAGTTTTTTTATTGATTAAATTTAAAATTTTTTTAGTTTGTTTGGCTGTGTAAACTGCTGTTATATTCAATTTAATATTTTTCTTGTTTAGTTCTTTTATAGCCATTCCTGAAAATTTATTTTTTGAATTGACAACTGGCACTTTTACAAAAACATTTTTTCCCCAAGTATTTATTTTGATCCCTTGTTCTATCATAGATTTTTGGTTATCAGCAAATACCTCGAATGAAATAGGTTTATGTTTACAGATTTTTAGTATTTTTTTTGAGTAAGATTTATAATTTTTTGCACCTGCTTTTCTCATTAAGCTTGGATTTGTAGTAAAACCTTCAACAATATTTTTTTTGTTGAATTTTCTTATTAATCTTAAATCAGCAATATCACAAAATATTTTTGTTTTCATAAAGTAAATTTAATTATATTTCTTTAAATAATCAAAATATTTTTTGGACTGATTGACTATCAAAAATCTTCTTAATGATTTTTTGGCAATTAAATTTTTTTTTGAAGCTAAAGAATAATTACCTACACAAAAATCCATTTTTTCTGCAAGTAATTTAGGAGACCTTATTTTGACAAGATATCCCCCTTTGCCATTTAATAGTATTTCTCTAGGACCACTTTTACAATCAGTTGATACACACGGCACATCATAATTGATTGCATCAATTAATACATTTCCTAAACCCTCATATACAGAACTTAAAACAAAAATTTTCGAAAATTTTAGATATGACAATGTATTTTTTACCCAACCTTTAAAAACTACCTTCTTATGTATTTTTAAATCTATTGCTAATTTTTTCAATTTAATCTCTAGGTTACCATGACCTAATATTAACAATTTGTATTCAGAATTTTTTTTTGAAAAAATATGAAACGCTTTTAGTAAAGTTTCATGATCTTTTTGTTTTCTTAATCTACCAATGGATATTATATACTTTCTTTTTTTATATTTTTTTTTAATAATCTTTTTTAAATAAGGGTTGTAAATAGCCTTAATCTTATCTTTATTAAAAATAAATTTTTCTAAGCTTTTTTTTGATCCATTTGAATTAGTTATTATACCATCTGCAAAATTATAAAAAAAATATTTCAAAATAAATGAAATAAAGGAAGAAAATTTATTTTCTGAATAAAAAAAAGAATCTATTGGATTTTCCGAATTTCTGATCACAATCTTATTTCCCTTCAAAATACTGATTATTATTGCTGCAACGTTGCTTTGCATTGAATGTATTAAAAATTTTTTTTTATTTTTTTTCAAATACCTATATAAAATAATCATTCCATTTATCGCAGATAAATAACGCTTGTGAATAAATGGAATTTTCACAATCTCTTTAACTTCAATAAAATCAATTTTTTTGAAATTAACATTTTTTTTTGCACTTCTAGAGCTTATGAGACTTATTTTAAATTCTTTGTTATTTTGAATTAAGTTTTCTAATATTTTTTCAACACCCCCTCTCTCAAAAGATGGATAAAATAATATTAAGTTTTTTTTCATGATCTATTAAAACTGATAAAAACAATTTTACAATTATAATTACTAATCCAAATTTTTAGTAATTTCTTCAGTCATTTTTTTTGCATCAGCAAATAACATTAGGGTATTTTCTTTATAAAATAACTCATTATCAATTCCAGCATACCCAGGTGATAAACTTCTTTTTACAAATAAAACTGATTTACACTTTTCAACATCCAAAACTGGCATTCCATATATTGGACTTTGTGGATCAGTTTTTGCAACTGGATTTGTAACATCATTTGCACCTATCACAAAAGCAACATCTGCATTAATAAAATCATTATTAATTTCCTCAAGTTCAAAAACTTCATCATAAGGCACGTTTGCCTCAGCTAGCAAAACGTTCATATGTCCTGGCATTCTTCCAGCTACTGGATGAATAGCATACGAAACTTTAATGTCATTTTTTTTTAATGTATCTACCATCTCTCTAAGTGCATGTTGGGCTTGTGCAACAGCCATTCCATAACCAGGGACAATGATCACTGAGGATGCATTTTTCATTAAAAAAGCTGCGTCATCCGCATTACCACTTTTGACAGGTTTTTGCTCTTTATTTTGGTTGTTGGAAGTTTGATCTGTAGCCCCAAATCCACCGAGTATAACATTAAAGAATGATCTATTCATTCCTTTACACATTATGTACGAAAGTATAGCTCCCGATGAGCCAACTAATGCACCAGTAATTATTAGTGCAGTGTTTTCTAATGTAAATCCAATGCCAGCTGCAGCCCAACCTGAGTATGAATTTAACATAGAAATAACAACAGGCATATCTGCTCCACCTATTGGAATTATTATTAAAAAACCTATCAAAAAAGAAACTGCAATCAAAATCCAAAATAATTTAGATGACTGTGTTGAACAAAGATAAAAAACTAAAACAATTATGGATATTAATATTAGTGCATTTAACAAATGTTGACCTCTGAAAGTTATTGGGGCCCCTGACATTATTCCCTGAAGTTTTAAAAAGGCAATTATTGAGCCAGAAAATGTAATGGCTCCAATAGCAGCTCCTATTGCCATTTCAATTAGGCTAGCGAGTTTAATATTGTTAGGTGTTCCAAGATTAAATGCCTCTGGATTAATAAAAGCAGATATTGCAACAAAAACTGCAGCTAAACCGACTAAACTATGAAAACCTGCAACTAACTCAGGCATTGCTGTCATTGGTATCCTGTAAGCGATAAAAGCACCTATACTTCCACCAATTACTAAAAATAGTAATACATAGATGAATCCCAATGTAAAATTTCCAACTGAGAGAAATGTAACTGTGACCGCAATTATCATTCCTATTATCCCAAATAAATTACCTTGTCTTGAGGTCTCAGGTGAGGATAGCCCTCTTAAAGCTAAGATAAATAAAACTCCAGAAATCAAATATAAAATCGCTGAAAGATTAGCTGACATCAATTTTTATCCTTCTTCTTTTTTTTGTACATAGCTAACATTCTTTGGGTGACTAAAAATCCACCGAAAATATTTACCGCTGCTAATATAATAGCTAAAAATCCATAAATACTTGATGATGAAAAAATATTTCCGTTATTATCAGACAAAGCTGCAATAATAGCTCCTACAATTATCACAGATGAAATAGCATTTGTCACTGACATTAAAGGAGTATGTAGCGAAGGCGTCACACTCCATACTACATAATAACCAACAAATATTGAAAGTATAAAAATACTTAATCTAAATATAAAAGGATCTATTTCCATAATTCTATTTTACCAATGTTTTTTCAATTATTTCATCTTCTAAATTAATATTTAAAATTTTATTTTTCTTATCATACAAATTTGAAATAAAGTTAAACATATTTTTTGCGTATAAATTTGAAGCTGATACAGGTAATTTATTAAGTATATTCGCTTCACCTAAAATTTTTACACCATTTTTTTCAACAATTTTATCAACTTCGGTGAAATCAGTATTACCACCTTGAATTGCTGCCAAATCGTAAATTACTGAACCTTGTTGAAGATTTTTAAACATTTCCTCTTTAATTATTTTTGGTGCTTTTTTTCCAGGGATTAACGCTGTGCAAATTACAATATCAATTTTTTTTAAAGTTTCTGATAATAGATCTTCTTGTTTTTTTTTAAACTCATCAGATGCTTCTTTAGCATAACCACCCTCAGTTTCTAAATTTTCAGCCCCTTCAACTGTTAAAAATTTTCCTCCTAAACTTTCTACTTGCTCTTTCGATGCCATTCTTACATCGGTTGCAAAAACTATTGCACCCATTCTTTTTGCAGTTGCAATTGCCTGTAATCCAGCTACTCCAGCGCCAACAACTAAAACTTTTGCAGCCGGAACAGTTCCTGCTGCAGTCATCATCATAGGAATTGCCCTCTCATAAACTTGAAAGGCTTCTATTACAGCTTTATATCCTGCTAAGTTAGCCTGTGATGATAAGATATCCATTGATTGAGCTCGAGTAATTCTTGGAAGAAGTTCTAATGAAAAACAATTTATTTTTTTTGATCTCAAATTATCCAAATCTAATTTATTAGAAAAAGCATTTAATGTTCCAACAAGAGTTTGATTTTCTTTAAATTTAGAAAGCTTATCTTCATCTGGTAAATTCAATTGAATGATTATATCAGCTTTGCTTATAATCTCTTTTTCATCAGCTATAATATTTACACCTAGATTTTTATAGTCATTATCTTTAAAACCTAAATGAGTACCATATTCATTTGGTAAAGATAAATTAAAACCTAGGTTAATATATTTTTTTGCAATTTCAGGAGTTACAGCTACTCTTTTTTCAAGATTTTTATTCTCTGAGATTGAAACTAAATTCATTGGCATTATAAAAGAAATATTGCCATTAAAACAAGCACTAGTATCACCGCAGCTGTACCCCATAAAACAAATTTTGTAAAATTGTTCCATGTATTTTTATGGTTTTCGTTATCCATAAACTTATTTTTGTCTTGCTTTGAATTTTGGATTTGTTTTATTAATTATATAAACTCTTCCACGTCTTCTGACTAGCTTAGAATTAAGGTCTCTTTTTTTTATAGATTTAAGTGAACTTTTTATTTTCATAGTGTCTTTTATAATGCCGGCAATGACCTACTCTCCCATATCTTAAGACAAAGTACCATCGGCGCTGAAAGGCTTGACTTCCGAGTTCGGAATGGGATCGGGTATAACACTTTCGCAATAATCACCGGCAAAAGGGTTTATAAACATTTAATATGAATTGTAAACTATCAAATAATATTGATTTTTGTGGTTTATTAGAAATATATAATATCTTTAAAAAAGGTTTAAATTATAAAAAATTAATAATGAGTAATTCAAAATATCTTAAATACGAATATTATTTAAATTCCAGTATTCTATATTTTAAATCGAATTTTCAAAAAAGAATTAATTTTTTAAAAAAAAAAAAATTTTTATTCAATGAAATTTCAAGTTTCATAAATAATTGTATAGATAATACGAAAAATATTTTCATATTTTGCGCTGGAAATTCCATTTTAGGTGAAAGAATTGTTTCAAAAAAAGTATTTATTAAAGAAATAGATGAAAATTATGAAATAAAATATAATGATAATATCAGCTATATAAAGGATTCTTGGAAAGAAGTATTGCCTGAATGTGATACTATTTTAATTTCTGATATAGAGCATCAATCAAATCCAACATCAAATTTATTAAATTTATCTAAAACTATGAATAAAGATGCAAAAATAATCATTCTATCAAAAAATATGATTTGGATGATTTTAATAAAATTGCTTAAATTTTTTTTTAATTTTTCTCCCAAAAAAAATAATTTCTTACCCTCATCTTACTTAGAAAATTTATACTCAAGTTGTAACTTGGAAATAATTAGAAATGAAAAAATTATTGCATTACCAATTTATATTCCTTTTTTTACAAATTTATTAAATAGGATATTTAGATTGCCTTTGTTAAATATTTTTTGTCTTACAAACATAACAATTTTAAAAAAAAAGAACTCAGAAGTTTCAGATGAAAATGAATTAAAAGTTTCTTTTATTATTCCATGTAAAAACGAAGCGAATAACATAAAAACATTTGAAAAAGAAATTAGAGAAAACAATCAACAAAATGAATATTTATTTGGTGAT
>NZ_CVSF01000058.1 GCF_001179925.1 Candidatus Pelagibacter communis | reverse complement strand
TTAGATCCCGTAAAACAATGCATAAGTATTTTTAAATCATAATTTTTATATTCATTTAATATTTCTAACATATGCTTTTCTGCATTTCGTGAGTGAACAATTAATGGAATTTTAAGTTTAATGGCTGCTTTTATATGTTCTTCAAAACTTCTAACCTGATCATTTTTATCAGAATGATTATAAAAAAAATCTAATCCTGTTTCACCTATACCAATAATCTTTTTATTTTGATTGATCTCTTTAACAATTAATTCTGAAGTAATTTTATCATTTTTAGCTTCATGAGGGTGAATACCATATGTTCCAAAAATAATATCGTCTTTATCAACTAACTTTTTAATCTTAACAAAACTATCAAGTGTAGTACATATAGTAAGAAGTTTTTCGATTCCTACAATTTTTGATCTTTTCAATACTTCATCCAAATTATTATAAAGTGGTTCGTGATCTAAGTGACAATGTGAATCAATCATTTTTTTTTTCTATTTTCTTAAATAGAATATCTATTTTATCAATTTTATCACCACCTTTTAGAAAATTATGAATTTCAATTGATGAAAATTCAATTTCTTTTTCCTTTATTGAGAAAATTTTCAAAGCATTAATTGATGATTGAGGAATAATTGGGTAAAGCATATAACTTACTTTTCTAACAATTTCCAACGTTGTATAAATGATGGTATTAAGCCTTAAAGTATTATCCTTTTTATTCCATGGTTCTTGATCATTAAAATATTTATTCGTTTCAAATAACATATTGACAACAAAATCAATATAAAAATTTATATCTTGGTTATCAATCTTATCCCTAATCAAATTAATATTCATCTTAAATTTATCTAATAATTTCAAATCTTCTTCATTAAATTTAATTTTATTTGGAATTTTTCCATCACAATTCTTAATAGCAAAAGCCGTGACTCTTTGGCATAGATTTCCAAAATTATTAGCTAGATCACTATTAATACAATCTTCAAGTCTTGATTGTGAAATATTACCATCATTGCCAAATGAAACTTCTTTTATAAGATAATATCTTAATGGATCTAAACCATATTGATTTATAATTTCAATAGGGTCTAAGATATTCCCTTTAGATTTAGACATTTTTTCATCTCCATCAAGTATCCATCCGTGACCATAAACTTTTTCTGGTAAAGGTATTTTCGCAGCTAATAGAAATGCTGGCCAATAAACAGCATGAAAACGCAAAATATCTTTACCGATTAAGTGTAATGATGCTGGCCAAAATGTTTTAAACATTTTATCACTTTTATTTGGAAAATTTAAAGCACTAATATAATTTGTTAAAGCATCCAACCAAACATAGATAACGTGTTGAGAATTATTTGGTACTTTTATTCCCCAAGAAAAACTTTTTCTGCTTATTGATAAATCTTTAAGTCCACTTTTTACAAAACTAATAACTTCATTTTTTCTT
>NZ_CVSF01000057.1 GCF_001179925.1 Candidatus Pelagibacter communis | reverse complement strand
GGTTATATATGGTGTCATCTATGGCATCGGAGATGCGAGGCTTGGTGCAGTTATTGGAAAAAACTCCCAAGAAGGAAAAAGAATAAAAGCAAAATTATTTGAAGCTTTACCTGCATTAAGACAATTAAGAGATAATGTTATTATCGCTACAAGAAATAAAAAATATTTATTAGGTTTAGATAAAAGAAAATTAATTCCTAGGTCTGAACACTCAAGTTTAAATTTATTAATACAAAGTTGTGGAGCATTAATTATTAAGATGGCTACAATTATTTTACACAAAAAATTAAAGGAAAAAAATTATGATAAAGATACCTGTGCTATGGTTGCTCATGTTCATGATGAGCTACAACTTCAGTGTAAGTCTGCTGTTGCAGATGAAGTAGGAGCTATAGCAGTTCAATCAATTAAAGATGCAGGTACTCATTTTAATTTAAGATGTGCTTTAGATGCACAATATAAAATAGGAAACAACTGGGCTGATACCCATTAATTGTTGGTGCCCTCGGCCAGACTCGAACTGGCACTCCCAAAAGGGCAAGGATTTTCATACCACTATAGCTTTCGCTACACTTTCGTTTTGTGGTCTGGACTATACCTTAAGCAGTTAAGCTTCCTTCTGTCTAGTCTCTACACCTTACACATCGCTGTGTCTTGGCTCGGTATTAGCAGTTAAGCCTTCACCGAATTTAAAAGGTTCTACTTCCAGGCTTTCACCTGGAGCACTCAAATTGTGCGTTAAGTCCTTTGTGTCTACCAATTTCACCACGAGGGCTCCAACGCAAGACTTTTACAAAATATATTAATGATTAACAACACAAAAGATTT
>NZ_CVSF01000056.1 GCF_001179925.1 Candidatus Pelagibacter communis | reverse complement strand
TTGCTTTTGCAAATGCAGGGGTTTCTTTAGAAGGTTTATCATTTGCATCTTTATTAAATAAAGTGCCCCTTGGAATTTTATTAGGTTTATTTGTTGGTAAGCAGTTAGGTGTTTTTGTTTTTTCATATGTGTCAATTAAAACTAAAATTGCTCAAATGCCAAATGATGCAAACTGGTTTAATTTTTATGGCGTTGGTGTTCTTACTGGAATTGGTTTTACAATGAGTTTATTTGTAGGCAATTTAGCATTTGTAGATAATATGCAATACATGGATGGTGTAAAAATAGGTGTCTTAACCGGGTCACTATTATCCACCCTATTTGGTTATTTTTTGATATTACTCACACCCAATAAATAATTAAATTAATGAAACAAATAATAATAGGGCTAACAATATTGATGTTATTTTTTAAAAATAGTGCTTTGGCAAATTACGATAAAACTTTTTTTGATCTTGAAATAGAAAGTATCAATGGTGAAATTATCGACTTTAAAAATTATGAAAATAAAGTTATTTTAGTAGTTAATACTGCCAGCTATTGTGGATTTACAAAACAATATACAGAACTTCAAGAATTATGGGACAAATATAAATCAAATGGTTTAATTGTATTAGGAATTCCTTCTAATTCATTTAACCAAGAAAAAAGTTCAAATTCAGAAGTAAAAAATTTTTGTGAAATAAATTTTGATATTAATTTTCCATTATCTACTATTACTGAAGTAAAAGGTAAAAAAGCTCATGAAATTTTTAAATGGGCTGAAAAAAATTATGGTAAACCAGCTATACCAAAGTGGAATTTTCATAAAATTTTAATTAACAAAGAGGGTAAAATTGAGGAAACTTTTTCATCTTTCACAAAACCTATGTCAAAAAAAATAGTAAACAAAATTGAGGAAATTCTATAAATTTATTGTCATTCCATCATAAGCTGGAAATATGTTCTTCGGTAATTTTTTTTTTAGAAAATTATAATCTAAGTCTGAATGTAGATTTGTTAAGACAGCTTTTTTTGGTTTAAATATTTTTATAAATTTTAAAGTTTTTTCTAAGTTTAGATGAGATGGATGATACCTTAACCATAAACAATCAATAATTAGATATTTTAAGTTTTTGAAATGTATATAATTTTTTTTATGAATATCACTAATATCGCTTATATAGGCAAGTTTTTTATCTACTATGTAACAAATACTATCAATTTTGCCATGTTTAACTTTGACTGCTTTGATTTTTAATCTTTTTTTTCCGTCGGTTATTTTTAGATTTTTTGATATAGAATTTAATTTCAAAGTTGCTGGATATTCTTTGTTATTATTAGTGAAGCAGTATCCAAAAGCATTTAATAAATACTTTCTAGTAGGTTTATCAGCGAATACTGGAATAGTTTTTTTATCTTTAATATAAAATACTCTAAGATCGTTTATTCCATGAGTTTGATCAGCATGCATATGTGAGTAAAAAACTTTATCAATTTTTTCAATATTATTGTTAATTAACTGTTGTCGAAGATCAGGAGAAGTGTCAATCAAAACTGTTTCACTTTTTGTCTTTATTAAAGCTGAACATCTAGATCTGAAATTTTTTTTATTTTTAGGATTACAATTACCAAAAAAACCATCTGGTCTTGGCACACCCATTGAACTCCCACATCCTAATATTATGAACTTCATAATTTATAAAGAAAATAATTGATTGAAGTTTGATGTAGTTGATTCAACTAGTTTTGTCAGTGAAATTTCCTTTATATCAGCTAGTTTTTCAGCAGTATATTTAACAAAAGATGGTTCATTTTTTTTTCCTCTATTAGGAACAGGTGCTAAATATGGACTGTCAGTTTCAATTAGTGTTCTATCTAATGGAATTAATTTAAATGTTTCCTGAAGATCTAAAGAATTTTTAAAAGTAATAATTCCACTG
>NZ_CVSF01000055.1 GCF_001179925.1 Candidatus Pelagibacter communis | reverse complement strand
AATTATCAAAGCGAAATATTTCTTTTTAACTCTTGTAGAAAATATATACAGGAACACCTGGAGGAAATGGAAGAAGATGGGATTAAAGATATTCCATTCTCTACAGATAGAAACCCAATACCTGGACTACCAAATATATTTAAAGGTACAGCGTATCTTTCTAAATTAGTTTGGAAAGCTTTAGATAAAGTTATTGTATCTGCAAAAGAAGCGATGAAGTGGTTGCAACAAGTATCTAAATTAGTTTCAGAAAATGGATTGCCTGTAGTATGGACAACACCAACTGGATTTGTAGTTCAAATGGTATGTCCTGTATTAGAAACTAAAAGAATAAATACTTATATGGGTGAGAAAATTTTCAGACCTAAATCTGGAAACTACACACCAGATATAAGAAAAACTTCTATAGCAATTGAAACAAATAAAATTGATAAGCGAAGGGTAGCTAATTCTATAGCTCCTTGTTTTGTCCACGCACTTGATGGAGCCATACTTCAGAAGGCTGTGTGTAAAGCTAATGATGCAGGCATAGAAAGTTTTGCTTGTGTTCATGATAGCTTTGGTGTTTTAGCTTGTGATGTTAATGATATGAATGTTGCAGTAAGAGAAGCATTTGTAGATATATTTGATAATAAAAATCTACTAGAAGAATTTAAGCAGGAAATAATTCCTCAAGTTCACAAAGATAGTAGAAGTAAAATCAAAGAAGCTCCAGCTCAAGGAACGCTACAATTAAAACAAGT
>NZ_CVSF01000054.1 GCF_001179925.1 Candidatus Pelagibacter communis | reverse complement strand
TTTATTTTACAAAGAATTAATATGAAAAAAATTAAATTTATACTCTCCACTATAATTTTTATGCAAATCTAATTGTATTTTTTTTAATCTTTCTATGTCCTCGTTCTTTTCTTCAAGAAAAGGGTCTAGTGTATTTTTATTTTTACCAGCAGTATGAACTCTCCTCTCTACACCGATTTTTTTAATAAATTCAGTAAATCCAAAAGAGGAATAAATTACTCCGATAGATCCTATTATCGAACTTGAATTTGCATAAATTTCATCTCCCGCACAAGAAATGAGATATCCTCCCGACGCCGCAACATCTTCAGCAAAGACTATAACTTTTTTTTTATTTTTTTTTGCTTGTTGTCTTATAAAATTATAAATTAAATGTGACTGTACTGGTGATCCTCCTGGTGAATTTATAGAGATTGCAACACAAACAGCTTTTTTTAAAGAAAAAGCCTTTTTAATAACTTCTTCTTGGCCTGAAAAATCAATTCCTTGTCTAAATTTCCCGGCATTTCCTATAACTCCACTAAGCTTTAAATGAGCAACTATCTTTTTCTTTTTAAAAAAAGAGAACATGGTTAATCCTTATAGAATAAATAATTGATTATATAGACCATTTATAATTGATGAAATGGGTGCGTCAATTGATAAGTAATATATAAAACTTAATTATATTAACTTATTAAATAATGGGAACTGTAGTACAGCTAAAAAACCAAATAAATGATTCTTATTTTCAACTCAAAGATTCTGTTGATGATAAACTTATCTTAACTGAAGAAAAGATAAAATCAAAATTAACTAGCGAAATTAGACTCGTTCAAGAAATGACCAACTACCATATTGAAACTGGTGGAAAAAGATTAAGGGCACTATTAACATTAGGCACTGCTAAATTATGTGGTTACTCAAAAGGTTCTCGAGATGTAAATTTAGCTGCTTGTGTTGAGCTAATTCATAGTGCAACATTAATGCACGATGATGTAATTGACGAGGGAGTAGTAAGAAGGGGAAAAAAGACTTTAAATAAAATTTGGAATAACCAATCTTCTGTTTTAATTGGAGATTATTTATTGAGTAGATGTTTCGAAATGATGGTTGACGATGGAAACATCGAAGTTTTAAAATTACTTTCATCAACTTCATCAAAAATTGCTCAAGGAGAAGTTATGCAACTTCAACATAAAGGTGAGGTTGATATGTTAGAAGAAACATATTTAAAGATTATTTCTGCCAAGACTGCTGAACTATTTGCAGCTGCAACAAAAGTTGGAGCTATAATTTCTAATGTTGATAGTAAAGAAAAAGATGCACTTGAATTTTATGGGAGAAATCTTGGTCTTACTTTTCAAATTGCCGACGATACTCTTGATTACAATTCAGAACTTAAATTGTTTGGAAAAAAAATTGGTCAAGATTTTTTTGAAGGAAAAATTACACTACCAATCATTTTACTTTTTCAAGAATTAGATTCTTTAGAAAAAGAAATTTTGATAGAAATATTTGCCAAAAAAATAAGATTAAAAGATGAATTTGATAAAGTTATCTCTTTAATAAAAAAATATAAAATCATTGATCAATGTTATCAGAAGGCTCAACATTATATAAATCTCGCTTCCAATTCTTTAACAGTATTTAAAGACTCAAAACAAAAAGAAATTCTTAAAAATCTTACTTCGTTCAGTTTAACTAGAAATTTTTAAGGACTTAACAAAGATTTAGTCCATTCACCCTTGTTATCTTTTTTATAATTTAGTCTCTCATGTATTCTATCATTGCCGTCTAACCAAAATTCAATACTTGTAGGTGATAAATTCCATCCAGACCAATAAGGTGGTCTTGGAACTTTCTTTTCATCATTATATTTTTTTTTGAATTTTGCTATTGAGTTTATTAGTTCATCTCTGCTATTTAATTTCTCACTTTGTTGAGAAGCCCAAGCTCCTATTCTACTTTCATAACTTCTAGAATTATAATATACATCTGCAACATTATCTGCGACTAATGATATTGTTCCACTAATTCTTATTTGCCTCAAAAGACTTTTCCAGTGAAAGCACATTGAGGCTTTTGGATTCTTTTTTAATTCATTTCCCTTTTTACTATTTAAATTTGTGTAAAACACAAAACCTTCTTTACTAAAATCTTTTAATAAAACCATTCTAACAGACGGAAAATTGTCGTCATCAGCTGTAGCTAAAGCTACAGCGTTAGGATCATTAGGTTCTGATTTTATTGCCTCATCCATCCATATTTTAAATAGCTGAATAGGATCATCTAGATCTAAAAAGCAGCTATTAATACCAAGTAAGTTTTTTTGATTCATAATTTTAACAAAATAAACTATATAATATAAATAATGTCATTTAATACTTTTGGAAAGCTATTTCGATTCACAACTTGGGGAGAGTCTCATGGATCAGCTATCGGGTGCATAGTAGATGGATGTCCACCAAATATAAAGATTAGAGAGCAAGATATTCAAAAAGAACTTGATAAAAGAAAA
>NZ_CVSF01000053.1 GCF_001179925.1 Candidatus Pelagibacter communis | reverse complement strand
TACTATAGCTTTTGTAAGGCCTTCTAGTGATATTAGGTCTCCTAAATATTCTTCTACATAACTTCTTCCATAACTTTCTGCATCTACTCTAATCATTCTTAATGGAATGTATGGAGAGTTATCTAACTTATATTCACCATGGCTTTCTGGAATATCAATTCCTTTTACTTCCTGGTGAACTAAAAATTTATTATTTTGTCTTTTAATACAAGTATACAAATCACAAGTACCATCTGTTTTGACATCCTGTTTTTGTTGAAAAATTAATTCTGAAATATTTTCTGGTAATGCTGAATAATGAATACTCTCTTTAGTTATTATTTCTAAAACATTACCCATTGGGTCTCTTTGAATAACAAAATGAGATAATGGGAAAACTCTTAAACCTTCTTTACCTACAAATAATAAACAATTACCTGCAACTACTAAATGTTTTAAAGCTTCAAATACAGCAACTCTATCATTAGACATTTCAATATCATCCATGACAGCTTTCTCTATTTGTACTAATCCACTATCTATTTGTGTTCTTAAATTTTCGTCTTCTTCTATTTCTCTAACTTTAAAGTTATCAATAGCTAATCTAAAGAATGGAGCATTTGGTGGTAATAAGGATAATAATAGTTTAGACGCTAAATTATTAACACCTCTTGCTCCGATACCTTGGTAGGTAGTCTGAAATTCTTCTGCATAAGTAGAGCCACTTTCTGGTATCAGAGTAGGAATAGTTAATTCTGAACAATCTCTTGCTCTCTCAAGATACATTTCTCGTTCTTGAGCTTTAGAATTATATCTACTCTCTAAAGTCTCACCTTGGTTCATAGAACCATCGTAAAGTTTTGCCATTTATTATAGTCCACCAACAATTGGTATTCTTAAGTTTGATGACCCAGTTCTTTTTCTATCGTAAGAAGAAGCATTGTTTCTGTTTCTTCCTCCTGCTTCAGCCGAGAAACCTGCTGGTCTAGCACTACCTTGAGTGTTTTGTGTCACTGGTGGTGGA
>NZ_CVSF01000052.1 GCF_001179925.1 Candidatus Pelagibacter communis | reverse complement strand
TTTAGCAAGAAAATATCTAAAAAATAGATCTATAACTAAAGAAGAAGTTAAAAAATTTAAAATTGGATACATAGAAAAAAATCCAAATTTCTTTAAAAAATTGAAAGAAAATTATAGTGAAAAAGCCTTAATTGAAACTGGTTTGTTTTACTTGGATGAAAAAAAGAAAATATATATTGAAAGATTTAGGGGTAGATTAATTTTTCCAATTAATAATATTTCAGGTCAACCAATAGCATTGGGTGGGAGAATAATTGAAAATTTAGACTATTTAGCCAAGTATATAAATTCACCTGAAACAAATTTTTTCAAAAAAGGATCCAATTTATACAATTTAGATATGGCTCGAAAACTATCTAATAAAATAAATCACATCTATTTAGTTGAGGGTTATATGGATGTAGTTGGTTTAAGTAAGAGCGGAGTAGATAATGCAGTTGCTAATCTTGGAACTTCTTTGACAGATAAACAAATTTTAACCCTTAATCAATTTTTTGATGATATAATTATCTGTTTTGATGGTGATGAAAGTGGTTATAAAGCTGCTTTAAGAGCAGCAGAGAATTCTATTAAAGAATTAAAACCAGAAAAACAAATTTCATTTTTATTTTTACCAGACAATGAAGATCCAGACAGCTATGTAAATAAAAATGGTAAAGCTAATTTCATTGAATTTACCAAACAAAGCAAGTTATCTATTCATCAATTTATTTTTAGTCATTATAAAAAACAAACAGAAAACAATCCTTCTTCATTGGCAATTTTTGAAAAAAAATTGAGGAGCATTGCAAATACAATAAAAGATGATTTTATAAAAAAATATGTATTAGAATATTTCTTAGAAAAAATAGCAGAATTAACTCCTCATTCTAATCAAAAAAATAAAAAGTTTTTTGTTAAAAGAACTAAATCACTAGATACAACTAAGAAGCATTTTAATGAT
>NZ_CVSF01000051.1 GCF_001179925.1 Candidatus Pelagibacter communis | reverse complement strand
TGGAAAGATTTTTATAAACAATTTGGAATCGTTAAAATTAGGCTTATTAAAGATAACGATGAAAAATTTAATCTTAAAGAACTGTACAGTATTTTGAGAAAAAAAAATCTTTTAGATGATGCTTTAAATAATTAAAACAATTTGCCAGACAGACTATTCAGATACATTTTTTTCATATCATTTTCTGTCAATTTCTTAGGATTTCCACTTGTAGATGGGTCTCGTAAAGCCATATTTGATAAACGATCTATTTGTAACTCTTCCTCTTTTATCACATCAGATAGTTTGTGAGGTATATTTAATTTTTTTCTTAAATCTAAAATCCAATTTAAAAACCCATCAAATGATTGATCTTTTAATCCAAGATAGCTAGAAATTTTTATTATTTTTTTTTCGATTACATCTTTATTAAAAGTTAAAACATAAGGCATAAAAATTGCATTAGATAATCCATGATGTAAATTATTTAAAGCGTTCACTGGGTGACTCAAAGAGTGAATTGCTCCTAGTCCTTTTTGAAATGCAGTTGACCCCATACTCGCTGCTACTAACATATTCATTCTAGCCTCTAAATTTGATCC
>NZ_CVSF01000050.1 GCF_001179925.1 Candidatus Pelagibacter communis | reverse complement strand
ACATTTACCTTAAAGCTTTTTTTCTTTGCCACTTCTTTTAACCATTCACCAGCATATTCATCTCCACAAATCCATCTAAAACCAGTTTCACTTAACCTTAATAATGTTCCATCATCAAACATCATTCCATTTTCATAACACATGGCAGAATAAACTACTTGACCAACAGAAAGTTTTTTAATGTTTCTTGTTAACGTATAATTCATCAATTCTTCAGCATCTGGTCCAATAATTTCAAATTTTCTTAGAGAGGATAAATCAATCAGCACAGCGTTTTCTCTGCATGCATTATATTCTTCAACTACACCATGTTTTGTATAATCGTTAGGTAACCAAAATCCTCTTGCATCAATAAAGTTTCTAGTTAACTTTGATGTTCTTTCATAAAAACCAGAGTTTCTTGTGAGTTTTTTTTCAGAGTCTGTTTTCATTCTAAAAGCAAAAGATTTTGAAAATTCTTTTTTCTTGTCATAGGTTCTAACAAAAATATCGGTTGGATTCCATGAATTACATGCGTCTATATCACTTGGACATGCAGTAGTTCCAATAGTTAAATCTTTTAAAGCTCTAAACATTACATAATCACCAGGTCTCGCAAATGACTCATCTGAAATTACTGAGTTCAAGCCTGTAGATGAAGTAT
Organism: Candidatus Pelagibacter communis; assembly: GCF_001179925.1. Lineage (GTDB taxonomy): Bacteria > Pseudomonadota > Alphaproteobacteria > Pelagibacterales > Pelagibacteraceae > Pelagibacter > Pelagibacter ubique_E. Next base: position 17,958 of record NZ_CVSF01000050.1, on the reverse strand, counting down.
TAAAAAATAAATTAATTGCTTGCCATCCTTTTTGTTTTTGTACACCATATTTTTCCATTGTGTTGTTTAGATTGTCAGAACAATTTGGATGACCAAAATAACCTGCATCCTCATAATATTTAGAAGTACATGCTAGGTTAAAAGTATCATGTTTGCCAACTGTATCTCTTATGACCTCTACTAACGGTTCATGATCAGTGTCATAAAATTTTGAAAACAGTCCAGGTCCTGGAAAAGTATTACCCATAAAAGTTCTTGTTGTTTGCCAATCAAGACCTTTTTCAATTTTTTTATCGAGCTTTTTCGTATCAAATGCTACAAAATCAGAGCATTGTCTTCCCGCTGGGCTAATTACCTGAATATAATCACCTTCTTTTACTTGAAAAGAAATTGCAGTTTCTCTTTCAATATTCTTCTCGTAATTAGGTTCATAAACCGGATCAGGTATAATCGATAATTCTTTATCATTAACGATTTTTGCTCTTTTTATAAATATTGTTAAATCACTTGAAGGATTTTGTTCACTCACCAACATATCATTTTGTGGAGCTGAAAAAATCACGTAGCATTTATCTTTTGATTTAATTTTTATTTTTTCTCCACTAGGTGTTTTGTCATCAAAAAGGATGGATGATTTAGATTTATTTATGTCTAAATTTCTTTTCTTTAATTGGAGATTTGTGACTAAAGAACTTTCGTCTTTTCTATTAAGTATTTCCTTAATAAAACTTTTTTTACAATTTTCTTTTTGATTTAAAATTCCAAGTTCAGATTTACCGTCTTTATCAAAACAAACTATTTCACAAATTTGATTTCCTTCATCATTAATTATTTCTATTTCATCATCTGGAAAAATTTGTAAACCAGTAAGACCACCAGCATTTACAACATGTCTTTCAACTCCAGGTGGTAGTATGTTTAAACCCGGCTCTTTAATATCTAAAGTAGTTTGCGACATTTTTTATAATCTATTGTTATAATATATAAATATCTAGTAGTTGACTATCATTTTACTTAGGCACATACTATTCACACTTAATATTAAGAAAGGGGAATAAATGCGAAAAATAATATCATTAGTATCTGCAATGATAATTTCAGTAGTAAGTTTCGCTGGAATATCAAACGCAGCAGATAGTAAAAAGCCCATAGTTATCCCAACTCATAACTGGTCAAGCCAAATTGTGATGGCTTACGTTATTGGTGGAATAATGGAAGATATGGGGAATAATGTTAAATATGTTAACGCTGACTCTCAAGCAGTTTACGAGTCAATAAGAATTGGTGACGTAACTTTATCTCATGAAGTATGGGAATCTGCTTTTGGTAAATCATTCACAACTGCTTTAGATAAAGGTGGATTGTTAGACTGGGGTGACCATGAAGCAAGAACACTTGAAGATATGGGATATCCAAACTGGGTTGCTGAAAAAGGATTATGCCCAGGACTACCAGACTGGACTGCTTTGAAAAATCCTGACTGTGCTAAAAACTTTACAACACCTGACTCTCCAGATGGAAAAGGAAGAATGTTGGAAGGTCCACAAACTTGGCATGGTGATTTAATTCCACAAAGAGTTGACGCTTTAGGTTTAGGTGATCTTTGGTGGGTTAAATTTGCTGGAAGTGCCGATGCACTTTGGGCAGAGTTAGCAGCAGCTGAAAAAGAAGGAAGAGGAACAATCATCTTTAACTGGACACCTAACTTTACAGATGGTGCTGGTTTTACATTTATTGACTTTCCTCCATACACAGCAGGTTGCAGACCTGAAGATGGTGGAGATGGAAAATGTGGTTCGCCTGATGGTTATTTGAAAAAAGCAGTTAACGCTGATTTTCCAAAAACTCATCCAAAAGCAGCAGCTATGTTCAAAAAACTTTCTTTCACAACAAGTCAAATTGGTGCAATGGCAGCTTTAGTTGACATTGATAAGATGACTCACGAAGACGCAGCTAAGAAATGGCTGAAAGATAACAAGAAAGTTTGGAAAGCTTTTACTAAATAAGGTTAAAAGCGGTTAAATCTTTAGATCTCTCCCAACAATGTTGGGGGAGATTTTTTTTAGGAAAATTGAATGATTAGATATTTTTTAAGTATATTCATTAGTTTATTATTTTTTGGTCAAACTTTTGCAAAAGATGTGAGTATTAATGAAAATATTGATCTTAAGTTTGTCTGTGATTTAGATAAAAAAATAATTAAAAATTCAGAATATAATTATCAAACTTTTTTAGCTAAAGATTTGAATGAAAAAGGTTTGGATAAATTTGAAATACAGTCAAAAAAACCAGAGACACTTTTAATCAAAGGATTGTCACTGTTTCTTTCAGAGTCAGTAAAACTAAATGTAAAAGTTGTGAATAAAGATGTAGTTTTATTTAAGTCGATTGATCAAGAAAAAAATTATTCAGAGTCAGGCATAATTACCAGAAAAACAGGAGAATTGATTCATGAAATTACAAAAAATATAAAAAGTGAAAATGCAGAAAAATATATTTCAATATATTCATGCATTAAACATGACCAAAAAGTCTAATTTTTTTTTAGAAAATTTTGTGTAAAATGTTGTTATGAAAAAATACCTTCTCAGCATAATTTTAAGTTTATTGATTACATCAATTGCATTAGCACGAAGTACTGGTTGCAAAGAAGGAAATTGCGAAAATGGTTTTGGTAAATGGGTTTATACAGATAAAACTACTTACGAAGGTGAATGGGTAGGAACAAAAAAAAATGGTCAAGGAGTTGAAACTTGGCCCAACGGATACATCTACAAGGGCGAGTTTAAAAACAGCGAATGGAGTGGAGTAGGTGTTTTAACTTTTCCTGATGGCTCAACTTATGAAGGTGAATGGGCAAAAGGATTTATGAATGGAACAGGAACTTTTACCTCATCAGATGGAACACAGAAATCAGGCACATGGAAAAATGGAAAGCTACAAGAATAATGTCAAAAGAAAATTATTTAAATAAGATTAAAGATTTACCAGAAACAGTAAAACAATTTGGAGGTTTGGTGCTAATAGTTCTAATTATATTTTTTTCATTTTCTGTTTTAAATATTATGTTTGGTGGTGGTGATGAGCTTGTAAGAAAAATGAAATTGGAAGAAGAAAGAATTGCGGAAGAAAAAAAATTAAGTGAATTAATATCTAAATTACCTTCAGGAATATTAGTAACTTTTGACGGTACTGATCATTATAAATTAACAGATGAAGTATATAAACAAGTTTGTAAAGCAACAAAATTAATTCCTCAAAGGGCGATTATGGGTGCAAATTTTTTAAATTTTAGAGCTCATGAAATTTATACAATTAACGGTAACAAAATTGATGAAACATTTGTTAAGTGGGATGAGGAGAAAAATAAGTGTTTTGCAGGCTTTACAGTGAGTGGAAATAATGTTGGAGTTGACGAGTCTATTACTGTAAGTGGTGAAGCATTAAGTTTTTTAAGTACCGGAATTGATACTAGGGTTTATTATATTAAAAATTTTTAGGGGGAAAGTAACAATATTATAGATTTTATTTTGTCATAATTTCATATAACCTGATTAAAATTTATGTCCGAGCCAGTTATCAAATGTGAAAATGTTTATAAAATTTTTGGGGCAAATGCTCAAAAAATGCTTCAAGACTCTAATGGCAACGTTGATGCTAAAACTTTTCAAGAAAATGGGTGTATTGTTGGAGTAAACAACGCTTCTTTTGAAGTTTCAAAAGGAGAGATGTTAGTTGTTATGGGTTTATCTGGTTCAGGTAAATCAACTTTATTAAGATGTATATCCAGATTAACTGATGCAACAGGTGGTAAAATTTTTATAGAAGGTCAAGACCTCTTACAACTAAATAATAAAGATTTAATAGATCTTAGAAGAAATAAAATGGGGATGGTTTTCCAAAGTTTTGCTTTGCTTCCACACAAAACTGTTGTGGAGAATATAGCCTTTCCACTTCAGATTAAAGGAGTCAAGACTGAAGACAGTATTAGTAAAGCAATGGATATGGTTAAACTAGTTGGTCTTGATGGTAGAGAAAACTATTTTCCTAGAGAACTTTCAGGAGGACAACAACAAAGAGTAGGTATCGCAAGATCTTTAGCAGTCGAGCCAGATATTTGGTTTTTAGATGAGCCTTTTTCGGCTTTAGATCCATTAATTAGAAAAGAGATGCAAGATGAGTTCTTACGACTTCAAGAAAAATTACAAAAAACAATTATGTTTATTACACATGACTTTGATGAAGCTTTAAAACTTGCTGACCGTATTGCAATTATGAAAGACGGAATAATTGAACAGTTAGATACACCAGCCAATATTGTTTTAAATCCAGCTACAGAATATGTAAGAAAGTTCACTGAAGAAGTGCCGAGAGAAAAAGTTTTACTAATCGAAGATGTTATGGAGACTTCACAAGAAAATCTTGGTAATTTAAAAGTCTCAAAGGATGAAATCATTGAGAATGTTGCTGAAAAAATTCTTACGCAAGAAAAAGCTGTTGCAGTGATAGATGAAAATAATAAAATCATAGGTTCTATTAACTCATCTAAAATAATTAATACTGTATTCGGAGGAAGAAAAAATAATAACTAATTATGGAGCTTTTAAAAAAATATCCAAAAACTTTTCAGTGGTTATTTTTATTAATTGTATTTTTTGCTTTATGCTTTGCGATCGAAGTACCTGAGACATATAAATTTATTAGAGGCCAAGCAGAATTTGTCAAAGATCCTAATCAAAGTAGTTACGTATTTTTAGGTAAAGAAGTAAGATACTATGCTTTTGATGTCTTCTGGAGGTTACCTCCATTGCTTGGATGGTTACCTATCTGGATTAATGACTCATTATTTTTCTTAATGAATGATTGGATGCCAATTGAAGTTTGGAATGAAGATACTCAAGAATTTAAAAGTCGTCCGATAGTTTTACAAATAAGCAGAAATTTGACTGCCTTCATGACTTTTTTGATAGAATTAATAAGAGAGATATTATTAGGTGGTCTTGAAACTATTGTAGCTTTTACTAGTTGGGATTGGATAGATAAAAATCCATGGGCTGAATTACCAGGATTGCCTTGGACAATTGTTGCAGCAGGTGCAGCATTACTTTCTTACAAGTTAAGCGGTAAAGGTCTAGCTATATTTGCAGGTTTAACTATGGTTTACATTTCTGTATTTGGTCAATGGAAACCTTCTATGCAAACACTTTCTTTTATATTAGTTGCTGCTCCATTATCTTTTATTTTTGGTTTAGGATTGGGGATAGCAGCTTATAAAAGTAAACGAGTAGAAAAAGCTTTATACCCAATATTACTAGTAATGCAGACAATGCCTCAATACGCTGTATTGGTTCCAGCACTAGTTCTTTTTGGAGTGGGTGATCATGCTGCAGTGATTATTACTATGGTTGTAGCAATACCTCCGATGATTTTACTAACTCTATTAGGTTTAAGAGCAGTCCCTCCAGAAGTTATTGAAGCAGGTAGAATGAGTGGATGCACTAATTTTCAATTAATGTTTAAAGTATTAATTCCAACCGCTAGAAGAGATATTCTAATTGGGGTAAACCAAGTAATCATGGTATGTTTTTCAATGGCAGTTATTTCAGCTTTTATTGGAGCGAAAGGTTTAGGATTTAATTTATTATTAGCACTTAACCAATTAAACATTGGATTAGCTTTAGAGGCAGGCTTATGTATTAGTTTAATTGCAATTCTTTTAGATAAGATGTCTTTGGCATGGGCCAATAAACAAACAGATTATTTTGGTAATCTTACCTTCTACCAAAGAAACAAAAATTTTTTATTTTTTGGTGCTATATTTATTATTGGAATAGCACTAGCTTATATTGGAACTTATTTATTTAAAGATACTTTTAATTATTTATTTGAAATTCCTCATAATAAAGGGATATCGACTGCTGATTTTTGGAATAAAGGAGTTGATTGGATTTTTGATACTTTTTTTGTTTACATTAAAGCATTTAATACCTGGTTAATTCAAGAAGTGCTTCAGCCAATGAGAGCACTGTATTTAAGAATGCCTGCGATTGCTACAATAGTTTTGGTGGTAGGTGCAGGATATTTAATTGGTGGTGTACGTTCAGCATTAGTAGTTTGTGCTCTAACTTTATTTATCGCATTCAGCCCTTGGTGGGATAGAGCTTTAGTCACAGCATATATGGCAACTTTTGGAGTTATAGTCTCTTGTATTATTGGATTTACAGTAGGAACTTTATGTTTCCAAAATAAACATTCAGCAAACTTTATGTTAGGAGTTTGTGATATTTTTCAAACATTCCCATCTTTTGTATATTTAATTCCAGTAATGATGTTATTTGGTATTACAGATACATCAGTGCTTATTGCGGTTATAGTTTATGCAACAATACCGGCTACAAGATATACAATTGAGGGACTTAGAAGTGTTCCGGCTGGACTGCATGATGCAGCAACTATGTCAGGTGTGAATAAATTTCAAAGATTAACTAAAATAGAGTTTCCTTTGGCATTCCCACATATGATGCTAGGTATAAATCAAACGATTGTATTTGCATTATTTATGGTGATCATAGGAGCATTTATTGGAACAGAGGATTTGGGTCAATATATATTAAAAGCATTATCAGATAAAAAAGGTGCTGGAATTGGATTAACTCTTGGTATCTGTGTAGCTTTCATAGCTTTAATATTTGATAATTTAATTAGAGCTTATGTTCAAAAAAGAAAAAAACACCTCGGTATCGATTAATCTTAGATTATTCATCTAAAAAAGTTTTTGAAGAGTCATCCATAGCAGTTGCCCATGGTGTGTGATGAATAGGAGCAATAGAACCAGTTACAGGAGAAGAAAAAGATTTATTCCTGTAAGTTAAAATATCTTCAACTTTATGATGCTCCCACTCTTTAAAGTGTTTTCTTATTAACTCAAAATCAATTTTTGGATAATCAGACATTTCATGAAGTTCTTTTGTATATTCAGTCTGAAAATCAATCATCTGATCTGGGTTTTCTAATTTTTCTTCTATCGCAACCCATTTGTTAATATCACTCTCAATTTCTTTACTATCTGGGATTTTAATTTTATTCATTATCACATCTCTTGCGTACCAAGCCTGACAGTCAAACATATTGAATGTATGAAACTGATCTTGCATACCAAGATATAAAAGTTTGTGATTATCTTGCCAAACAATCCCTTTGTATAATTTTGGTGGATAAAGTCTGTTTCTAGTTTTTAATTGTAAATTTTCCTCTAAAAAAGGAAAATGATGGAGATAACCAGTGCATAAAATTACAACATCTGCCTCTTGTTCTGTACCATCTTTAAAAATAGCTTTTTTACCTTCTAATCTATCTAGGTAATGAACTTCTTTCATTCCTTTTGGCCATTTAAATCCCATTGGATTATGCCTGTATCCAATTGTTACACTTTTCGCTCCATATTTATTACATTGGAGCGCAACATCTTCAGCAGAATAACTACTTCCTAAAACAATTACATTTTTATTTCTAAATTCCTCTGCATCTCTAAAATCATGGGAATGCATAATTCTTCCAGGAAAAGAATTCATTCCTTTATATTCAGGAATGAAAGGAACTGAAAAATGTCCAGTAGACACTACTACAAAATCAAAGTTATCTTTTAATACTTTGTCATTTACTTTATCTTGGTAACTAACTTCGAATTTATCATTCTTAAAAATTGTATTTACCACCCTAGTATTGAATTTGATTTTACTTTTTATATTTCCTTTATTAACTCTTCCAATAATATAGTCATACAAGACTGCTCTAGGAGGAAAAGATGGTATAGGTTTTCCAAAATGCTCATCAAATGAATAATCCGCAAATTCTAAACATTCTTTTGGTCCGTTAGACCAAAGATATCTGTACATGCTATTATGAACTGGATCTCCATATTGATCTGAACCAGTTCTCCAATTATAATTCCATAATCCTCCCCAATCATCTTGTTTTTCAAAACAAACAATCTCTGGGATTTTCTCACCATTTTTTTCAGCTAATTCAAAAGATCTGAGCATAGACAAACCACATGGTCCAGCCCCAATTATTGCAACTTTTGTCATTTATTTATTAACAATTTTAAAATTTTATAAAAGCATTTTACTAACAAATTATTAAAAATTGCAATAAAATAAATTTTAATATGAAAAAATTTATAATTTCAATTGATCAAGGAACTACTTCTAGTAGAGCTGTATTATTTGATCTTAAGGGTAAACCAATATTTATTTCACAATTAGAATTTACGCAATACTTCCCAAAGGACGGTTGGGTTGAACATAATCCAGAGGAAATTTGGTCAACAACAAAAAAAGTATTAATAAATGTAATTAAAAAAAGTAAAAGTTTGAAGGGTAAAATCCTAACAATAGGTATTACTAATCAAAGAGAAACAACCATTCTTTGGGATAAACATACAGGCAAACCAGTTTACAATGCAATTGTCTGGCAAGATAGGAGAGCAGTTGAATACTGTAATAAACTTATCAAACAAAAAAAAGAAACAATTATTTATAATAAAACTGGCTTATTAATTGACGCATACTTTTCAGCAACAAAAATTAAATGGATAATAGACAATGTCCCTAAGGCTAAAAAATTATTAAAACAAAAAAGACTTTTATTTGGTACTGTAGATTGTTTTTTGTTATGGAGACTTACAGGAGGTACAAATCATTCAACAGATGCTACTAATGCTAGTCGTACAATGTTATTCAACATTGTAAATAATAAATGGGATAAACAAATCTTAGATATTTTAAAAATACCTGAACATATATTACCTGAAGTTAAAGATTGTTCAGATGATTTTGGTCACACTGATCCTAAGATTACAGGTGAGTCTTATTCGATTACTGGCATGGTTGGTGATCAACAATCTGCTACAATAGGACAGTGTTGTTTTGAGCCAGGATCATTAAAAAGCACTTATGGCACTGGAGCATTTGTTTTATTAAATACTGGAAATAAAGTTATTTATTCTAAAAATAGACTTTTAACTACAATCGGTTACAGAGTAGATGGAAAAACCACTTATGCTTTGGAAGGTTCAATATTTGTTGCAGGAGCAGGGGTTCAATGGTTAAGAGATAAAATTAATTTTATTAAAAAAGCGTCTGATACAGAAAAAATTCTTAAAAGTCTTGAGACAAATAAAGGTATTTATTTGGTACCAGCGTTTACAGGTTTAGGAACTCCATATTGGAATGCAAAATCAAGAGGAGTGTTGAGTGGATTGACAAGAGATACAGGAATTAAAGAAATTGTAAGAGCAACTGTTGAGTCGGTTGCTTACCAAACTTATGATTTGTTTGAGGCAATGAAAAATGATGGTTTGAGACCCAAGATAGTTAGAGTTGATGGTGGTATGGTAAAAAATAATTGGTTTTCTCAATTTCTCAGCGATATAGTTAATGTAAAAGTTTTGAGACCAAAAGTAGACGAGACAACTGCACTTGGAGCTGCTTTTATGGCAGGGCTTAAAATTGGAGTTTATAAATCTTTAAAAGATATTTCAAAAAATTGGTCATTAGATAAAAAATTTTCTCCACGAATGAAAAAATCAAAAAGAAAATTGAATGTTCAAGGCTGGGGAAAAGCTATAAAACGAAGCTTAATAACATAGTTCAACTAAAAAGCGAAAAAGATTTTTACTCTTTACACAAGTATTAAATTCTTGTTAGACTTTATTTTTAAAACACAAACAAGGGGAAAATAATGTTTAATAAAATAAATAAGATCCTTGCTTTTGTAATTACATTCTCAATATTTGTAACATCTTCTTATGCTGATGCTATTAAGAAGTATGCTACAGGTGAATTCAGCCTTTCTACTTTGTCTGAAAAGGAAAGAATTAAGGAATTGAAATGGTTTCAAAAAGCTGCAAAGCCTTTTAAAGGGATGGAAATAAATGTCCTTTCTGAAACAATTCCTACTCACGAATATGAGTCTAAAACACTTACAAAAGCATTTGAAGAAATAACAGGAATAAAAGTAAATCACCAACTTTTAGGTGAAGGTGAAGTTGTTCAAGCTGTACAGACACAAATGCAAACAGGAAGAAACTTGTATGATGCATATATTAATGACTCTGATTTAATTGGTACTCACTCAAGACTTCAACTTGCTGTAAATTTAACAGACTGGATGGCTGGTGAAGGTAAAGATGTTACTTTACCAACATTAGATGTTGATGATTTTATTGGTAAATCATTTACAACAGGTCCAGATGGAAAACTTTATCAATTACCAGACCAACAATTTGCAAATCTTTACTGGTTTAGAAAAGATTGGTTCGATAGACCAGAAATTAAAAAAGGTTTCAAAGCTAAATATGGTTATGACTTAGGAGTACCTGTTAACTGGTCAGCTTATGAAGATATTGCTGAATATTTTACAAATGATGTAAAAAATATTGATGGCGTAAGAGTGTATGGACACATGGATTATGGTAAAAGAGCTCCTGACTTAGGTTGGAGAATGACTGATGCATGGTTATCTATGGCTGGTGCAGGTTCTGTTGGAAAACCAAATGGTGTTCCGGTTGATGAATGGGGTATCAGAATGGAAAAAGGTACATGTAATCCAGTTGGGGCAGATGTAGCTAGAGGTGGAGCTGCAAATGGTCCAGCGGCAGTGTATGCAATCAGAAAATGGGATGAATGGTTAAGAGCTTATGCTCCTCCAGGTGCTGCAAGTATGGACTTTTATCAGTCTCTACCAGCATTATCATCTGGTAACGTCGCTCAGCAAATATTCTGGTATACAGCGTTTACTGCATCGATGGTTGCTCCGAAGAGTTCAGGTAATAAAACAGTTGATGACAATGGAAATCCTTTATGGAGAATGGGTCCATCACCAAAAGGACCTTATTGGGATGAAGGTATGAAGCTTGGTTATCAAGATGCTGGTTCATGGACTTTGTTTAAGTCTACTCCAGTTGATAGAAGAAAAGCTGCATGGTTATATGCTCAATTCGTTGTATCAAAAACCGTATCTCTAAAGAAAAGTCATGTTGGTTTAACTATTATAAGAGATAGTGATATCAATCATAAATCTTTCACTGAGAGAGCTCCAAAATTAGGTGGATTAGTAGAGTTTTACAGATCGCCTAACAGAGTATTATGGTCACCAACAGGTATCAATGTTCCGGATTATCCGAAACTTGCTCAAATCTGGTGGCAACAAATCGGAGATGTAAACTCAGGTGCGTTTAGTCCACAAGAAGCGATGGATCGTCTTGCTGAAGAGATGAACTTAGTAATGTCACGTATGGAAGCTGCTGATAAAGCAAACAATACATATGGTGGATGTGGTCCAAGATTATCTAAGCCAAAAGGTGCAGATTATTGGTTAGGTCAACCAGGATCACCAAAAGCTAAGCGTAACGAGAAACCACAAGGTAAAACAGTTCCTTACGAAAAAGCTTGGAACTAATTTTATTTTGTAAAAAATCTATTAATAAAGAGGGGCATAAAAGCCCCTCTTTATTTTTTTAATCAAAAAAAAATTTATGAGTCTAGAACTTAAAGGAATAGAGAAAAAAATTGGAGAAGAGACTCATATTTATACCACAGATCTAAAATTCGAAAAAAATACAATTAATGTTTTGTTAGGCTCAACATTAGCAGGCAAGACAACTCTAATGCAAATAATGGCTGGTTTAGACAAACCTACAAAAGGTGAAATTTGGTTTAATGAACAAAATGTAACTGGAGTAAAAGTTCAAAAACGAAATGTATCAATGGTCTATCAACAGTTTATAAATTACCCAAATTTTACAGTTAAAGAAAACATTGCATCTCCACTAAAAATTACTGGAATAGAGAGTCAAGAAATAGATCAAAGAGTTAGTAAAGTAGCTGATTTATTAAAATTAACCCCAATGCTTAATAAAAAGCCAAATGAGCTATCGGGAGGTCAACAACAAAGAACAGCCTTAGCAAGAGCTTTGGTAAAAGACTCAGATTTAATTTTGTTAGATGAGCCTTTAGCTAATTTAGATTTTAAATTAAGAGAGGAACTTAGAGAAGAATTACCAAAATTATTCAAAGATCGAGACTGTATAGTTGTATATGCAACAACTGAACCATCTGACGCTTTATTGATTGGAGGTTATACAGCCACTTTATTAGAGGGAAAAGTTATTCAGCATGGCAAAACGCTGGATGTTTATAATAAACCAAACAACTTAGACTCTGCAAAAGTATTCAGTGATCCTCCTATGAATATCGCAAATATAAATAAGAAAGGGGAAATTTGCTCCCTATTAGGTGACAATGTGACTTGGAAAACAAACTTAAATTTAAGAGATGGGAGCTACAAAGTTGGTATTAGACCTCACAATATAACAACATATAAAGAAGGAAAAAATTCAATTGAGATTAGTGGGAAAGTTTTAATTTCTGAATTAAGTGGATCTGAAAGCATGATTCATTTTACCAACGGAGATTTGAATTGGGTATCATTATCTGAGGGTATTCATCAAAAGGATGTTGGAGAAGAAACAAAATTATTCATGAATTCTGATGAGTTCTTATATTTTGATAACAATGATAGATTGGTAGGTAATGTCTAAAATTACTCTCCAAGATTTAAGTCACAGTTACTTACAATCACAAAATAAAGATGAGGACTGGGCAATAAGAAATGTAAATATTGATTGGCAGGATGGAGGTGCTTATGCCTTGTTAGGACCCTCTGGTTGTGGAAAAACTACTCTATTAAATATTATTTCAGGATTAATTAATCCAACAAAAGGAAAGATACTTTTTAACGATGAAGATATAACACAAAAAAATCCAGTAGAAAGAAACATAGCTCAAATATTTCAGTTTCCTGTGATTTACGATACTATGACAGTGTTTGAAAACCTAGCATTTCCTCTAAGAAATAGACAAATTCCTGAAGATGAAATTAATAATAAAGTAAATGAAATTGCTGAGATGTTAGAACTTACATCTACTTTGAATAACAGAGCTTCAGGTTTAACAGCTGATGGAAAACAAAAAATTTCACTAGGAAGAGGATTAGCAAGATCAGATGTAAATGTAATTATGTTTGATGAGCCATTAACAGTTATTGACCCACACCTTAAATGGATCTTAAGATCAAAATTAAAAGAACTTCATCAAAAAATTAAAAGAACAATGATATATGTTACACATGATCAAACAGAAGCTCTTACTTTTGCGGATCAAGTAGTCGTAATGCATGATGGTCAAATAGTTCAGACAGGAACACCCGTAGAATTGTTTAAGAAACCAAAGCATACATTTGTTGGTCATTTTATAGGCTCTCCAGGAATGAACATTCTGTCTTGTCAAATAAACAATGGTTCAGTTGCGATAAATGGCACAAAAATTGAAACTTCAAATTCTAATATTGGTACTTCAAATTTTTCAAAAATAGAATTAGGCATCAGGCCAGAATTTATTTCCTTTGATAGGAAGGGTTTACCAGTAAAAATATTAAATGTGAGTAACACCGGAAAAAATAAGATTATAGAAACGGAAAGTGATGGTGGAAAAATTAAATTAATTATTAAAGCTGGAGAAAAAGTACCTGAAGGATCAGCTTTCTTAACTTTTAAAAAAGATTACACATATGTTTATGGAGATGACTGGATAGTAGAAAAATGAATAAAACTGTAAATCAAAAGGCCTGGTTTTTTGTAATACCTGTTTTTGTTTTAGTTGCATTTAACGCAATTATTCCTCTTATGACAGTTGTTAATTATGCATTTCAAGAAACTTTTGGAAATAATCAATTCATGTGGGAAGGTACAAGATGGTTTAAGCAAATATTAGTCTCCGAAAGATTTCATGCAGCACTTGGACGACAAGTATTATTTACATTAATAATCCTAGTAATACAGATACCTCTTGGAATTTTTATTGCTCTTAATATGCCAAAAGAAGGAATTGGTGTTCCAATTTGTTTGGTATTGATGTCTATGCCACTTTTAATTCCATGGAACGTAGTAGGAGCAATGTGGAATATTTTTGCTCTTCCAGATATTGGTTTTCTTGGTCATTCTTTAAATGCAATTGGTTTCGATTATAATTTTACACAACAAAGTGGAGATGCATGGTTCACAACGATATTAATGGATGTTTGGCACTGGACTTCATTAGTAGTTTTATTGTCATATGCAGGACTAAGATCAATTCAACCTGCTTATTATCAAGCAGCAGAAATTGATGGGGCAACAAGGTGGGCAGTATTTAGACACATCGAACTTCCTAAAATGAAAAAAGTTCTAACTATTGCGATCTTACTAAGATTCATGGATAGCTTTATGATTTATACTGAACCTTTTGTTTTAACTGGTGGTGGGCCAGGAAATGCAACAGCTTTTTTATCTATCGATTTAGTTAAAATGGCATTGGGACAGTTTGATTTGGGACCTGCTGCTGCAATGTCTTTAATTTATTTTTTTATAGTATTAACTGTTTGTTGGGTTTTTTATAATTTAATGATGAGAAATGAGAGTAAATCATGAAAAAATTCAAGTGGTTAGTACCTACAATTTATATAATTTTTTTAATGTTACCAATTTATTGGTTATTAAATATGTCATTCAAAACCACAACTGAAATCATAAATACCTATACATTGTGGCCACAAGAATTTACCTTGGACAATTACAAGAAAATTTTCACTGATAGTACTTGGTATACAGGATATCTTAATTCAATATATTATGTTGTTTTAAATACATTTATATCGGTTGCAGCTGCACTTCCAGCTGCTTACGCTTTTTCAAGGTATAAATTTTTAGGAGATAAACATCTATTTTTCTGGCTTTTAACTAATAGGATGGCACCTCCTGCAGTGTTTGCATTACCATTTTTTCAGTTTTATTCATCAGTAAATTTATTTGATACTCATGTAGCTGTAGCTCTCTCACATTGCTTATTCAACATACCTTTAGCTGTTTGGATTTTAGAAGGATTCATGTCTTCAGTGCCAAAAGAATTAGACGAGACTGCTTATGTAGATGGTTACTCGTTTTGGAAATTTTTTTTCAAAATTTTTATCCCAACAATCACTGCTGGAATAGGAATTACCATGTTTTTCTGTTTTATGTTTTCGTGGGTAGAATTATTACTCGCAAAAACTTTAACAGCTGTCGCCGCAAAACCTATTGCAGCTACAATGACTCGAACCGCAAGTACCTCAGGCTATGAACTAGGATTGTTAGCAGCTGCTGGAAGTTTAACGATTGTGCCTGGTGCGATAGTTATTTATTTTGTGAGAAATTATATTGCGAAAGGCTTTGCGTTAGGAAGAGTATGATATTTACTAATTCATATGCTGCAAACTCTTGGGATTCTGTTGCCAAATCACAAGAAAAAGGACTTTTTGATTTTGAATTTATTACTTGGATGGCATGGACATGGCAAACTGCAGCATTTTTTTTGTTTATTGTTCTTTGTTTTGTAGTCATGATTATATGGGAAAAGAAAAAACCTGGAGGAAGTCCAAGGAAAGGTATCCTAGGCCTGGATACTACAAGGGGAGATAGATTGTTCATATCATTGTTAAGTTCTGCTTATATTCATTTAGGATGGTTAGGACTTATTGGTCCAATGTTGTGGATTGCAACAATAATCTCATTTATTTTTGCAATTTTTGTTTTTAGATTTGTTTAAAAGATATGAAAAAAATAGTAATTATTGGAGCAGGTGCAATGGGTTCAGCATTTTCTGTTCCATGTGCTGATAATTCTCACGAAGTATTTCTAGTTGGTTCTTTTTTAGAAGATGATTTAATAAATGAAATTAACAAGTTAGATAATTTTCATCCTGTATTAAAATGTCAACTACCAAAAGAGGTCAAAGTAATTAAATTTTCAGAATTTGAAAAGGAAATTAATAAGAAAATTGATTTATTAGTTGTTGGTGTAAGCTCCAAAGGGATTGATTGGATTGGTGATGAAATATCAAAATTTTATAATAAAAACACTAACATACTTTTATTAACAAAAGGCTTAACTATAATTGAAAACAGATTTGAAACTTTAGCTGAAAAATTAAAAAAAATTCTTATCAATAAAGGTATTAATAACTCTAAAATTTCTGCAGTAGGGGGACCTTGCCTTGCAAACGGTTTGGCAAATAGAATAAACAGTAGTGTTGTTCTTGCTAATGAAGATATCAATACTGTTAGCGAAATTGGTAGAATAATTTCTACTAATTATTATTCTACAGAATATTCAGATGATTTAATAGGAGTTGAGGTTTGTGCAGCTACCAAAAACATCTACTCTATGTTAATTGGGGCTTCAGAGGGCTTAAGCAGCAAATCTCAGAGTAATGAGATTAAAAATAAATACTATTTAAATACTGCTGCCTCTCTAGCTTACAAAGCAGTTTCAGAAATGAAAAATTTAACAAAAAAATTGAGTGGCAAACCAGAAACAGCATATGGATTGGCGGGACTAGGAGATTTATATGTAAGTTCTGCTGGTGGAAGAAATAGTAAGATGGGATATTATTTGGGTCAAGGACACCTTTTCAAAGATGCAAAAGAAAAATTTATGAAAGATGTTACTGTTGAAGGAGCAGATCTTGCTTTTGCAATTGGTGCAAAAATTTTAAAAGAATTTAAAAAAGAGGAGTTTCCTCTATTATTAAGTGTTGTAAATTGTATTTGTAGTAATAAGAAATTAGAAATTAATTGGTAATTTAAAATAGACCTTCAATTTCACCTTTATCATTCAATTTAATAGAATCTGCTGCTGGAACTCTAGGTAATCCAGGCATAGTCATTATTTCTCCACAAACAACAACAATAAATTCAGCTCCTGAAGATAATCTAACTTCTCTCACAGGAAGAACATGTCCTGTAGGTGCACCTTTTAGATTCGGATCAGTTGAAAAACTATATTGAGTTTTTGCAATACAAACTGGAAGATTACCATAACCTTTTTCTTCAAAATCTTTTAATTGTTGTCTTATCTTGGTGTCAGCTACCACTTCACTTGCATGATAAATTTCTTGAGCAATTTTTTCTATCTTTTTAAATAATTGTAATTTGTCTTCGTATAAATATTTAAATGTATCTTGATTATCTTCACAAATAGCTACAACATTTTTTGCAAGCTCTACTGTTCCATCACTTCCGTTTGACCAATGAGTGCATTTAGAGGCTTTCACACCTTGTGTTTTACAAAAATCTAATAATGTTTTCATTTCTTTATCAGAGTCTGTAATGAAGTGATTTACTGCAATCGTAACTGGCAATCCAAATTTTCGCGTATTATTTATATGTCTCTCTAGATTAACCAAACCTTTCTTTAATGCTTTCACATTTTCGTTTTTTAATTCATCTTTTAATACGCCACCATGCATTTTAAGAGCTCTTATGGTTGCAACAATAACAACACAATCAGGCTTCAATCCTGATTTTCTGCATTTGATATTCAAAAATTTTTCTGCTCCAAGATCTGCACCAAATCCAGCTTCAGTAACAACATAATCTGCTAATTTAAGTCCTGCCTTTGTAGCTATTACAGAATTACAACCGTGCGCAATATTGGCAAAAGGACCTCCATGAATAATAGCAGGATTATTTTCTAATGTTTGAGTTACATTTGGTCTAATTGCTTCTTTGAGCAACACTGTCATTGGACCTTGAGCATTTAAATCTTTTGCGAGTACAGGTTGTTTATCCCTAGTGTATCCAATTGTTATATTTGCAATCCTATTTTCTAAATCCTTTAAATCTTTTGCTAAACAGAAAATAGCCATTAATTCTGAAGCAACTGTAATATCAAAACTGTCTTGACGTGGATATCCATTTGCTACACCTCCTAGATCTACTATGATTGATCTTAAAGATCTATCATTCATGTCCATCACTCTTCTCCAAGAAACTCTTCTTACATCGATGTTTAGTTTATTACCCCAATAAATATGATTATCAATA
>NZ_CVSF01000049.1 GCF_001179925.1 Candidatus Pelagibacter communis | reverse complement strand
CCTATGAAGGATGCCAACGAAATGTTGGTGTCCGACAGAGGCAAAGATATTATACACCACATTTGGAACGCAAGACCTTACACACCAGAAGGTATTATTGCAGGAGCAGATACTTGGGATTTAGTTATTCAAGATGATAGTAAAGAATGTGTTCCTTACTTATGGTCTGGACTAAATCAAAAAACAAAAGGTATTCGTAAAGGTGAAATAGTTTTATTAACAGCAGGTAGTGGTACAGGTAAATCACAAGTTGCTAGAGAATTAAGTTATGATTTAATTTCTAAAAATAAATCTATTGGCTACATAGCATTAGAAGAAAGTGTAGCTAGAAGTGTAAGAGGTTTAATGAGTATAGATTTAAACCAAAAGATACACGAAGAAGATATTAGAAAAACTATTAATGAAGAAGATTTAAAAAATTCCTGGAATAAAATTAAAGACAAAGTTTATTTCCATAAACACTTTGGTTCTACAGATAGTGAAAACCTTATGTCTAAAATTAGATATTTGGTTAGAGGATGTGATTGCGATTACATTGTATTAGACCATATTAATATGGTTGTCTCTGGAATTGAAGGTGATGAGAGAAAATTAATTGATTATACGATGACAAAGCTACGAAGTTTAGTTGAAGAATTAAACTTTGGATTAATACTGGTTTGTCATTTACGAAGAATACAAGACAAGAATGGTCACGAAGAAGGAGCTATAACTTCATTAAGTCATTTAAGAGGAAGCCATGGATTGGCACAGCTCACTGATATTTGTCTTGGTTTAGAGAGGTCTCAACAAAACGAAGAGACTAAAGATATTCTTACAATCAGAGTTCTAAAAAATAGATATACAGGAGATACAGGTGTCGCTTGCTCACTTCATTACAACAGACAAACTGGAAGATTATCTGAAGGAGATTTTTCAGATGGCCAAGAATGAAAAACATATTGATGATGTACTTCGAGAATACATAGAACAAGATGATGATTTCGTACATTTAGATGACGATGATAAAATCTATATGTACTCAACTTTGAAGAAGATATTAAAGCTAATTAATATAGTTTTAAAATATCCCAATGTATG
>NZ_CVSF01000048.1 GCF_001179925.1 Candidatus Pelagibacter communis | reverse complement strand
TGAAGAAGATATTAAAGCTAATTAATATAGTTTTAAAATATCCCAATGTATGTCCAATACTATTTGTTCATACACCAAAGACTAAACAAATATTGGAAGACGCATTTTTTCATGTGGCTCCAATAATTCCAACAATCCTAAATATAAAAATAATTGTGATGCACTAATATGAGATTAATATTTGATATAGAAACAAATGGTTTCTTATCAGAAGCAACTAAAATTCATTCAATTGTTATTAAGGACATAGATACCAAACAACTTTATTCTTATCATGGAGATAAGATAGGTAGAGGTTTATATCTTTTAAGTGGTGCTAGCTTGTTAGTTGGCCACAACATTTTAAAATTTGATATACCTGTCATTAATAAATTATATCCAGAATATAAAATTGAAGGTGATGTATTTGATACATTGTTAGTTAGCCGACTGATATGGACTAATAGAAAAGAAGAAGATTTTAGAATGAAAGAACTTCCACTTAATTTAGCTGGAAGACATTCACTTGAAAGCTGGGGTTATAGATTAGGTTTAAGAAAAGGTGACTTTATTAAAACTGGTGACTTCAGTAAGTGGTCTCAAGAAATGCAAGACTATTGTGAAAAAGATGTAGAAGTCACTTATGAACTTTTTAAATTAATTGAAAAACAAAAATATTCGCAAGAGGCTATTGAGTTAGAACACGACTTTGCCAGATGTATATATCTGCAAGAAGCACATGGATTTCATTTTGATGTGGCTTCTGCAAAGAAGCTGTATGCCTCACTTGCAAACAGAAGGTTGGAGTTGGAGAAATCTTTAACTTCAGCCTTCCCAAAATGGCAGAAATATATTGGTACTTTTATTCCTAAAAGAGACAATAGAACTCTAGGTTATAAAAAAGGTGTACCAGTAAAAAGATATAAAGAATTAACTTTCAATCCAAACTCAAGAGACCATATCAGTGATAGGTTAATGGACAAAGGTTGGAAGCCAAAAGAATTTACGCCAGATGGAAAGCCAAAAGTAGATGAAAGTATTTTATCTACATTAGATTTTCCAGAAGCAAAATTATTATCAGAACATTTTTTAATACAAAAAAGAATAGGTCAATTAGCAGAAGGCAATAACGCCTGGCTAAAATTACAAAAGGATGGAATTATATATGGAAGCGTTATCACGAATGGTGCAAACACTGGGAGGTGTACTCACCAAAAGCCTAATGTTGCACAAACACCTTCTGTTGGTGTTCCTTATGGTAAAGAATGTAGGTCTCTATTTATTGTTCCTAACAGCTTTCGTCTTATTGGGTGTGATGCTAGTGGTCTTGAACTTCGTTGTCTTGCTCATTATCTCGGTGCTTTCGATGAAGGTAGTTTTGCAAAGCAATTACTCGATGGGGATATTCACACCTACAATCAAAAACAGATTGGCTTACCAACGAGAGATTTGGCGAAGAGGGTTATATATGGTGTCATCTATGGCATCGGAGATGCGAGGCTTGG
>NZ_CVSF01000047.1 GCF_001179925.1 Candidatus Pelagibacter communis | reverse complement strand
ATTTGGAGCATTTACATTTGGTCCTTTAATCTCCTCAGATTTCAAGACTATTTGTTTTTGAAGACCTTCAAAAACAATTATTGCTCTATTCGGTGTTGAATATGACGATTTTTTTTTAAATAATATAAATTTTTCATTAAATAATTGATCAAAATTTTTTAACAATTCTTCTCTTAAATTTTTTTGTAATGCAGTTGGTATTTCTTCACTGAATAATTCTAAAAAAAATTCTGACATTTAGCTTTGATTTTTTAACCAAACTTCTGCAACAGCTTTTGTAATATCTCGAATTCTGCTTATATACCCAGCTCTTTGGGCAACACTTATTGCTCCTCTTGCATCTAAAATATTAAATACATGGCTAGCTTTTAAGCACTGATCATACGCTGGTAAAGATATCTCTTTTTCAATAAGCGATTTAGCTTCCATCTCATACATATCAAACATCTTTAGTAATCTTTCAACGTTGGCATATTCGAAATTATAAGCCGAAAATTCTTTTTCTGCTTGGTGGAAAACATCTTTATATTTAATACCTTCGTCATTCCACAATAAATCGTAAACATTCTTTTGTTGTTGTGTAAACATACATATCCTCTCTAAACCATAAGTTATCTCAACCGAAATAGGATTACACTCAAAACCTGCCATTTGTTGGAAATAAGTAAACTGAGTAATTTCCATACCATCACACCAAACCTCCCAGCCTAAACCAGCTGCACCAAGTGTTGGACTTTCCCAATCGTCCTCAACAAACCTTATGTCATGTTTATTATGATTTATACCAATCACTGATAAGCTATTGAGATATAATTTCTTAATATTATTTGGAGAAGGTTTTATTAAAACTTGAAACTGGTAATAATGTTGCAATCTATTTGGATTATCTCCATATCTTCCATCTGTTGGTCTTCTCGAAGGTTGAACATATGCAGCCCTCCATGGATTTGGGCCAAGCGATCT
>NZ_CVSF01000046.1 GCF_001179925.1 Candidatus Pelagibacter communis | reverse complement strand
CCTTCTTCACTCACGCGGCATCGCTGCATCAGAGTTTCCTCCATTGTGCAAGATTCCCCACTGCTGCCTCCCGTAGGAGTTTGGGCCGTGTCTCAGTCCCAATGTGGCTGATCATCCTCTCAAATCAGCTATTGATCAAAGTCTTGGTAGGCCATTACCCCACCAACAAACTAATCAAGTGCAGGCTCATCCAATGGTGCATAAAGCTTTCTCCGTAAAGACTTATCCGGTATTAGCACAAGTTTCCTCGTGTTATTCCAGGCCAAAGGGTAGATACCTACATGTTACTCACCCGTCTGCCACTAAGTATTGCTACTTCGTTCGACTTGCATGTGTTAGGCGTGCCGCCAGCGTACGTTCTGAGCCATGATCAAACTCTCAAGTTTAAAAACGGCGCACACTAGCTTCAATATAAATTCTAAGAATAAAATTTATATGATTTTGAAGTGTGTACGACAAATTTTTGGTAACCTTAACCGTCCACACTTCTCTTCTTAAATTTTTACTTTTTAAATAGCTAATTGAGCAAAAAGGCTCAATAATACTCACTAATTTATTGTTGTTACAATATTTTATTGAGAAAGTTCGATGCTTATAGGCTAATATTAAAGGAAATCAAGCATTTAGAAACAAAAAAGTGCTTGAAAAACCTGTCATTTTAGCCAGTTTTTTTTGATTTTTTAAAATACTAAACTAATAATTGCAATTATTAAAATTCTCAAAATGTTTAATAAAATCAAAAATAAAAATGAAATTATTGCTTTAATTTCTTTAATAATTTTAACAGTTATTTTTACAAGCTATTACAATCACACTAAAAAAAAAATTAAAAATAGTTACAAAGAAATCATAAATAATATCTATTTTAAAAAAACGACAAATCATTTTCTTGGTCAACTAGAGCCAAAGTTTAAAAAAATTAGACATAAAATTACAGAAGGTGAAACGTTTGATAATATTTTAAATCAATATCAAGTAGATAAAAAAGAAATCCAAAATTTGAAAAATAAACTATCTGAAAAAATAAATCTAAATAAACTAAATACAAATCAAAAAATTTATCTAACAATTGACCAGTCAAATAACAGAGTTAAAGATTTTATATTTCAAATTTCAACTAAAGAAAGAGTGTTTCTAAATAGAAAAGAAAATGAAAATGATTTCAATCAAGAGATTTTACTAACAAAACTCAATAAAAAAATAATATATCAAGAAAATGTAATACTCAAAAGCTTATATAAATCTGCAATTGATAAAAAAATACCAGCCAATACAATAGTAGAATTTGCAAGAATTTATGGTTTCCAAGTAGATTTTCAAAGAGATATCAGAAAACAAGATCGATTTCAAATCATGTTTGAAATATTTGTTGATGATAAGGAAAAAGTAATTGAAACAGGAAATATTTTATTTGCAAATTTGATTTTGAGTGGAGAAGATAATTCTCTTTATTACTTTGATAAAGAAGGTAGTGCAGGACATTATGATAAAAATGGAAAAAGTATTAAAAAAGCTCTTATGAAAACTCCTATTAATGGTGCTAGATTATCATCTCCATTTGGAATGAGGAAACATCCGATCGATGGATTTAATAAGATGCACCGTGGTACTGATTTTGCTGCTCCAACTGGAACTCCAATTATGGCCTCAGGATCTGGAACAATCAAAAAAGCTGGATGGTGTGGTGGTGGTGGAAATTGTGTTGTAATAAGACACAATTCAACTTATCAGACTGTTTATGCTCACATGTCAAAGTTTGCTAATGGCATAAAAAAAGGTGTAAGAGTTAAACAAGGTCAAACAATTGGTTATGTTGGTTCCACGGGAAAATCAACAGGACCACATTTGCATTATGAGGTAATTATAAACGGAAAAAAAGTTAATTCACAAACTCTTAAATTACCATCAGGTAAAATTTTAAAAGGAGAAGAAAGAAAAATATTTGAAACTAAGAAAATTAAACTTGATGTATTAAAGTCTGAAAAAATAATTGGGATTAATTAATTATTTTACTACAACAACTTTTGACTCAACATCTTCTTTTTCATTTGTTATTTTTTCTTTTGCTTCATCGTTCTTGAATTTTTCACTTACATTATTTCCAGCATTACCATTTTTATCGTCACCTATACTTGCAGGAATACCACTTTTTTTAAAGTTCTCTTGATCATTAAGTATTCTAGTGAAGTGATCTGCATGTTGAAAATAATTTTCAGACAAAATCTTATCTCCACTAGATAGAGCTTCTCTTGCCAAATTGTTGTATTTTTCTATCAATTTTGAGGCGTTGTGATTATTTCTTCCGGGAATTTTTCTTTGGAAGTTTTCATTGCTAGAAAAATTAGATCCATATTTAGGTCTATCGCCGTTAGACTTAAAATTTCTGTCATTTCTTCTAAAATTATTTCTTCTATTATTGTTATTGTTTCTGAAAGTTACCATAAATTAATTTACTATTTTTGTACTAATTATACATCGATCATTTTTTGCATAATCTTTAACAACCCAATTAACATAAAAGTTGTTTTTAATTAATAATTGTTTAACCTCTTTTTTTTGGTTGTAAGCAATCTCCAAAATTAGTTTGCCACCAATTTTTATCAGCTCAGATGATTTTTTTATAATTTTTCTGATTTCTGATAAACCATCTAATCCACCATTAAGAGCTATTTTTGGCTCAAAATTTATTACATCTTTTTCCAAATATTTTAAGTCTATTTTATTAATATAAGGAGGATTAGATATGATTAAATCATATTTCCCCAAATAGAATTTGTCAATATCAGATTTAAATAATCTAACTCTGTCATTTACTCCTAGTTTATAAGCGTTCATTTTACATGCTTTTAGTGCGTAATTACTTATATCAATTCCAGTTGCTTGAAAATTTTTTTTTTCTTTAAGTATTGAAAGCAAAATGCACCCTGAGCCAAATCCAATATCTAAAAAATTTATTTTATCTTTTTTTTTATAAATCTTCAATATTTGTTCAATAATAATTTCTGTATCGGGTCTGGGAATAAGTACTTTTTCATTTATAGAAAATTCATATTTCCAAAAAGATTTTTTTCCAGTTATGTAGGCAATCGGTTTTCCTTTAGATCTTTGATTAATTAGTTCTTTAAAAAAATTATAGTCTTTGTCACTAATGTTATATTTTGAATTTAAAAATATGTATTCCCTACTTTTATTAATTACTTTTGATAATAAAATTTCACTATCTAGTCTAGCAGACTTAATATTATTATTTTCCAATATTCGATATGCATTTTTAATGGCTGTTTCTAAATTCATAATTAACCTAAATTAGTTAGACTTTCTTCCTGAGCTTGTAATGTGAGAGACTCTATCATTTCATCAAAGGCTTCGCCCTCCAAAAACTCCACAAGTTTATGAAGAGTAAGATTTATTCTGTGATCTGTAACTCTTCCTTGTGGAAAATTGTAAGTTCGAATTCTTTCAGACCTATCTCCCGTACCAATTTTGCTTTTTCTATCTTGAGATCTTTCTTTATCTATCCTAGATCTTTCTAATTCATAAAGTCTCGCTCTTAAAATTTTCATTCCTTTAGATTTATTTTTATGTTGAGATTTTTCATCTTGTTGAGATACTGTAAGTCCTGTTGGGATATGAGTAATTCTTACCGCACTATCTGTTGTATTAACAGATTGTCCACCAGGTCCACCTGCTCTAAATACATCAATTCTAAGATCTGAATCATTAATCTTTAAATCAACTTCCTCAGCTTCAGGCAAAACAGCTACTGTTGCTGCAGAGGTATGAACTCTACCTTGAGTTTCTGTATCTGGAACTCTCTGGACTCTGTGAACTCCGCTTTCATATTTAAGAGTTGAATAAATATTATTACCTTTTATAGACGCAATAACCTCTTTTAGTCCTCCTGCCTCACTTTTAGAAATTGAAATTAATTCTACAGACCATTTTTTTTTGTGACTTACTTTTTCGTACATCTTATATAGGTCTGCAGCAAATAAACTTGCTTCTAAACCGCCTGTGCCTGCTCTAATTTCGATTATTGCATTTTTTTTATCAGCCTCATCTTTGGGTAATAAAAATAGTTTAAGTTTTTTTTCGTTGTTTTCATTCTCTAATTTCAAATCATTTAACTCAGTCTCAGCCATTTTAATTAACTCAATATCTGAATCTTTATCATCTAAAATTTTTTGTATTTCTGATCTATCTTTTTCATAGGAAATATATTTTTTTGCATCGCTTATGATTTCATTTAAATCAGCATACTCTTTTGATTTTTCTGCAAAAAGTTTTTTATCTATTTTCCCTGATGATAAGTCCTTCTCTAAGATTGAATGTTTGTTGATTAGCTCTTTGACTGTTTTCAGTGGTATCATCTTAATTATTTTTTAGCTCAGATGCTTTTTTTTCAACTTCATCTACAATCTTTTCAATCATATCACTGGTTAGAACTTTTTCTGACTGGACCCCCGATAAGTAAAGCATGTTATTTCCTTTTTTACCCCCGGTTATCCCAATATCTGTCATTGCCGCTTCCCCAGGGCCATTTACTACACATCCTATAACAGAGAGAGTTATTGGGGTTTTTATATGCGAAAGTTTTTGTTCTAAAATCCTAACAGTTTCAATCACTTCAAATCCTTGTCTTGCACACGAAGGACAAGAAATAATTTTTACACCCCTTTCTCTTAAATTTAGAGATTTTAATATTTCATTTCCGATTTTAACCTCTTCCACTGGATTATCTGATAGAGAAATTCTTATTGTATCACCAATACCATCTAAAAGTAATGTACCTAAACCTATTGATGATTTAATGCTTCCAGGTATAAAACCACCTGCTTCAGTGATTCCTAAGTGAAGAGGATAGTCAGTAGCCTTAGACAATTGGCGGTAAGCTTCTATAGACAAAAATACATCTGAAGATTTCACACTTATTTTTAAATTATTGAAATCTTCATCTTCTAAAATTTTAATATTTCTTAAAGCGCTTTCTACTAATGCCTCTGGACAAGGCTCTTTATATTTCTCTAAAATATCTTTTTCTAAAGATCCAGCGTTTACACCTACTCTTATAGAGCAATTATTATCACGAGCGGCTTTTACAACTTCTTTAATTCTATCTATATTTCCGATATTCCCAGGATTAATTCTTAAACAACTTGCACCATTCGTTGCGGCCTCAATAGCTCTTTTATAGTGAAAATGAATATCAGCAACTATAGGTATATCTACATGTTTAATAATTTCCTTTAAAGCTTTAGATGATGCCTCATCTGGACAAGAAACTCTAACTATATCAGCACCTTCACTTTGGATTTCATTGATCTGTTTAATAGTGGCTTTTATATCTGTGGTAAGAGTATTAGTCATTGATTGAACCGAGATAGGATTATTTCCACCTACTTTGACCTTGCCAACATTAATTTCTTTAGTTTTTCTTCTGTCGATATTTCTAAATGGTCTTATGCTCATTTTTTATTATTCAATTTAAATTCTTTATGTAATGCAACAATTGCCTTTTTAGTATCTTTTTTATCAATTAAAACTGAAATTTTAATTTCAGAAGTGGAGATAACTTTTATATTTATCTTTTTACTAGCAAGTGATTGAAACATTCTAAAAGTGACACCAGGTGTTGTTATCATGCCAACGCCAATTACTGATATTTTTGAAACACCCTTTTCAAATAGTAATTTTCTATAATTTATATCTTTATTTTCTTGAATTATTTTTTTTGTTTTATTCAGATCTTCTGTCTTTATTGTGAATGTTAAATCTGTCTCCTTGCCATTAGCAGAGATATTTTGGACAACCATATCAACATTAATCAAATTTTTAGATAACGGTTTAAAAATTGATGCAGCGACACCTGGTTTATCTTTAACACCAATAAGAGAAACTTTTGAGTCATTTTGTGTAGATGAAATACCTGTAACAATCTTGTTGTTAATTATGTTTGATCTTTTGGTAATTAAAGTTCCAGATTTTTTTTTGAATGACGATTTTACCTCTACATCTATTCTATTTAGTCTTGCATCTTGAATTGAAACTGGCTGCATTACCTTAGCTCCTAGTGAGGCCATTTCTAACATCTCCTCATACGAAATTATTTTAATTTTTTTTGCTTTTTTTAATTTGTTTGGATCTGTTGTATATACTCCTTCAACATCAGTGTAAATTATACATCTTTCTGCATTAAAAAATTTTGCTAACATAATAGCACTTGCGTCTGACCCGCCTCTTCCAATAGTAGTAATTCTATTTTCAATATTAACTCCTTGAAAACCAGTAATTACCGGAATGCCACCTTCATTTAGATATTTTAAAATTTTATTTTTATTAATTTTATTAATTCTTGAATTCTTATGTGCACCCAATGTAATAATGGGAATTTGCCAAGACAACCAAGATCTAGATTTGTAACCATTATGAATTAATCTTCCTGCAATTAAGGAACAGGCGACTTGTTCTCCCGAAGAGACAAGGACATCATGTTCAGAGTTTGAAAAATTTTCACTTATTTTAGAAGATTTTTTGACTAAATCATTTGTCACACCGCTCATTGCTGATGAAACTACTATTACTTTATAATTTTTCTTTTTATAATCCGCTATTATTTTGGCAACTTTTTTTATCTTTTTTATTGTGCCAACTGAAGTGCCTCCGAATTTTAATACTACAATTTTCATGGTAAAATATTTTATTAAATTTAAAAAATATTGAATAAATACATGTTGAATATAAAGTCAACCCAGATATGAAAAGTAACACAATTAATAAAAAAGAAATAGAAAAATTTTCTAAAATTGCTGAAGAATGGTGGAATCCTGAGGGAAAATTTAAACCACTGCATAAATTTAACCCAATAAGAATTTCTTATATTAAAGAAAATATAATTAATACATTTAACTTAAATCATAAAAATGCTCCATTAAAAAATATTAAAATTCTAGATATTGGTTGTGGAGGAGGTTTATTATCAGAGCCTATGTGCAGACTAGGTGCCAAAGTAACTGCAATTGACGCATCTAAAAAAAATATAAGTGTTGCAAAATTACATTCTAAAAAAAATAATCTTAACATAAATTATTTATGTACATCACCTGAAAAATTAAAAACTAAAGATAAGTTTGATGTAATCTTAAATATGGAGATTGTAGAACATGTTGCAGATGTAAATTATTTTTTAAAAACATGTAGTAAACTTTTAAAAAAAAATGGAATAATGTTCGTGGCTACATTAAATAAAACATTAAAATCTTATATTTTTGCAATTGTAGGTGCTGAATATATTCTAAGATGGCTTCCAATAGGAACTCATGAATGGGAAAAATTCTTAAAGCCTGAGGAACTAATCTCAATCCAAAAAAAAAATGACCTTAGTGTTGAAAGGGTTGATGGTATGAAATTTAATTTGCTCAGCGATAAATGGAGTGTAAGTAATGATAAGTCGGTTAATTATATTGCTAAATTTATTAAAAATTAATTATCTTTACCTTCAATCCAAGGAATCATCTGAGTATCGATCCCCTCTTCTTTAAGTTCAATAATATCTTTTTTTGATGCTGTTCCGTAAATACCTTTTTCCTTTTTTTTTTCACTGTAATGAATTGATCGCGCTTCATAAGCAAAATTATCTCCAACATACTTAAAATTATTTTTAATAAATTTTTGGTATTCGTTTATTCTTTTTTTTATTTTATTGTATTTCTTAAGCTCTTTATTAGTTTTTTTATCTGAATTTTTGTTTATTAGATTTGGAGCCATTAAACTTTTTTCTATTTCGATCGAATTACAACTATGACAATTCAAAAGTTTTTTCTTTTTTAATTTTTCATATTCTTTAGAATTAGCAAACCAACTTTCAAAAGTTAAATCACATTTTTTGCAAACTAAACTATATTTAATCATAAAATTTATTTAATTATTACTTAAAAAAATTCAATATCCTTAGCTTCTATAATCGGCATTAATTTCTATATATTTTTTTGTTAAATCCATTGTGTAAGCAGTAAAGTGCTTATTACCGCTCCCGACATTCACACTTATTTCTATATCTGAATTTTTCATATATTCCGCAGTTTCTGACTCGCTATATGAACTGTGAAGTTTGCCTTTATATACCACATTTATATTTCCAAATTTTATTGCTAGCTTATTCATTTGTATCTGTGTATCTGATTTACCTATAGCCATAATCACTCTTCCCCAATTTGGATCTTCACCCGCAATAGCTGTTTTGACAAGTGATGAATTAGCAATTGAAAAAGCAATTTTTTTTGCATCCTCATCAGACTTTGAGTCTAATACTTTTATTGTTATAAATTTTGATGCTCCTTCTCCATCAGCCACCACTCTTTTTGCTAAGTTTAACAAAACTTTATTTAATGATAGTTCAAAATCCTTTAATTTACTATCTGTAATACTATTCACTTTTGGATGATATGTTTTACCAGTAGAAAAAATTGTAACCATATCATTAGTACTGGTATCTCCATCACAGCTTATTGCATTAAATGTGTTTTCTATATTTTTTTTAAGTAATTTTTTCAAAATATCGTTTGGAAGATCTGCATCAGTAAAAATATATCCTAAAGTTGTTGCCATATTTGGATGTATCATGCCTGAGCCTTTTGCAATTCCATATATCTTAATCAAAGTTTTACCAATAAAACACTCCTCCATAGCCATTTTTGGTCTTGTATCTGTGGTCATTATTCCAAGAGCAGCTTTCATCCATATCAATTTATTTTGAGTATATTTTATATTTTTTATCAAATTTGGTATTTGAGAAACTATTTTTTCTTTTGGAAAAGTTTCACCAATAGTGCCTGTGCATCCAAAGATTATATTTTTAGGTTTAATAATTTTTGGATCTTCTTCATCTTGTTTTTGTTTTTGACTTAACTGTTGAGAAATTGTTTCCGCAATATTCTGCATGCTTTTATAACCTTGTTCTCCAGTAAAAGAATTGGCATTTCTGGTGTTAACCAACAAAGAAAATATTTGTTTAGTTTTTTGATTTAAATTCCATTTAATATTTTCAGACAAAATTTTTGATTGTGTGTATACTGAGGCAAAATTTGCACCTTCTCGAAAATAAAACATTACCAAATCATCTCTATCAGAATTAT
>NZ_CVSF01000045.1 GCF_001179925.1 Candidatus Pelagibacter communis | reverse complement strand
ATTAATAATTAATAATCCACAAAGAAGACTGCCAAAAATACAAAGAAAATTATTTGAGGATAATGGATGGGAAATCTTAGATAGTGCACAACCAGCACATAATGAACCTCCACCGTTATGTTATTCATCTGTTTGGTTATCAATGAATGTATTAGTGTTAGATCCAAAAACAGTTTGTGTAGAAAAAAGTGAGGTTTATCAAGCAGAACAGTTAGATAAACTGGGAATGGAAGTAGTTCCAGTCGATCTTAGAGATGCTTATGCTTTTGGAGGAGGTGTTCACTGCTGTACCGCTGATGTATATAGAGAAGGCACATTAAAAGATTATTTTCCTAAACAATAGGTTATTAGCTTGGATTTTGTTTTAAAAAATCAATATATTTCAAAACTTCGTCATATTTTTCATCTGGCACATCCTTATAACTAGCTCTGAATTTATTTTTGACACATATCGCAATGTGAGCGTATGGATTACGTCCTTTGGGATGATTAGGATGATTTGGCAATTGTCCATCCAAATAATCACCAGCTTCTTGAATAACTTTCCAGATTCTTTTTTTATTTTCTTGATTCATTAATTAATACATAATTCATTTAGATTATCATAAATTCTTTTAACTTCTTTGGTTGGGAATTTCTTACTAATAAAATTATTATTGATTTTGATTGTCTCATCAATAAATTTATTTACTTCGGTTGATGGTTTAATATCTAATTTTTTTTCAATTATTGAATAAGTTTTTTTTGGATCTGATACAAATTTTTCGTAATT
>NZ_CVSF01000044.1 GCF_001179925.1 Candidatus Pelagibacter communis | reverse complement strand
TAATTGCTTTTACCTCACAATTTTGAATTATATCAAC
Organism: Candidatus Pelagibacter communis; assembly: GCF_001179925.1. Taxonomy (GTDB): domain Bacteria; phylum Pseudomonadota; class Alphaproteobacteria; order Pelagibacterales; family Pelagibacteraceae; genus Pelagibacter; species Pelagibacter ubique_E. The sequence continues at coordinate 634 of NZ_CVSF01000044.1, read as the reverse complement.
TCCCATTTCATCAGCTCCTCTTGCATAACCCCATGCAACGGCATCATGTCGAGCTGTTCCAGCTCTTTTTTGTAATGTTCCACCCAAAACAGGATATCTTATATCAGGAGAAGTATTTATTATTGGGCAAAATTTTTTAACTTCTTCAGTAGATAAGTAAACAGCATCTATGCCATTTAATCTATTTGCATGTGTTCTTCTTTTTAAATCTCTAACATCTTGGAGATTATGGGCAAGATTCATGACTCCTCTTTGACTGAACATGACGTTATAATTTAATTCTTGTGATAAACCTTCCCAAATTTTCAATGCGTGATCATATAAGCCTGCGCTTGCATCCCACAAATAATTTGACCTAATTATTGTAGTATTTCTTCCAGTGTTACCTCCACCAATCCAACCTTTTTCTACAACAGCAATATTTTTAATCTTATGTTTTTTTGCCAAGTAGTAGGCTGTAGCTAAACCATGACCTCCACCACCAATTATTATGATCTCATATTCTTTTTTTGGAATAGGATCTTTCCAAGCTTTCTCCCAATTCTCGTGGTACGAAAATGCATTTTTCACAAGTGAAAATATTGAATACTTTTTTTTCATAGATTTCTGAATAATTACTTTATTAATATTCAAT
>NZ_CVSF01000043.1 GCF_001179925.1 Candidatus Pelagibacter communis | reverse complement strand
CTTTTTCCACTTCCTTCATGTCTTCTTTAATTTTTGTCATTAATTCATTACCTAAATGAGAATGTTGTAACTCTCTACCTTTAAATCTAATCGTAAATTTAACCTTATCTCCTTTAGAAATAAATTTTTTTGCATTTTTAACCTTAAATTCATAATCATGTGTTTCTGTCACTGGTCTCATTTTTATTTCTTTTAATGATACAATTTTTTGTTTTTTTTTTGCTAGATTTGCTTTTTTTTGAGCATCATATTTAAACTTACCCATATCCATAATTTTACAAACTGGAGGATTTGCATTGGGTGCTATTTCAATTAAATCTAAACCTTCATTTTTTGCCATAGAGATAGCTTTATTTGTACTAAGAACTCCTAAATTTTCCCCATCACTCGCTATAACTTGTACTTCAGGTGAAGAAATCCTATTATTTGATCTAGGACCGCGATCCTTTGTTCTTTTTTGAAAGAAATTTTGTTTAAATTCTGCCACTTAATTTGAAGACGCTTTTTGCAAAGCAGAGAATGTTTTTAAAAATAAATCTAAATCCATATTTTCTTGTTTATTAGAATCCAATCTTCTAATCGTTACTGAGTTACTGTCAACTTCTTTTTTACCACAAATCAGCAATAAAGGTATTTTTGCAAGTGAATGATCTCTAATTTTATAGTTTAAGTTATTTTTTTTTGTATCAACAATACAACTCATTCCTGCTTTTTTTATTTTTTTTGAAACTTTAATTGCATAATCATCAAACTCCTCTGTAATAGGTATCACAACAGTTTGTAAAGGTGAAATCCAAAATGGGAATTTCCCAGCATAATGTTCAATCAAAATTCCTATAAAACGTTCAAGTGACCCAAATAAAGCTCTGTGCAACATAACAGGAACCTTTTTTGAACCATCTTTATCAACATAAGAAGCACCTAACCTGCCCGGCAAGTTAAAATCAACTTGCAGAGTTCCACATTGCCAATCTCTTCCAATCGCATCTCTAAGAACAAATTCAATTTTTGGTCCATAAAATGCCCCTTCACCTTTATTAATATTGTATTCTAATTTGGTTGCTTTAACGGCTTCTAGTAAAGCTTTTTCTGATTTATCCCAAACACTATCATCCCCAACTCTTAAATTAGGTCTATCAGAATATTTTAAGATTACATTTTCAAAACCTAAATCTTTATAAATTTCTAAAATAAGATTAGTTACCGTCAAACATTCTTGGGTAATTTGATCTTCTGTGCAAAATATATGAGCATCATCTTGAGTAAATGCTCTGACTCTTAATAAACCATGTAATGCTCCAGACGGTTCGTAACGATGTACTTTTCCAAATTCAGACATTTTCAATGGTAAATCTTTATAACTTTTTAGACCTTGATTAAAAACTTCTATACAACCAGGACAATTCATGGGTTTTATTGCAAAAATCTTCTCATCAGGAGTTGTTGATGTGTACATGTTTGCACCAAATTTTTCCCAATGCCCGGACTTTTCCCATAAAGTTCTATCAAGAACTTCTGGTGTATTTATTTCTTTATAACCAGCAATATTTTGTTTCATTCTCATATAATCGATCAATTTTTGGAACAGTGCCCAGCCCTTTTCATGCCAAAAAACAGATCCTGGACTTTCCTCCCTAAAGTGAAATAAATCCATTTCTTTGCCTAGTTTCCTATGATCTCTTTTCTCTGCTTCTTCAATTCTTTTCAAATAATCATCTAGATCTTTTTGTGAAGACCAGCTAGTTCCGTATATTCTTTGAAGCATTGCATTATTTGAGTCTCCACGCCAATATGCACCAGCTACTTTTGTAAGCTTAAAAAACTTTCCAATTTTACCAGTTGAAGATAAATGTGGTCCCCTACAAAGATCATGCCATTCACCATGGAAATAAATTGAAACTTCTTCGTTTTTAGGAATACTTTTAATTAATTCAGCTTTATAAAATTCACCTTTACTTTCAAAATGTTTTACTGCTTTATCTCGCTCCCAAACTTCTCTTCTGGTTATTTCATCTCTATCAATAATTTCTCTCATTTTATTTTCAATTTTTTTGAGATCTTCCTCAGTAAATGGTTCTTTCCTTGCAAAATCATAATAAAATCCATTATCAATAACAGGCCCAATGGTAACTTGTGTGCCCGGAAAAAGCTCTTGAACAGCCATTGCTAAAACGTGTGCTGTATCATGTCTTATAGTTTCAAGACCTTCCTTATTTTTTGAAGTTAATATCTTTACATCACAATCTTTATTTATAATAAAATTCAAATCAGTTAATTTACCATCTATGGTCATAACAATTGCTTGTTTTGCAAGAGACTTACTTATTTTCTCTGCTACCTCCAAGCCTGTTACTTTTTTTGGAAATTTTAATTTGTTTCCATCTGGTAATGTTAATGTTAACATTTAATTAATTAATTTTTTATATTCTGAATAAGTATTAAAGCACATTTTTTCA
>NZ_CVSF01000042.1 GCF_001179925.1 Candidatus Pelagibacter communis | reverse complement strand
GCAAAAGGGTAGGCACCTTCATATTCAAGGATTAAGCCAGCAATATAATGTGATCCTAAGTTAATATTATATTCTGGATCAGAAGTTAATCTAGATCTTGAGTAAGGAAGATTTGCTTGTTTTGCAACTAATTTAGCAGTGTAAGGCATTAACTGCATTAATCCTTTAGCTCCAGCATGACTGTTTGCAGCTAAATCAAATTCACTTTCTTGTCTTATAATTGATAAAATAAATGCACCTTCTGGAATTTTTCTACCATTTATATATTTTGGTGTGCTAATTATTGGATAATTATATTTATTGTGAAATCTTTTTTCATATGAAGCAATTTTAGCGATTTGGATTGCAAAATCAAAACGTTCAATGTTTGTTGAAAGTTCTGCAGCTAATATTTCACTCCCACTTTCAATGTTATCGTTGGCTAAATGTCTAAGCATATGTTTTGTATATTTATCTTCATCTAATTCATCTAGTAAATAAATTAATTTGACTACCTCTTTTTTAAAAAAATAATCACG
>NZ_CVSF01000041.1 GCF_001179925.1 Candidatus Pelagibacter communis | reverse complement strand
ACTCATATCAAAGATAGCGAAAACAAAGACCCGAAAGAAGTAATTATAGACGAATTTATTGGTCAATCTATTCCAATTTATCTTTATGAAATTTCACATGGAACAGATAAGTCAGCTGATGAAGCTATAATCTTTTATTGTATTTGCTTTATATTATTTAGATTTTTTGACATAGTAAAACCATTTCCAGTAAATTATTTTGATAAAAATTTTAAAAATAGTTTTGGAGTAATTATGGATGATGTTTGTGCTGGTTTCTATGTTGTTTTATCCTTAATTTGTTTTATGGTTTTAAGTAGTTATTTTATCTAATGAAATCTTTAATAAAACTATTAACTAAAAAAAAACTTAAAATTTCATTTGTAGAATCTTGCACAGGAGGCTTGTTAGCTAGCACTATTACTTCAATTAGTGGAGCATCAAAAGTATTTAATTTAGGTCTTGTCACCTACTCTAACCAAGCAAAAATTAAAATTTTAAAAGTAAATAAAAATATCATTAAGAAATATGGTGCTGTAAGTCATGAATGCTGTTCGGCAATGGTTGAAAATTTAACTAGAATATCTAAAGCTAATATCAATGTTTCAATAACTGGTATTGCAGGCCCTAAAGGTGGCACTAAACAAAAACCTGTAGGTTTAGTTTATATTGGGGTTAAAAAAGGTAACAAAATACTTATTAATAGGTGTTTATTTAAAAGTAAAAAAAGATCATCTATACAAAAAGCTACTGTTAAAAAAGCTTTAGATTTAGTTCTTAGAGTCGCCAAATAACTCTTCAGCTCTTTTCTGAAAAGCATCAGCAATTTTTTCTAAGCCAAATTGAAAAGAGACTACCATTAAGGAATTTAAAAATTTATTCTTTATTTCAAAATCAATATCAAAAATAACCTCTGTAATTCCATTTTTTTTGTCTGAAAATGTCCAATTATTTGAAAGATGATTTAAAGGCCCATCTATATTTTTAACAAATATTGAGTCTTCCTTTTTATGAAAGACCACATCACTTTTATAAGTATCTTTAAAAGGTCCTTTTCCAATTGTTAAGTCTGCTATTATTTTTGTTAAATCACCTTCATCTTTATTTTCATATACTTTTGCATCAAAACAAAATGGAACAAATTCAGGATATTTTTCAATATCTAAAACTAAACTAATTAAATCTTTTTTTTTACATTCAATTAATCGCTTAACTGAAGCCTTTGGCATTAATGATTTTTTATTCTACTTTGTTGAAGTTTAGCAAAATCTTCATCTGCGTGATAAGAAGATCTTGTCAATGGTGTTGATGAAACCAACAAGAAACCTTTAGCTTTAGCTATATCTCCTAATTCTTTAAATTCATTTGGTGTATAATATCTATCTAAAGGAAAATGTTTTACAGAAGGTTGTAGATATTGTCCTATCGTCAAAAAATCTACATCAGCAGATTTTAAGTCATCCATTACTTGTAAAATTTCATCTCTAGTTTCACCCAAACCAACCATTATTCCTGATTTAGTAAAAACTTTTTTATTCATTTTTTTTGCATTTTTTAAAAGTTCGAGAGAAGCAAAATATCTAGATCCGGGCCTTACTTTTAAATAAAGACTAGGTACAGTTTCAATGTTATGATTAAAAACATCAGGATTAGCATCTAATACTTTTTTATAAGCATCCCCTTTCCTTAAAAAATCAGGTGTTAAAACTTCTATAGTTGTATTAGGGTTAGTTTTTCTAGTTTGATTTATTACATTATAAAAATGATTTGAGCCCCCATCATCCAAATCATCTCTATCTACTGAAGTGATTACAACATGTTTTAATTCTAGTTTTTTAACGGCTTGAGAAATCTTAATTGGCTCAAGCTCATCTAATTTTCCTGGTTTGCCAGTTTTAACATCACAAAAAGCACATGCTCTTGTACATGTGTCTCCCATTATCATAAATGTTGCGTGTCTTTTACTCCAACATTCAGTTATATTTGGACAATTTGCTTCCTGGCATACTGTTACAAGATTATTCTTATTAACAATTGTTTTTGTTAAAAAAAATTCTTTACTATTGCTAAGTTTAGATCTGATCCAATCAGGTTTTTTTTTAATTGGATTAACTGGATTTTTTACTTTTTCTGGATGTCGAGGTTTAATTTCCTGTGTCATTATTTTTAATTATATAAATTGTTTCATTTTTTTTTCCAAATAAAAATCTTTCTCTAATCAAAATTTCTATATAATCAAGATCAAGATTGTCACTTAGTAAAGAATTTTTAAAATCTAATTCTTCAATATTTTTGGTCAATTTTATCTCTTTAATTTCTAAATTTTTAAGGATTTCTTTTTTTTCATAGTATGAGATCAAACCTCTCTCCCCTGACATTAAATTAAAGAAAAAATACAATATTAAGAAAGTTGAAATCAATAAAAGGTAATTTTTTCTTAAATTTTTGAGCATTAACGAATCTTATTCATTCTAGCTTTTTTTCCAAGATGTTCTTCAATACGTAAAAGTTGATTATATTTTGCTACCCGTTCAGATCTTGCTAAAGAACCTGTTTTAATTTGATTGGAATTAGTTCCAACTGCTAAATCTGCAATAAAAGTATCCTCGCTATCCCCAGATCTATGTGAAATTATGGTTTTAAAACCTATTTTTTGGGCAAAATTAATGACATCTAATGTTTCTGAAACTGTTCCAATTTGATTCAATTTAATCAAAATCGCATTTGAAGAAATGTTTAAAAAACCTTTTTTCAATCTTTCTAAATTGGTGACGTACAGATCGTCTCCAACAATTTGAATTTTATTATTTGATCTCATAAGTTTGTTCCAAGCTATCCAATCATTTTCTGCAAAGGGATCTTCTATTGATTTAATCTTATATTTATTAACCATTTGTTTGTATTCAAAAATTGATTTATCTACTGAAATATATTTTTTTGAATGAATTGAATACTTATTTTTTTTAAATAACTCGTTGGCTGCAACATCTAAACAAATTGAAACGTCTTTTCCATTTACCAAGCTGGATTTTCTAATTGCGGTAACAATTAAATCTAATGCTTGACTATTACTGTTTATCATTGGTGCAAAACCTCCTTCATCACCTACCGAAGTTGAAAGACCTTTGCTTTTTATCAATTTATTTAAATTTTTAATAACTACAAAACATATTCTCATTGCCTCAGAAAAACTTTTTGCTTTATCTGGTCTGATCATAAATTCTTGAATTCTTAATCCATTATTTGCGTGAGCACCTCCATTAATTATATTCATTAAAGGATAAGGTAATTGAAAATTCTTTTTTATTAAAAAATTTTTATATAAAGGTATTTTTTTTAATTTAGCAGATAACTTTTTTACTGCCATTGAAACAGCTAAGATTGCATTTGCTCCTATTTTTGTTTTTTGTCTTGTGCCATCTAAGTTAATCATAATAGCATCAATTCTTTCTTGATCGTGAATATTTAATCCTTTTAATTTTTTTGAAATTTTATCATTAATCACATTAACAGCACCTAACACACTTTTACCTAAATACTTTTTATTTTTTTTGTCTCTTTTTTCAAAAGCTTCGTAGGTTCCAGTAGATGCACCCGAAGGACAAATAGCTGATGCACTAAATTTTGATGAAAAAACTTCTGCTTCAACAGTAGGATTTCCTCTACTGTCATAAATTTGACGAGCTTTGACTTTTTTAATTTTGCTCACTAATTTTTTATTAAATTATCTATATCGTTAAGTTGTTTTAATAAATTCTCTAATTTATTCAGTGGAACCATATTAGGACCATCTGATGGCGCATTATCAGGATCTTGATGAGTTTCTATAAAAACTCCTGCAACACCAACAGCAACTGCAGCTCGAGCTAAGTACTCGACAAATTCTCTTTGTCCACCTGATGACTCACCTTGACCTCCTGGTTGTTGAACTGAATGTGTTGCATCAAATATTACTGGATAACCGTTCTTTGCCATAATAGGTATAGATCTCATATCTGAAACTAAAGTATTATATCCAAAACTAGCTCCTCTCTCTGTTACTAAAATATTATTGTTACCAGAATCTGAAATTTTTTTAGTTACGTTTACCATGTCCCAAGGAGCTAAAAATTGACCCTTTTTAACATTTATAATTTTATTTGTTTTAGCAGCAGCAATTAAAAGATCTGTTTGTCTGCACAAAAAAGCAGGTATTTGTAATATATCAACGTGACTAGAAACTATAGAACATTGGTCAGCGTTATGAATATCTGTCAAAATTGGTACATTTAACTCTTTTTTTATTTTATCGAAAACTGGTAAAGAAGCTTCTAAACCTGCGCCCCTTTCTCCTTTTAAACTTGTTCGATTAGCTTTATCGAATGAAGTTTTATATATAAATCCAAGACCAAATTTTTGTGTGATTTCTTGTATTTTACCAGCCATATCCATTGCATGCTGCTCAGTTTCAAGTTGACAAGGGCCGGCAATAATACAAATTTTATTATTATTTGAAATTTCTATTTTTCCACAATTTACTATTTTATTTGTCATTTATGATTTTTTGCAGCTTTGATAAAAGATGAGAATAATGGATGTGGCGCTAAAGGTCTAGATTTAAATTCTGGATGAAATTGAACTCCAATAAACCAAGGGTGATTTCTTAGTTCAATTATCTCTGGTAAATTCTTGTCTGGAGACATTCCTGAAAATATCAATCCTTTTCTTTCAAACTCATTTTTAAGATTATTATTAACTTCATATCTATGTCTATGCCTTTCATTAATAGAGCTTGATTTATAAATTTTTTTTATGGCAGAATTATTTCTTAATCTAGCCTCATATAAGCCTAATCTCATTGTTCCTCCTAATTTCTTGTCAGTTCCTTTAATAATTTTTCCATTTTTATTCCATTCATCAATTAATCCTATAACTGGAAAACAATTTTTATCTAATTCGCTTGAGCCTGCTTTTTTTATTTTTAGTTCATTTCTTGCAAACTCAATAGTTGCCATTTGCATCCCAAAACAAATACCTAGAAATGGTATTTTGTTCTCTCTAGCAAATTTAATTGCATAAATTTTACCCTCTGTTCCTCTTTTTCCAAATCCTCCAGGTATCAATAAACCGGAAATATTCTTAAGTTTATCTTTAATTTGATTTGTTTTTAATTTATCTGACTCTATTCTTATTAAATTAACTTTGACTTTATTAGCAATACCTCCGTGAATCAAAGCTTCATCTAAAGATTTATAAGCATCTTTTAAATTTACATATTTACCAATTATCGCAATATCAATTGATTTTTTTGTATTTAAAGTAATATTAGTAATTTTCTTCCATGGGGTTAAATCAGGTTTTTTTCTTGATTTTATTTTGAAATATTTAAGAACTTGCTTATCAAGTTTTTGGTTATAAAAACTAATAGGTGCTTCATAAATCGTTCTTACATCAACTGTTTCGATTACATTGTCTATTGGAACATTACAAAATAAAGATATCTTTTTTTTTTGATCTAAAGGTATCGACTGCTGAGATCTACATATAATTATATCTGGTTGAATACCAATACTTCTTAATTCTTTAACTGAATGTTGTGTAGGTTTCGTTTTAATTTCATCCGAAGATTTTAAAAAAGGAACAAACGTTAAATGAATAAATAATGTTTTTGACTTACCTTGTTCATTTGCAAATTGTCTAATAGCTTCAACAAAAGGTAAACTTTCTATGTCACCAACTGTACCTCCAATCTCACATATTACAAAATCTTCATTAGTAATGTCTTTTTTAATAAACTCTTTAATTCGATCAGTTATATGAGGAATTACTTGTACAGTTTTTCCAAGATATCCCCCTTGTCTTTCTTTTTTAATTACATCACTATATATACGACCAGTTGTAATATTGTCAGATTTTTTTGAAGATATATTTGTAAATCTTTCATAGTGACCGAGGTCTAAATCTGTTTCGGCACCATCGTCAGTCACAAAAACTTCTCCATGTTGAAATGGACTCATTGTTCCAGGATCAACATTAAGATAAGGATCCATTTTCCTTATTCTAACTTTATAGCCTTGAGATTTTAATAAATATGCTAATGAAGCAGATGATAAACCTTTACCTAATGATGAAACCACGCCGCCCGTGACAAATATGTATCGCGCCATGGAAGTATCTTATAGCGAATAAAAAAAGAAATGGAAAGTATTAATTAATCATTTTCTGGAATTGATGGGGTATCTTCGGTTTTTTCTTCCACAGCGTCTAAAACTGAACTTGTTGGTGTAAGTTCACCTCTGGATACAATCGTTAAAGCAAGACTACAAATAATAAATAACGTTGCTATAATTGCTGTAGTTTTGGTCATTAAATTTCCAGCTGTTTTAGAAAACATCAAATTTTCCTGAGAAACTCCAATGCCAAGAGCTCCACCCTCTGATTTTTGCATTAAAACTAGTAAAACAAGAATAATTGCAAATACGATGTTTAATACTAATAAAATATTCTCCATGCGAATTAATTATATGTTTTTTTTATTATATCAATGAAATTTTTAGAAACTTGAGATGCACCACCAATTAAAAAACCATCTACATTATTGATCTTTTTCAAATTTTTTATACTTTTTGAATTAACAGATCCCCCGTATAAAACTTTAACTCCTCTAACTTTATTTTTTATATATTTGATTATTTCGAATAATTCATACTCTCTTGGAATCATGCCACTTCCAATAGACCAAACGGGTTCATAAGCAATTATTATATTTTTCTTATTTCTAATTTTTTTTAAACCTTTGCTTATTTGACTAAATAAAACTCTTTTTGTTATTTTTTTCTTCTTTTGCTTTAAAGTTTCACCAATACAAAAAATTACTTTTAATCCTGATTTAATTGAACTTTGAATTTTTGAATTAATCAATTTATCGCTTTCACCTAATTGTCTATTTTCAGAATGACCTAAGATTACATATTTAGCGCCTACATCCTTTAACATTTTAGAATTTATATAACCTGTGTTTGCTCCAAAATTTTGACTCTCATGACAATTTTGACCACCTATATCAATTGATGTTGCTTGAAGTTTTTTGGATAGTGGAAATAACAAAGATGCAGGTGGACAATAAACCAGTTTGAATTTATTTTTTTTGTTTTTTTTAGTGAAAGAAATAACCTTATTTATAGAATTTAATGTTTTTAAATTCCCGAACATTTTCCAATTAGCGATAAAATACATATATTTATTTGTCATTATAAGAATTTTAATCTATAGATTTGAATTTACAGATCAATACATAAATAAAGCTTAAATGAGTATCGGAAAATATCTAAATAAAAATAAAATTGGCGCTCTTATATTAATAATAGTAATTATCATTGCCTTTGGTTTTGGAGGATTTGGTGGTGGATTCTTATCAAACAATCAAAACAATATAGCAAAAATAAATAAAACAAATGTAACTACCAAGGATCTTATAAATTATATTAATGGAAGTGGTATAAGCCAAAAGGCAATTCAAGAAAATCTAGATGATAATATAATTGAGGAACTATTATCAAGTTTGGTTTCAACAACATTATTAAATTTAGAAATAAAAGATTTTGGTATCCAATTTTCAGAAAATTCTTTATCTCAAAAAATTAAACTTAATAAGAATTTTATTAATGAAAATGGTATATTTCAAAGAATTAAATACGAAAAATTTTTATTAGAAAATAATATTTCAGCTCCCTTTTTTGAAAAAAGATTAAAAGATAGAGAGCTGCAAAAAAAGTTATTTGATTATATTGGTGCCGGAACAGTATCTCCAAAATTTTTAGTCACCAAACTTTTTAAAAATGAAAATAGAAAATTGGAGATAAATTTTATTGACTTAGAGACTTTTTATAAAAATGATAATAAAATTAATGATAAAGATCTTTTACAATTCATTGATGAAAACCAAGAAATATTAATGATTGAATACATAAATTTTAGATATTCAAAAATCAATCCTTTGAGCCTAATAGGCATTAATGAATTTAATCAAGAGTTTTTTGATAAAATAGATGAAATCGAAAATGACATATTAAATGGCATTGATTTTGATTCAATAATTTCAAAATTTGATTTAAAGATTAAAGCGATTGATAATTATAGTCATTCTGGAGAAGATAATTCAATTGAAAATAAAGTTTACAAAAAAAGAAATACAAAGACTGATATTTTTGAAAGTGGCGAAAATTTCATTATATACAATATAGAAGATATTCAAAATAAAAAACCTGATATCAAAAATTTACAGACAAAAAATGAGATTTTAAAACTTGTTAATCAAAAAAACAAATTTGATTACAATAGAAAATTACTCGAAAAAATTAGAAATGAAAAATTCACTGAAAAAGATTTTTTAGAATTAGGAAAAAATAAAATACAATCTTTAATTTTAAATTCAGTCAAAGATAATAAAAAATTTGAAATAAATTCAGTTCAAATGCTTTATTCGCTTCCGATTAATACATTAACACTTATCAATGATGAGCAGGATAAAATTTATTTGGCACAAGTTAAAAGTTATAAAGATATTGAATTAGATAAAAATAATGACAATTATAAATCGTTCATCAATAAAGAAAATACTAGAATAAAAAACAGTATTTTAAAATCATATGATTTATTTCTAAATTTAAAATATAATGTTAATATTAATCAAGTTGCAATAAATAACGTTAAAAATCTTTTTCAATGATAATTAATCGAAGCTTCAAAGATTTTAAGTTTCGACATAGAAGCAAAAAAAATCAAATTATATATACATCAAAAAAAGTACAAAATGATGAAGAGGTATTAAATTTAATTGATACTTTTTTAGAGGAAAAAAATAGTTTTATATTTGAATCTGTTGAAAAAGGTAAAATTAAAGGTAGGTATACAATATTTGGAAAAAATCCTGATAAAATCTGGGAATTTAATAACAATAATTCTTATCTAATTGAGAATGATAAAAAAATAATACTTAAAGAAAAACCTGAAAAATTAATAGAAAAAATTATTGAAGATTTTAAATTTAGAACTCCTAAAAATCTACCAAATATATGTTCTCTTATATCCGGTTATTTTTCTTACGACTCTATAAGATATATTGAAAAAATACCTAACAGTTGCAAGAATGATCTGAATTTACCAGATGTGAGACTTTTACGTCCAAGATCACTCATTATTCATGATAATCTAAAAAAAGAAATTTTTTATATAATCAACATTTTCAAAGACGAAAAAATAAAAAACTACCAAATAAAGTATGATCAAATTAAATCTGATCTTTTTAAATTATTAATACAATCCTCAATCAAAATTTTTAAAAAAGGTTCTAAAGATAAATTAAAAAATTTTAAAATTAGATCAAACACACCTAAAAAGCGATTTTTGACAATGGTAAAAAAAGCAAAAGAATACATTAAATTAGGTGATATTTTTCAAGTTGTTTTAAGTCAAAGATTTGAGACAAAATTGACAAAAAAACCTTTGGAAATTTACAAAAAACTTAGAGTTACAAATCCCTCCCCATTCATGTTTTTTTTTAATTTTAAAGATTTTCAAATAATAGGTGCTAGTCCTGAAATATTAGTAAGATTAAGAAATAATCAGATCACTGTAAGACCCATAGCTGGAACTAGACCTCGTGGTAAAACATTAAGCGAAGACCGTTTTTATGAAAAGGATCTTCTAAAAGACAAAAAAGAACTTTCTGAACATTTAATGCTATTGGATCTTGGTAGAAATGATGCTGGTAAAGTATCTAAAATTGATACAGTGAAAGTAACTGAAAGCTTTCTAATTGAGCGATACTCACATGTTATGCATATAGTTTCTAATGTGGTTGGCGTATATAATAAAAAATTTTCAAAATTTAAGTCTTTATTAGCTGGTTTTCCTGCTGGCACAGTTTCTGGTGCCCCTAAAATTAGAGCTATGGAAATCATTGATGAACTAGAAAAAACTAAAAGAAAAGTTTATGCAGGTGGTATAGGATATTTTTCTGCAAATGGTGAATTTGATACTTGTATAGCTTTAAGAACAGCTATTGTAAGAAAAAATAAATTTTATGTTCAAGCGGGTGCTGGAATTGTTGCTGATAGCAAACCTTTGAATGAATATAAAGAGACAGTTAACAAAGCCAAAGCTTTAATTAGTGCATTAAAATGAAAAAAATAATTTTAATTGATAATTATGATAGTTTTACATTTAATCTCTATCATTATTTATCTTCATTAAAAGTAGAGGTTGATGTGATTAGAAATGATCGAATTACCGCCAATGAAATTTTAAAAAAAAGATATCATAAAATTGTAATTTCACCTGGTCCAGGTAATCCAAATCAATCAGGTAATTGTCTTAAAATTGTAAAATCTTTATACAAAAAAATACCAATTCTTGGTGTTTGTTTAGGTCATCAAATTATAGGCCAAGTATTTGGTTCGAAAATTATTCAAGCTAGAAAGTTAATGCATGGAAAAACTAGCGAAATATTTTCCAAAAAAATAGGTGTTTTAAAAAATCTTCCAAAAATATTTGAGGCTACTAGATATCACAGTTTAATCATTGATAAAAAATCACTATCCAAAGATCTTGAAATTACTGCTGAAACTAAAGATGGGTTAATAATGGGCGTAAGACACAAAAAATACGATGTTCATGGAGTGCAATTTCACCCTGAAAGTATTAAAACTAAGATAGGTATTAAAATTTTAAAAAACTTTATTAGAAGTTAAGATTAATGAAAAAATTCATAGAAAAAATTAAAAATAAAGAAAATTTATCTTTTGAAGAAAGTAAAGCAGCTTTTGAATTATTAATGGAGGGAAAAGCTGAAGACCAAGAAATATTTGACTTTTTGATGTTATTATCAGCTAAGGGTGAAGCTTCAGATGAAATAGCTGGTGGGGTTTTTGTGCTGAGAAATAAATCCAAAAGAGTAAATGTAGAAGATTGTGTTGATACATGTGGTACTGGAGGAGATGGTATGAATACACTTAATATATCTACAGCATCTGCGTTATTACTTGCAAGTATGAATGTTAAAGTAGCTAAACATGGTAATAAAGCAGTTTCATCTAAATGTGGATCTGGTGATGTATTAGAGGCTTTAAATATCAAAATTAATCTAGAACCAAATGATATAGAAACTCAAATTAATAAGAATAATTTTGGTTTTATGTTTGCACCTAATTATCATAGTGCCATGAGGTTTGTTGGCCCAACTAGAAAAAAAATTGGAAAAAGAACAATATTTAATATGATCGGACCATTAAGCAGCCCTGCTTTAGTAAAAAGACAGGTAGTTGGTGTCTTTGATAAAAAACTTTTAAAAATATTTGCAAATGCTTTAAATAATTTAGATATTAAATTTGCATGGATAGTTAATAGTGAAGATGGTTTAGATGAGATTTCTCCTTATGCTAAAACAAATGTAATTCAGTTAAAAGATAATAAGATTTCTGAAATTATTATTGACCCTAAAGAATTAGATATTCGAGCAGATAAATTTGATAATCTTGTTGGTGATGATGCAAAATTTAACGCAAACAAAATGATTAACATATTTAAAGGTGAAGATAATGATTTTTCCAAAGCTGTTTGTTTGAATGCTGCTGCAGGTTTAATTGTAAACGAAACTCATATAAAATTTTCTGATGCATACAATAATGCAAGAGAACACATTTTATCAAAAAAAGTTATTAAACAATTAGAAAAAATTCAAAATGGCTAAGAATGTTCTTGAAAAAATAATTCATAAGAAAAATGAAAAAATATTAAATTTAAAAAAAACTATTTCACTCGAATCATTAGATAAATTAATTAGTACAAATAAAACATTTATAAATTTTAAAGAAAAAATTGAAAATAATATAAAAGAAAATAAAATTTCAATTATTGCAGAAATTAAAAAAGCAAGTCCTTCAGCAGGTGTAATTATTAAAGATTATGACCCTGTTAAAATAGCTAATATATATAATTCTAATAAAGCTACTTGTTTATCAGTTTTGACTGAGGAAGATTTTTTTTTAGGAAATCTGATACATATTAGCAAGATTAAACAAAAAGTTAATTTACCAATCTTATGTAAAGACTTTTTTGTAGATAAATTTCAAGTACCTTTAGCAAAAAGTTACGGAGCTGATGCAATATTAATTATATTAGCCGGAGTTAATGATAAACTTGCTGATGATTTGTATAACGAAGCACTTAACTTAAACATGTCTGTAATTGTTGAGGTTCATACTGTTGAAGAAGCAAAGAGTGCCTTAAGATTTAAAGACGCGTTAATTGGTATCAATAATAGAAATTTAAAAACTTTAAAAACTGACATAAATACAACTTACGATATTCATGATGTTTTAATTGATCACAAAGGTCCATTAATTTCAGAGAGTGGAATTAAAACAAAAGATGAACTATTGGAACTCTCAAACAAAACATCTATTAAAACTTTTTTAATTGGTGAATCACTTTTGAAGGATCTAGATAATAATTCTATTTTTTCAGTTCTTTAGTCGAATAATCCCCTATTTTATTAGCTTTTTTACTATTGTGAATTGTAAAGAACTTTTGTAGAACAGATTTTGTACGATATTTGTTCTTATGCTAACAAAAAAACAAAAAAACCTACTTTTATTTATCAACAAGAAGTTGAGAAGCTCCGGCGTATCTCCCTCTTATGAAGAAATGAAACAATCATTAAACTTAAAATCAAAATCAGGAATACACAGACTAATTAGTGCATTAGAGGAAAGAGGATTTATTAAAAGACTTGCTCATAAAGCAAGAGCATTAGAGGTAATTAAATTACCAGAAACAGCTTCAGCTAATGATATTTACAACAGTTTTTCACCTAGCGTTATTAAAGGTGGTTTAGATGATGATAAGCCTATGTCTGATGATGTAGAAGTGCCAGTTTTAGGAAAAATAGCTGCTGGAACTCCAGTTGAAGCAATTCAAAATGAGGTATCTAGAATTCCTTTACCAAGTAATTTAGAAAAAAATGGTGATTACTTTGGTCTTAAAGTTCAAGGAGACTCAATGATTGAAGCTGGAATAAATGAGGGTGATACTGTAATTATTAAAAGAACTGATACAGCTGATAATGGAAAAATAGTTGTTGCTTTAATTGATGAGCATGAGGCGATGCTAAAAAGAATTAGAAGAAAAGGTAAGGTAGTTGCACTTGAGAGTGCGAATAAAAACTATGAGACTAAAATTTTTGGCCCTGATCGAGTTAAAGTACAGGGCGTATTAGTATCTTTATATAGAAACTTCTAGTAAAATAGTCTAAACATTTTCAATGAAAAAAGTGGCAACAAGATTTGCTCCATCTCCCACTGGTCCTTTACATATCGGTGGTGTGAGAACAGCTCTGTTTAATTGGTTATATTCAAAAAACAAAAAGGGTGATTTTTATCTAAGAGTTGAAGATACTGATAAAGAAAGATCAAAGGAGGAATATAAAAATCAAATAGTAAAATCTCTTAAATGGATCGGTATTAATTATGATGGAGAAGAATATATACAGTCCAAAAAAGTTGAAGATCATATTAAAGTTGCAAATGAATTACTTAAAAATGGGTTTGCATATAAATGTTATTGTTCGAGTGAAGAAATAGAAGAACAAAAAAAAAGAGCAAGACAAAAAAAAATTCCTTATATCTATGATAGAAAATGGAGAAATAAGAAAGAAGCTGATGCTCCAAAAGATATTAAACCAGTTATCAGATTTAAAAGTAAAATAGACGGAACATCTATACTAAAAGATTTAGTTCAAGGTGATGTTGAAATAGATAATAATACTATTGAAGATTTTATTATTTTAAGAAATGATGGTACACCAACATATAACTTATCTGCATCTGTAGATGATCATCAAATGAATATGACACACATTATTAGAGGTGATGATCATAAGATTAATACTTTCAAACAAATACAAATTTATCAGGCAATGAAATGGGAACTTCCCTCATTTGCGCATATACCTTTGATACACACAATTGAGGGAAAAAAATTATCAAAGAGAGACAAAGCTTCAACCTTAGATGATTACTCAAAAATTGGTATTTTGCCAGATGCTCTAAGAAATTATCTTCTTAGATTAGGTTGGTCTTATAAAGATAAAGAAATATTCACTTTAGATGAAAGTATTAAACATTTTAATCTTGAGGGGATTGGTAAATCTCCGTCAAAGCTAGACATGAGTAGAATTTTATCAATGAATGAGCACTATATTAAAAATATTGATGAGAGTGATTTATTTAACCAACTAACCGATTACAGCAAATTATATAAAAGTGAAATTAAGTCAGATAAAAAAGATAAGATTAAGAACTCTCTAACTTTCCTAAAAAATAAAGCTAAAACCCTAGAAGATATATTTAATAATGGGCAATATATTTTGTTAGATGAGGTTAATTTTAATCAAGATGATATTAAGTTAATTGATGATAAGGCCAAAAAAGTCATTTCTGATTTCAATACTCAATTTAATAGCGTTGATAAATTAAGCAAAGAAACATTAGAGCCAATAATAAACGAATTGATTAAATCAAACGATACTAATTTTAGAGGAGTTGGCCAGCCTTTAAGAATAGCTTTAACAGGTTCTAAATTTGGACCTGGAATATATGATATAATCATTTCTCTTGGAAAAGAAGAAGTAACAAAAAGATTAACTAATAAGAAACTTGGTTAATACTGATGAAGCTTCATCAGAAGATAAGGTTTTTGACCTGATTTTAGTTAAAGTTTCTTCACAATCATGAATTTGCTTTTTCATTAATTCTGGATTTTTTAAAAAATAAACAACAGAATTGTAAATCTCTTTAGCATTACACTCTTTTTGTATTAATTCAGGAATTATTTCTTTGTTATTAATTATATTAATTATGTTAGCAAACTTTATTTTTACCAACATTTTAACAATTAAAAAATTTAAAAAATTCATTTTATAGATGATTATGGAAGGAACTTTTGCATTACAGATTTCAAGAGAAACTGTGCCAGATTTTGAAACTGCAAAAATAGATTTATTTAGTATTTGTTTTTTTATATTTTCGTCAGAAATAACTTCAACATTATTTAGATTAACATTATTGATTTTTTCATTAATCAAATTTTTATTCTCATCGGTTGCATGAAATACAAAAGTAAAATTATCAAATTTTCTATTCATCATGTTTATAAAATTAATTAAAATAGGTAAAAGTAAATTTACTTCAGATGATCTACTACCGGAGAAAAGAGAAATGATCTTTTTGTCATTTGATATGATGTTAGAAAGATCTATTTTATCTTTTGATTCTTGTTCTAATAATGGATGACCCACAAAAGTATTTGGAATATTCTCTTTATCAAAATATTTTTTTTCAAAATCAAATAACAATAGAATATGATCTAAAAACTTTTTAAACTTTTTAACCCTCCCCTCTCTCCAAACCCATACTTGTGGAGCAACATAATGTATTGTTTTAATTTTAGGATTAATACTTTTTACTTTTTCAGCAACTCTTAAAGTAAAATCTGGACTATCAACACTAAATAAAATGTCAGGATTAAATTCAATTATTTTTTTAACAGTTTCGTTAATTTTGTTTCTGATTTTGAATAAATTTAAGATGACACTAGTAAAACCAATATAAGTTATTTCTTTAAGATCATATATTGATCTCACTCCAATTGAGTTCAAATGAGAACCTCCAACACTAAGATACTCTATATCAGAATGATTTTGTTTAAGTTTAGCGATTACAGTAGATGCTAATTTATCACCCGAAGGTTCGCCAGTTAAAACAAAAATCTTTTTCATTTTACTGAGATAAACATCCTATTCTTATTAACAAATTTAATACATTTGCTTTTATCTAAAAAAACATGCTGTTTGTTTTTTACTACGATGCCTTTTAGTCCAGTTACTTTACATTGTTTAAAAGTATTTAATCCAATAGTAGGTAAATCAACTCTTAGATCTTGTTTCTTTTTTGGTAACTTAACTAAAACTCCATGATTTCTAAATTTTTTGCTTCTGCTTTTTTCAAGCATTTTTTTAGTTCCACCTTTTCCTTCTATAGAAACTACCTTATTATTTCTAACTACAACTCCTTGGCTAAAATTATATTCTCTTAAATTATTTAAAATTTTAATTGCTTTTTTAATATCTAATTGGTCTTGTTTGTTTGGTTTAAATTTTGAATAATTGCCTTTTTTTAATGAAAGTTCAGGATTAAATTTAAGTGAACTTTCAGTTTTGATCTTGTTTTGGGCCAATATTTTAATGATTTCTTTAAGTATAGCCGCATCTCCAAGTTTAGATGCTTTGATAATTCTTGGAATATAATAAATGCCTTTTAAATCTAATCTTAATTTAGAAAAATCTGGTTTGTTCACTTTTCCAGCAAATAAAACTTTTTTACAGCTATTTTCCTTAAGAATTTTAATGATTTTACCAAATTGGCCTATGGAAACTGAATAAGATTTTCTATTCTTTTTAAATTTCTTTGATTTTGACAAATCAATTATCAAATATTTTATTTTTCTTTTTTTGACAGTATTAAGAATTTCCTTCGGAAAATCAGTATCACCAAAAATTAATCCAATCATCTTACGAAAATGGTGTGCAAATAGACCTTTTTTTATCTTTTGTTATAAAATCAATTACATTTTTAACTAATGGGTTTTCTTGAAAAGAACCATTTAATTTACTTATATTTTCATTGATATTTTTTGTAGCAAATATCTCCTTATAAGCCTCACTTAAGCCTAAAATGTCTTTATTTTCAAACTTAGCTCTTCTTAATCCAATTAAGTTTAATCCTTGTAATGAGTTTCTATTTCCCGTTGATAATCCATAAGGAATTACGTCGTGTAGAACACCTGTCATTCCACCAATCATAGCCATCTTACCAATTCTTGTGAATTGTTGGACTGCCGAATTACCTCCTATAACAACATTGTCTTCAATAATTGCATGTCCTCCCAATGGAACGTTATTTGCAATTATTACATTGTTTCCAACCTGACAATCATGAGCGATATGAGATGAAATCATAAATAAACAATTATTTCCAATAACTGTTTTACCGCCGCCGCCAACTGTACCTGGATTTATAGTTACATATTCTCTGATTTTGTTATTATCTCCAATAATCAAATTTGTAGGCTCTCCATTATATTTAAGGTCTTGAGGATCGTTTATTGATACAAAAGGATAAATTTTATTTCCTTTACCAATTTTAACATTTCCTGAAATATTTACATGAGATTGAATAATTGTATTCTCCCCAATCTCAACGTTAGGGCCTATTACACAATAAGGTCCTACTTGAACATTTTTATGTAATTTTGCTTTTGAATCTATAATTGCAGTTTTATCTATCATTTATTATCTTTTAAAAATTGCCTTAAATCTTTTGAAGGATATCCCATAACTTTACTATTGTCTGGAATGTCTTTAATTACTCCACTGCCACCACCAATTTGAACATTATTTCCGATCTTAAGATGTCCTGAAATACCGGCTTGTCCGCCAATCATTACATTATTGCCTAAAGTAGAACTTCCTGCAAAACCAACTTGTCCTGCAATTATACAATTATCTCCAATTTTATTATTATGAGCAATATGGATTTGATTGTCTAAAAAAGTATTTTTTCCTATAATAGTATTAGACATTGAACCTCTATCAATAGTTGCTCCACATCCAATTTCTGAATTTTCACCAATAAGTACTATGCCGATATGCGGGTATCTTAGGTTCTTTTGTTTATTGGGAAAAAAACCAAAACCTTTTTTTCCAATAATACAGCCATCAAGTATTGCTACATTATTCTCTATAATTGTATTTCTAATTATTACATTTGATCCAATTGAACAATCAGATCCTATATTAACATTTTTTTCTATAATTGTATTGTGGCCGATTGAACAATTTTTTCCAATCTTGACATTTTCTCCAACTAAAACGTTGTGACCATATTTAATCTTATTATCAAAATTTAATTCTTCAATTTTTTTAACAGAATTATCAAAATCATCATTGACAGAATCTGGATAAATCTTGGATGTAATTTGAGAAATTATTAATAAAACATTTTCAACACATATTGGTTTGCATTCCTTTGGTAAATAATGTTCTAAATTTTTAAGAGTTATACAATACGATGCTTTTGTTTTGGATGCTTGTAAGTGATATTTTTTTGAATGAAAAAAAGTTAAATGTTCTTTATCTGCTGTTTGAAGGTCTTTTATATCGTGAACTAAATCATCACCAAAATTCTCTATATTATTTAATTTAAGGTCTTTTAAAAGATTATCTAAATTAAATGGACCATAATTTTTAAAAAAAGGATGTTTCACAATTTGTTAATATCAAAATTTTTAAATATTGATTATCAACAAATGTTTCTAATTATTTTTATCTACGATTGTGGCTGACCATTGAGCATCTGCCATACGTTTACCCTCAACAAATGCTTCTCCTTTATATTTCCATACTCTTCCATGGGATCTAACAGCTTCAATTTTTAACTCAAGGACACAATTTGGTATTACTGGATTTCTAAATCTAGCCTTTTCAACACTCATTAAAAAAACTAATTTGTTTTCATATTCTTTTTTATCGATACCGTGTGCAGTCAATGCGGCTGCAGCTTGACCAAAAGCTTCAACAATTAACACTCCTGGCATCACTGGATTATCTGGAAAATGTCCATTTACATAAAAAGAGTCTTTTTTTACAAACATTACTGCAGTAGCAGATTTAAGTTTAACGATGTCTTTTAACTCATCAATTAACAACATTGGTTCTCGATGAGGTAGTAATTCTATAATATCTTTTTTTACTAATTTCATTAGTCTAATCTTCTTAAATAAACATTTTACTAAAAAGTTGTTCCCAAATTAAATCTAAAACTTTCAGTTTTATCTGTACTCTTTTTTGTAATTGGTTGACTCAATGAAAAACTTAATGGACCTACAGGTGTTAACCAATTCATTCCTATGCCTGTAGAGGTTCTAATTGAATTTGAGTCATCTATAGTACTATCATAATCAACACCCCAAACATTTGCTGCATCCATAAACAATGAAAAATCTACTGTTTCTACTGTAGATAAAACCCAAGGTAAATTGGTTGATAAATTAAGTGAAGAAATATAATTACCACCAATATAATCATCGTTATCAACAGGTCCAATTTTTCCTCTTTCAAATCCTCTCAATCGGTTATAAGGGACATTACCTCTTTTAGATATTCTTACATCTTCATTGCTATCAAGAGAATTAATTGATTTTAAGTATACACTTGCTTTACCAACCATATCAGAAGATTTAGAAAGCTTTTTAAATTGAGTAAAAACAAAAGTATTACTTATTTCTTTAGAGTCAGATACTAAAGGTAACTCTTGTAAAAATCTTGTTTGATTTCCTGAAGATGGTTTATATTTTGAATTTCTTAAATCATAATTTAATCCATAATCAAAATATATATCTGCGTAATTCCCCTCTTGTTTTTTAAGAGATTTTGAGGCACTTGAATTTGTCTCTAAATCCTCGAGAGATGTTTCAATTGAAGGGCTGAAAAAAAAATTTTCATATTGTTCATATTCTGTACCAACAGCAAATCCTATTTCAGAAACTTTATAACCAAAATCATTCAGATTATCTGTTGATGTAGATTTCAAACTAGTGAATAAAGTATTATCTGTATAAGCAAAATTTGGTTTAGAATAGACAAATTGACCCTTAATAGTTGATTCCGAAATTTCTAAATTTGTATTTAGGTTTATTCCTTTACCCAAAAAATTTTTTTCCATAATTCCACCGCCTATAGTAGATCCACTAGTACCCACACCAGCTGCTAAACTCACTTCACCTGTTGGTTGTTCTTCAACCGTTATATCGATTTCTTTAAGACTTTCGTTTGAACCATCTCTAATTTTTCCTTTAACAAATTTGAAAATATTCAAAGATCTTATGTTATCTAAAGATTTATTATATAATATCTTATTTAGTGGATCACCTTCATCAACTATTAATCTGTTCCTAATTACTTCCTCTATAGTTGTATAATTTCCTAAAATATTAATTTTTTCTACGTAGTGATTTGTTGAGTCCGAAACATTAAATACAAAGTTAATTTTATTACTTTCCACTATTTCTTCATCTACTTTCGCATCTATAAAATCATATAATCGTGATGAAGCAATTTTTTCAATATCAAGTAATATCTTATTAAAATCATCGATTGAATATTTTTCACCTTTAAGTTTAGTGAAGTAATTTTCAATGTTTTCAAAATCATCGATATTATAATTTTTTGGTAAATTTAATCTTAAATCATTAAAATAATAAAAATCACCTGCATTTATGTTATAAGTTAGATTAAAATTACCAGTAGTAGTAAGTTCAGCAAATGAACTTAAAACTTCTACGTTATAATAACCAAGATTTTTATAATAATTCTCAATTAATCTTTTGTCTAAATTAATTCGAGATTGATCTAAATAAACATTTGTTGAAATAAATTTCCAAAATTTATGCTCTTCGGAAGCGACTATTTCTAAAAGTTTTTTATCTTTAATTTTTTTATCTCCTATGAATAAAATATCTTTAATCTTCGCTCTTGGACCTTGGTCTATATTTAATATTACTCTCACAGAATTTAAATCATTATCTTTGCTAATCGATGGAGAAACTTTTACAAAATAATATCCAGTAGATTTTAAAATATTTTGAATTAAAGTTATATCGTTTTGTAACGAAGACTCCGTAAATGATTTTCTATTTCTAAGAGATATTTTTTCTAATAAAACTTCTTTTACTGATTCTCTTTTTATGCCTTCAATTTGGATATCTTCAATAATTGGATTCTCAACCAAATTAATTGTAAGAATATTATTTGTTAAACTTATTGAAATATCCTTAAAAAATTCTGAGTTATAAAGTTGTTTTGTTAATTCGTTTAATTTTTTATCATCATAATCAGTTACTTTATTTATATTACCAATTACTTTGATTGTTTCTTCAGTTATTCTTTTATTGCCATTAATTTTGATATCTTTGATAATTTCAGAATAAGATGAGCTTACTAAAAAAATATTTACAATAAAAATCCTTAATAAAAACTTAATCATGATAGCTCTATATACCTGAATTACTTAATTTTTCATAAACATAATTTTTAGTTTTATAAATATCATTAACATTTTTTGGTATTTTTCTCTTAAATTTATGAAAAATTTTATTATGAGAATAATAATTTATTAAATTTACAAGTTTTTTATAATTAATCTTTTTTTTTAAATAAACAGATACAAAAAAATCATTAATGGAAATTAGAACTGTTTCAAATAATGTATCATTTTTTGGAAGAATATTTAGTATCCTTACAAGAGGAAACTTTTTATAATCGACATTTCTAAAATCAAGTTTATTCAAAATTTTAAAATCTATTTCTTTAGTTTTTAATTCTTTATTATCATTATGATAAATTGAATTATGGACTGGAATTTTCATATTTGGCTCATGTAGTAAAATTTTTGTTATTCCATTATTAAATTTTACTAATGCATGAATATAGGATTTCGGGTGTATTAAAATTTTTATTTTTTTATATGAAAGATTAAATATTTTCTTTGCCTCAATTACCTCAAAAAGCTTATTCATCATGGTTGATGAATCAATTGATATTTTTTTTCCCATTTTCCAATTAGGATGATTTAGAGCTTCATGAATTTTCACTTTATTTAATTTTGCTTGAGAATAATTTAAGAAAGGACCACCTGATGCTGTTATATAAATTTTATCTACATCATAAATATTTTTTTTTCCAATAATAGAAAATATAGAAAAGTGTTCTGAGTCTATTGGAAAAAAATTAGTTTTATGTTTTTTTAATTCTTTAAAAATTAAATTCCAACCACAAATTAAGGACTCTTTATTAATGATTGCAATATTTTGACTATATCTAATTAATTCTAGTGAAGGTTTTAATCCGTCTAATCCAACAGTAGAAATCATTGAATAAAAAATTTCTTTTTTTTTGAATAATTTTTTGATTATTGAAAAAGAGTTATGAAATGAAATGTTGCTACTACTATATTTTTTTTTAGCTTTCAGGTAACTATCATAATCATTAATAACAACATCTTTAACTTTAAACATTTTTGCTTGCAAATATACTTTTTTAAAATTTTTATTTGTTGATAACATTTTTATTGAAAAATTTTTTTTATCTTTTTTTATTAAATTAATTGTAGTTGTTCCAATAGAGCCAGTAGAACCTAAAATTACTATTTTTTTTTTCATTAGTAAAATAATTTTACGATTATAAATGATACAGGAAAAGCAAAAATCATTCCGTCTATTCTATCTAATACCCCTCCGTGCCCTGGGATTATTTTTCCTGTATCTTTAATTTTTGATAATCTTTTAAAATATGAAACAAAAATATCACCAATCTGGCTCGCTGAAGAAATTATTAGAACTATAAAAAAAACATTTAAATCAAAAATTGCTGAGGTGTTTTCTTTTAAAAGATATAAATATTTAAAAAAAAAACTCGTAAAGATAATTGAAACTATATACCCACCTATCATTCCTGAATAAGTTTTGTTTGGACTAATCTTTGTTAATTTTGGACCTTTAAATAATTTTCCAAAAATATAACCGCCAATATCCGTAGATATGCATATCAATAGAACAGTTAAAAACTGAATATAATCTCCGACCATTTCATATCTAATAAAGTAGGCGCAATAGAAGGAGAAAAAAATAAAAATAACACCTAATAAATAATAATTCTTTTTTTTACTCATCAAGTGCCATTCATAAATAGATATTAAAAAACAAATTAAGATAAAGAAATCAAAAAAAAATGAACCTTTAATTATAAAAAAAAGGCTAATAGGTATTAATAAAATTGAACTCAATATTCTTTTTTGAAGTTCTTTAACCATTATATTCTTCCATAATTTCTTTTTGTATTCTTAAATTTTTTTATAATTTTATTATAATCTTTTTCAGTAAAATCTGGCCACAGTTTCTTTTCAAAGAAAATTTCAGAATAAGCAAGTTGCCACAATAAAAAATTACTTAATCTTTTAGTATTTCCAGTTCTTATCAATAAATCTGGATCCGGTATATTTGTAGTTTGTAAATATTTTTCGATATTTTTTTCATTTATAGTTTTTCTATTCTTCTTAAGTTCTTTAAATGCATTTAATAATTCAAATTTAGAACCATAATTTAATGCTAGATTTATTTGTAATTTTTTATTTTTTACAGTTTTTTTTTCAGATGCATTTAATAGATTATTCAAATTTTTTGAGAAATTTTTAACTCCAATAATTTTAAGTTTAATTTTCTTCTTATTAAGATCATCTATTCTACTCTTAAGAAAATTTTCCAGTAAATTAAAAAGAAAATTGACTTCTTTTTTTGGCCTTTTCCAATTTTCTGTAGAAAAAGCATAAAGTGTTAAAAATTTAATTTTATTTTTAATTGTTTCTTTTATTACTTTTTCAACTGTATTTAATCCAGCTTTGTGACCTGCATTTCTAGAATTTTTATTTTTTAAACCCCATCTTCCATTACCATCCATGATAATGGCTACATGATTTAATGGGTTCATATCGTCATTATTTCTTTTTCTTTTGAAGTAACTTTTTCATCTACAGTAGAAATATGTTTGTCAGTGATATTTTGTACATTTTTCTCAAAAGATTTTTCCTCATCTTCTCCAATTGATTTTGATTTTAATAATTTCTTCAATTCTTCATTGGCTTCTCTTCTTATATTTCTTATTGAAACTTTACATTTTTCACCCATTGACTTAATCATCTTTTTTAACTCTGTTCTTCTCTCCTCATTTAGTTCGGGTATTGGAAGTCTAATCAATTGACCATCTATTTGAGGATTTAAACCTAATTCGGATTTTTTTATTGCAGAGTCGACCAAAGCTACATTATTTTGATCCCATATTTGAATATTTATCATTCTTGGTTCTGGTGTAGTTATGCTTCCAACTTGATTAATTGGCATTTGTTGACCATATACCTCTACCTTAATTAAATCTAGCATTGCTGCATTTGCTCTGCCAGTTCTTAAAGATGAAAGTTCCTTTGTAAAAACCTCAATAGTTTTATCCATTTTAAGGCTATAAGATTTATCATTAAACATTTATTCACCTATTTTAATTCTAACAAATTCTTTAATCTTTAAATCTGAAACAGAAAGTTCTTTTAAAATATCCTGAACCTTTTTTTTAGGCTCCATAACCCACGCTTGTGTTAATAAAGCATTCTCCTCTTTAAATTTATTCATTTTGCCTAGACTAATTTTTTTAGCTATTTCATCTGGTTTACCTAAATTTTTCAATTCTTCAGTAACTAATTCTTGTTCTTTATCAATTACTGATTGGTCAATCGAATTTTGATCTAAAGCTAAAGGGTTTGATGCTGCTATATGCATTGAAAGTTGTTTTCCAAAATTTTTTACTATCTCAGAATTATCTTTAGTCTCAAGGGATACTGCTACAGCTAATTTTGCAAGATTATCTTTTACTACTGTATGTAAATATTTTGAATTTATTGTTCCTTCATTTGAAATTGTTTTTGCTTTACCGATAGTAATTTTTTCTCCAATCTTTGCTATTAAAGCAACAAGATTGTCATCAACTGTTTGACCATTGGACATTTTCGATTTTTTTAATTCTTCAGAATTAGAATTAACTTTGTTATTTAAATCGCTCAATTCTTTTACAAAATTTATAAAGTCATCATTTTTTGCAACGAAATCTGTCTCACAATTAACTTCAACAAGTGAAATTTTTTTATCATCGCCACTTACAGCAACTACTCCCTCTTTAGCATCTCTTGACATCTTTTTTGAAGCTTTTGAAATTCCTTTAACTCTTAAAATCTCAATTGCTTTATCTAAATCACCCTTAGACTCTTTAATAGCCAAATTACAATCTTTAAATCCTGCCCCTGTTGCTTCTCTTAATTTCTTAACGTTTTTTATATCACTCATTATTAATTTAATTTCTCCTTCTTTTTCTTAGAGAATTTGTTTTTTAACTTTTCTCTATCTAATTCTTCTATAGTTTTTGTGGATTTTTCTTGTTTTTTGATATCTGGTTTTTTTTCATCTTTTGGTGCAGATTTTTTGGCTGAATTAATTGTTTCTTTAATAAGATTACAATAAAGATCAATAGCTCTTCTAGCATCATCATTTCCAGGAATTGGAAAATCAATGCCATCTGGATTTGAATTACTATCTAAAATAGCAATTATTGGTATTCCTAGCTTAACAGATTCTTGTATTGCCAAAGACTCATAATTTGTATCAATTATAAAAACTAAATCTGGAATTTTTTTCATTTCAGCTATTCCACCGAGAGATCTTTGCAATTTATCTTTTTTGACACTCATTTTTAAAAGTTCTTTTTTTGTAAAACCTCTATTTTCGGCTACTAGATCTATTTCAAGTTTTTTAAGTTTCTTTATTGAATTTGATATAGTTCCCCAATTAGTCAACATTCCACCCAACCATCTATAATTTACAAAATATTGGTCAGTTTCTTTTGCTACCTCTGCTATTGCTTCAGATGCTTGTTTTTTAGTAGATACAAAAAGTATTTTTCCATTGTTTGAAATAGTTTCATATACTTTTTCTAGAGCAACTTTTGTTAATTCTAAGGTTTGTGTTAAATCAATTATGTGTATTGAGTCTCTTTTACCAAAAATATATTTTTTCATTTTTGGGTTCCATCTCAAGGTTTTGTGTCCTAGATGAACACCAGCTTCTAATAGTTGTTGAATTGTAACGTTAGGTATTTTCATATTCATTCCCGGTTAAGCCACCATAGTAATTTCCATTTAAGGACCGGAGGTATAAAACCAAATACTATGTGCGTTTTTTGTTAATTTTAGAGGCTATTTACTAATATTTTTAAAATTAAACAAGTGTAAATTACTGAATATTTAAGCTTATTTCCTTCCTTCTTAAAATATTAATTGATTTTCTGTCTATGTTTCTGGTTTTTTTTAACTTAAATTTGTGTGTTTCCTTGTCATTGCATAAATTAATATAAACCACTGTTTTACCCTCATGTTCTATGAAATTCTGTATATCTTTAAGTTGTTTTTTAGATGTAAGATTAAACGTAATTTCCTTTATTGACTTATTATCTAAATCTTTAATAGATGCAATTTTACGAACATTAATTCTTTTCGACTTGTCATCGGTTGAAGAAATTGTTTTATTTAAAGTAAGTATTAATGATGAACCTTCTTTTAATGAGTCTCTGTTCAACTCCAAAACATCAGAAAAAACGAATAATTCAAAAACACTAGTTAAGTCTGTCAATTTTAATACAGCATAAGAATTTCCTTTTGATGTTTTTCGTTCTTGAATCTTTAACAATGTAGCAGCAATATTATTTTCTTTAATTTCATCATCAGAGTAAAATTTTTGATAATCTAAAATTTTAAAATCATTAAAAATGTCTTTAAATTGATTTAAAGGATGATCTGAAATGAAAAATCCAACAGACTCAAATTCTTTTGACAATCTTTCTTCAAAATTCCAATCTTTTATATTTTCAATTAAATTTATTTGAGTATCTTCATTATCATCAAACAAATTTATTTGATTTGCAATTTTGCTGTCAAAATGATTTTTAGATTTTGTAATAATATTTGGTATAGCATTAAATATAGATTGTCTATTTATATTTAAATTATCAAAAGCACCAGCCTTAACTAATCCCTCTAATTGTAATTTGTTTATATCCTTAGGATTAATTCTTTTTATAAAATCATTTATTGATCGAAATTTTCCATTATCCAATCTCTCTTTAACAATATTTGATATTGCTTCTAATCCAACTGCTTTTATTCCTCCTAAAGCATAATAAAATTTATCATCTTCAGTTTTAAAATCTGCATAACATTCGTTTATATCCGGTCTAACTATATCTATATTAAGTCTTTTAAGCTCTTCATAAAACTCACTTAACTTATTTTGATTTGATATATCCATAGTCATTGAAGCTGCAATAAATTCTTTAGGGTAATATGTTTTTAAGTATGCAGTTTGATAAGAAATAATTGCATAAGCTGCGGCATGACTTTTATTAAAACCATATTCAGCAAATGGTTCTATCTTCAAAAATATTCCAGCTGCAACTTCTTTACTAATTCCATTTTTTACTGCACCTTCAATAAAATTTTGTTTTTGTTTCTCTAACTCAGACCTTTTCTTTTTTCCCATTGCTCGTCTTAATAAGTCAGCTTGACCTGCAGTAAAACCAGATAGTTTTTGAGCTATTTGCATAACTTGTTCTTGGTAAATAATTACACCATAGGTTGGTTTGAGAATCTCTTCCAATAATGGATGAAGATAATCAGGAGATTTTCTTCCGTGTTTACAATCATTATATATTGGTATGTTGCTCATTGGTCCAGGTCTATATAATGCAACAAGAGCAATGATATCTTCTATATGATTAGGCTTCATTTGAGTAAGTGCATCTCTCATTCCTGCACTTTCAATTTGAAACAAACCAACTGTTTTGCCTGAAGACATTAAATCAAAAACTTTTGGATCCTCAAAACTTATATTTTCAATGTTAAAGTTTTTATTTTTTTTTCTAATTAATTTTTGTGTGTTATTAATTACTGTTAAAGTTTTTAGGCCTAAAAAATCAAATTTTACCAATCCAGCATTCTCTGCTGAATACATGTCAAATTGTGTTGAAGGTAATAATAAATTTGTCGAAGCATCTTTGTATAATGGAACAACTTCAGTCAATTTTTTATCAGCTATAACTACACCAGCTGCGTGTGTTGCTACATTTCTGTTAAGTCCCTCGAGTTTTAGTGAGAGATCTGTAAGTTTTTTGACTCTTGGATCCTCATTAATCAATTTTTGTAATCTTGGTTCACTTGAAATGCATTGTATCAAATTTTGTGGTCTAGAGGGATCGAAAGGTATCATTTTTGAAATATTATCAACAAAACCATAAGGCAGACCTAATACTCTTCCAACATCTCTTATCACCATTCTGGCCTTTAATTTTCCAAATGTAATTATATGAGCTACACTATCTTTATATTTTTGAGTTAGGTATTCAAAAACTAAATCTCTTTTTTCCTCACAAAAATCAATATCAAAATCTGGCATTGAAATTCGATCTGGGTTTAAAAATCTCTCAAAAATTAAATTATACTTTATGGGATCAACATCTGTGATTGATAAACACCAAGCAACAAGAGAACCGGCTCCCGATCCCCTACCTGGTCCTACTGGAATATCATTTTTTTTTGCCCATTTAATATAATCTGAGACAATTAAGAAATAACTTGAATAATCCATTTTTATAATAATATCTAATTCATGATCTAATCGATCTTTATAAATCAAAAACTTTTCATTGTTTTCTATTTCTTTAGGTTTTTGTTTAAAGAATTTAATAAATTTTTCTTTCAAACCATTTAAAGAATCTTTTATGATAATGTCATTAGCATTCCCATCCTGAGAAGTGCTTATGTTTGGTAAAATTGGTTTTGAAAAAAGTGGTCTAAAATTACATCTAAAAGGAAAATTATAATTATTTTCAAGGGCTTCTGGTATATCAGCAAATAACGTTGACATTTCTTCATCATTTTTAAGATAATGTTCTGAACTGTATCTAATTCTATTTTTCTCATTAATATATGTTTTGTTGCCAATACAAATAAGTGCATCATGTGCTTCGTGCATTTCTTTTGATAAATAAAACACTTCATTCGTGGCAATTATTGGTATTTTAAGACTATTAGATTTTTCGAGATTAAATTTTTCAAATTCAAACTCATTATGATCATTATGTCTTTGAATTTCTATATAAAACCTATCATTAAATATATCTCTTAGATTTTTATAAAGATTTGTTAATTCTAGAAATTTACCTTTCTCAAATAATTTACCAAATAAACCAAATACTGTACCTGTGAAAATTGCAATACCAGAATTATCTAGTTCAAGTAAATCATTTAAATCTAAATTAGGTTCAGATATTTTTTTATTTTCTAAATATGACTTAGATGATAGTTCTATAATTTTTCTATAACCATCAATATCAAGTGCAAACAAAGGTAATAAACCTGTAGTTTCATTAAATGTAAAATTAATTTGTGTTCCAATTATTGGTTGTGTCCCTACTTTTGATAATTTTTCAGAAAACTCGATTGCTCCACATAAGTTTGAGGTATCAGACAAACCAATTGATTTAATTCTAAATTCTTTAGCTTTGTCTGTTAAGTCTTCGATTTTAATTGCACCTTCACAAATTGAATACTGGGTGTGAATTTTAAGATGATTAAATTTTTTATAATCAGACTCAGACATTAGTAGATTTTACATTACCATCTACCATTTCCAATAAACAATCAGACTTATTTGCAAAAAATCTATTATGAGTTGCAAATATAATCAATCTTTTTGGATTTACTTGTGTTTTTAACAAAGAAAAAATTTCTTCTGAAGTTTTTTTGTCCAAACTACCAGTTGGTTCATCAGCAAGGATGATTTTTGGTTCATTAATCAAAGCTCTTGCAATAGCTACTCTTTGTTTTTCTCCTCCTGATAGTTCAGATGGATAATGATGAAGTCTACTACTAAGACCGACTTTTTTTAAAATAATTTGAGATTTGTTTTTTGCATCACTTTTAATATTACCTGCAGCTAAACTTGAAAGATATACATTTTCTAAAGCGGTAAAGTCATTTAATAAATTATCTTGTTGATAGATAATACCGATATTATTTGCTCTAAATAAATCATTTTCTTTATTTAAACTGAAATCAACTTGTTTACCATTGTATCTAATTAAACCTTTTGATGGTCTATCAATTAAAGAAATAAGATTTAGTAATGTCGATTTTCCAGATCCTGATGGACCCATTAAGGAATAAACTTTGCCCAACTTAAATTTAAAGTTAATTTTTTTTAATACTTTTATATTTCTTTTTCCAGTAAATGATTTAGTTAAGTTATTTAATTCTATATAATTATTCATATTTTAATGATTTAACCGGATCTAGTTTTGCAGCTTTGATGGCTGGGAAAATTGAAACCATAATAGTTATAATAATTGAACAAACTGAAATTAAAAATATTGAGCCTATATTTATTTCTGATGGCATTGTGCTTAAAAAATAAATTTCTTCTGGAAATAAACTTATATCAAAAATTGAACTAATGAATTCTCTTATATTTTCAACGTAAACCGAAAATAATACCCCAAGCAAAATACCAAATAATGTAGCTGATGTTCCAATAATTATTCCAATCAAAAAAAATATCTTAATAATTGAATCGTTTAATACTCCAATAGATTTTAAAATAGCTATATCTCTAGTCTTATTTTTTACTAAAATTGTAAGGCCTGAAATTATATTGAAAGCTGCTACAATTATAATTAAAGATAATATAATAAACATAACATTTCTCTCGACTTTTAATGCCGTAAATAATGATTTATTCATATCTGCCCACGTATAAACTAAGTCATTTGGAAAAATATTTTGAACTATTTTTTTTTGATTTTCAATTTGTTGAGGTTGCTTAAGATAAATTTCTAAATTACGTTCATCTTTAGATAAATTAGAAAATTCTTCAAGTGTGTTTAAATTGATAAAAACAATATTGTTATCAAAATCTGCTAATCCACTATCAAATATAGATGAAACTATAAAAGTTTTTTGTTTAGGTAAATTTCCAATAAGTGTTTCAATGCCAGATGAAGACATAATTGTAATATTGTCTCCTATATCTAGATCAAGAGTAAAACTTAACTCTTTTCCTATAGAGACAAAATTTTTTTCTAATCTTTTGTTTTGATCAGCAAAATTTTTATTGTTCATCAACTCAAGTTTTGAAAAATCACTTTCAAGATAACCGCGCAAAAGTATACCTTTTGAACTTTGCTCTCTTAAAATTATAGCCTCGCTTGAATTACTCATTATCAAATTATTTGAAATGAGCTTTAAATTAGTATTATTTATGTTCTTAACATTTATAGGCTCATAAGGTTTTATTGTTATGTGAGAATTAAACCCAACAATTTTGTTTATCAATTCAGTCCTAAAACCATTCATTACAGACATTACAATTATTAAGACTGCTACCCCTAAACTAATTCCAATAAATGAAAAAATGGAAATTACATTCAAAAAACCATCTTTTTTTCTGGCTTTTAAAAATCTAAATGTAATTTCTTTTTCTAAAGTAGAAATCAAATTGAATTTTTTTGTTGGTTTATAATTTCTATAATTTTACTTAATGGTAAATTTTGAGTTTCTCCACCAATTTCCTTGAATTCTAATAAATCACCGTCACTTTTTTTCCCTATTATTATTTGATACGGAGCCCCAATTAAATTCATCTTTTTTATTTTAGATGAGAAATTTTCATCTGTATCATCAATTATTGCATCAATATTATTTTTGCATAATTCATTGTTAATATTATTCGCTTTATCTAAAGCCGAAGAATCATTTTTATTTATCATAGGTATTACAGCAATATCATAAGGAGCAACAGACAATGGCCATTTCATGATTTCTTTTTTGTCATCATATTTGGCCTCAATTATAGCCCCTACAAGCCTTGATACACCAATTCCATAGGAGCCCATTTTAACAAAATCTTTTTTTCCTCCTGGTAAGTCAACAGATGCTCCCATTGGTTTTGAATACTTGTCACCAAAATAGAATATATGTCCAACTTCGATACCTTTTGTTATCAATTGATTTTCTTTAGAAACAACTTTTTCAAATTCATCTTTATTAAACTTTTCATCTGTTACTGCATAGAACTGCTCATATTTTTTTCTCATACTTTCTAATGAAGCTTTTTCTAGTTTAGTATCATCACTATCGAGATCAAATATTCTTTTGTCAGTGAAAATTTTACTTTCTCCTGTATCAGCAAGAATGATAAATTCATGAGATAAATTTCCACCGATAGGTCCAGTATCAGCAGCCATGGGTATTGCTGTCAATGATAATTTTTTAAATGTTTTTAGATATGAAAGAAAAAATTTATTATAGGAATAAAAAGCTTCTTCATCAGATACATCAAATGAATAAGCATCTTTCATATAAAATTCTCTACCACGCATAATTCCAAATCTAGGCCTAATTTCATCTCTGAACTTCCATTGTATATGATATAAAAGTTGTGGAAGTGATTTATAAGATTTTATTGAAGATCTAAAAATTTCAGTAACTTGTTCCTCATTAGTTGGTCCATACAACATTTCTCTATTTTGACGGTCGGTTATTCTAAGCATCTCTTCACCATAGTCCTCATAACGACCACTTTCTTTCCAAATTTCACTGGATTGAATTGTTGGCATTAATATTTCTTGAGCTCCAATTTTGTTTTGCTCTTGTCTAACAATGTCCTCTATTTTTTTCATTACCTTAAAACCTAAAGGCAACCATGAATAAATTCCAGCAGACGCCTGCTTAATCATGCCTACTCTCAACATTAATTGATGAGATTTAATTTTCGCTTCTGAAGGATTGTTTTTTAATATTGGTATAAATGAATCTGATAATAGCATCTTAATTGATCATATTTCTTAAATTTAAATATTCAAATTTAATTAATAGATAAATTATAATAAAAATGACAGTAGTAATTCCAGTGCAATATAAGAATTTTTTCAACATTTTTGGATTTTCAGGTGATCCTGGATCTTCCCCGTCAATTTTTACAGTCTTTCTTCGATTTACATCAATAGGTAAAATAGCAAAGAAAACTACCCACCATATAATTATAAAGATAATAGCTAAACCTGTTGTGCTCATTAAATTCTTACTAAATTTATATTGGTAAATGGTTTTTTTCCTGTTCTTTCTTTAGAAAATTTTCTACAAGCAATTTTTAATGCATCAATAAGATTATGTTCTTGTTGTTTGCTTCCAATTTTAAAAGTTCTAGAAGTTTTTTCTATTTCTTCCTCTAATCCATAAACAAAATCATCTCGATCATCTACAGGTAAACCACGAAATGAAAGTATGGGGTTATTATGTATATTTCCTTTTGGTGTAATCATTATTGTTACTTCAAGATATCCATTGGCACTTAAATTTTTTCTATCTTTTATTGATTGTGAATCTGGATCTACACTTACATTGCCATCTAAATAAAGTCTGCCACTTGGAGCCTTGTCAAATACTTCAGGTTTTTCACCCGGATACAACTTGACAATATCACCATTTTCCACTTGAACTGGATATGGTACTTGCATTTCTTTTGCAAAATTAATGTGTTCTATCATGTGTCTATGTTCACCATGCACAGGTATTACACACCTAGGTTTTACCCATTGATACATTTCTTTAAGATCTTCTCTATTTGGATGACCAGAAACATGAACAAATTCAGTTTCTTCAGATATTACTTCTATTCCACCCTTAACAAGTTGATTATGAAGTTTATAAAGTTTTTTTTCATTACCAGGTATAATTTTTGAAGAAAAAATTACAGCATCACCTTTTTCAATAAAAACATCTGGATGAACATAGCTAGAAATTCTCATCATTGCACCCATAGGTTCTCCTTGGCTCCCAGTACATAAGTATACAATTTTTTCTCTTGAGAAATTTTTAGCTTCTCTTGGATCAATTGGTTCAATTGTATTTTCTAAATATCCACATTGACGTGCAGCCTTATAAATACGATGCATTGATCTTCCAACTAATGAGATTTGTCTTCCTGTTTGTTCTGCGCAATAAAAAGCTGTCTCCATTCTGGCTACATTTGAAGCAAAGGACGTAATTATAATTCTTTTTTTTAATCGAGACATAATATTCAACATATTTTTTCTTACATCTAATTCTGAACCTGATTTACCAGCGCTAAAAACATTTGTTGAGTCACAAATCATTGCTAGCACACCTTCTTCTCCAATTTCCTTTAATCTTTTATCGTTTATATTGTCTCCAATTAAAGGATTTGGATCTACCTTCCAATCTCCAGTATGCAAAATAACTCCTGCAGGAGTTTTTATTCTAAGTCCATTTGGTTCTAATATAGAATGCGTTAAGGTAATATATTCAATTTCAAAAGGATTCAAAATAACCTTTCCATTTAACTCAACTATATGTAAATGATTGGTTATATCGATTTGTTTTTCTTTAAATTTTTCTCTGATTAATACGGCTGTGAAAGGAGTTGCAAAAATTTTACACTGCAATTTTGGCCATAAATGAGCAATTGCCCCAATATGATCTTCGTGAGCATGTGTTAAAATTATTCCTAATAAATTATCTTTTCTTTCAACTATAAAACCTGGATCTGGATAAATTAAATCAACACCTGGAATAGTATCATCTGCAAATGTTACTCCTATGTCGACCATAATCCATTTATGATCACCAGGTTGTCCATGACCGAACAAATTCATGTTCATACCTATTTCTCCTGATCCGCCTAAGGGACAAAATAAAAGTTCATCTTTCATATTATTTAATTAATTTTGAAATTTTCATTAAACCTTTAATTGTAATATCTTGGTTATGATTTGCTTTTGTTTTAATTGAGTTTTTAAATAAATTTGAAAATCCGCCAGTAATAATTACTTTAAAAGATTTTCCAGTCTCTTTCTTAATTAAATTAATAATATTGTCAATTAAACCTGCATAACCCCAAAAAAAACCTGATCTGACGGCTGAGATTGTATTGTTGCCAATCACTTTATTAATCTTCTTTAAATCTATTTTTGGAATCAAAGTTGCTTTATCAGACAAGGTATTAAGAGACAATCTCACACCCGGAGCAATAATTCCTCCATAATAAGTATTTTTAACTAGCACATCAAAAGTTGTTGCTGTTCCAAAATCTAAAATTATAAAATTATTTTTTTTATTCATTAAACTTATAGCATTAGTAATTCTATCAGAGCCTACCTGTTTATAATTTACTTTAATTTTTATAAGAGATTTTAAGTTTAATTTTTTAACCTCAAAGCAATTTAATTTAACTTTTTTCGATAAAAATTTTTTAATTATGTCAAATGTTTTGGGTACAACACTGCAAAATAATATTTTTTCAATTTTATTAAATTGAATTTTATTTTTTTTAAATAAACTATTTAACTGCTTGTTGTTTAATGATTTTGATAAAAATGTAATCTTTTTTAAAATTTTATTGTTTTTAGAAACAATACATAGTTTTGTTTCGGTATTACCAATATCGCCTAGAATATACATTATCTAATGTTATACAGTTTGGATAAATTTTTTTCAAAAAGTTGTTTTAGTTTATTTTCTACACTTAATTTACTAATACTTTTTTTACTTACCTCTTGCAAGTTTGTAGCAGGATAATTCCTTATTATTGGATTTTTTTTAATATTTATACCTATACCAGTAATTAAAAATTTTTTATTTCTTACAAATATAACTTCTTGTAAAATCCCACTAATTTTTTTTTTATCGATTAGTAAGTCATTTGGTTTTTTAAATAAAATTTTTTTACTTGTAAATGAAGAGAGTAACTTTTTAACTAAGAGACAATTAATTTTTGTTATAGCGCTAATAGATAGATTCACTTCATTTAATTGATTAAAAAAAGAGATAAATAAGTTTCCTTTTGATGATATCCATTTTCTTCCATACTGTCCTCTACCATTTACTTGTGTTTCAGCAACAACCATTCCTAAATTATAATTAGTTTCTTTAATAATTCTTATTGCAGTATTATTTGTGCTTTTAACTTTTTTAAATTTAAATTTTTTAAATTTCATTAAATAATATTAATTCTTGAAACAACTTCTATTAACTGACTTGGGAATATGAAGTATAAAAGAATTAATATCGTTGAAACTGTAAGTGAAAGTTTTAACCATAGGCTATGGTCTGTATCGTATTTGTCTTTTTCTTTGTCAAAATACATAATTTTTATAATTCTTAGATAATAAAAAGCTGCCACTACGGTTGATAATAAACCTACTATAGCTAAAAAATACATTGATTGTTCTAATACGGCTTTAAAAATATAAAATTTTGCAAAAAATCCAGCTAGAGGAGGTATACCTGCTAAAGAAAATAGTATTAACAATAAACTTAAAGATAATAATGGATGATTTTTCGATAGCCCTGAAAGATCATCAATATCCTCGTAATATTGATCTTTTCTTCTTAACATTAATAGACAAGAAAAAAGAGCTAAGTTCATAACAACATAAATAGAAATATAAATTATTGAGCTTTGAATTCCATCATTTGATGCTGTTGCTAAACCAGCCAATGTATAACCAACGTGTCCAATAGAACTGTAAGCAATTAGTCTTTTAATATTAGTTTGCCCTATAGCAGCAACTGCTCCAAAAACCATAGAAGCTATAGATAAGAAAACTATTATCATTTGCCATTGATCAATTAAATTTAAAAAGGGAACATATAAAAATCTAATAAATACAGTCAAAGCAGCTATCTTTGGTAATATTGTAAAAAATAAAGTTACAGTTGTTGGAGATCCTTCATAAACATCGGGCGCCCACATATGAAATGGGACTGCAGAAATTTTGAATGCTAAACCAACCAAGATGAATACAATTCCAAATGTTAAAAAATACTCCTCAGAATTTAGTTGATTTGATATTATATCAAAATTGGTTGAACCTGAAAAACCATAAACTAAAGAACATCCGTATAATAACAGTCCAGATGATAATGCACTTAAAACAAAATATTTCAAACCAGCTTCTGATGATTTTAATTGATCCCTGTTATATGTCGCTAAAACGTAAAGAGCTAATGATTGTAATTCTAAGCCCATATAAAAAACAATTAAATCATTTGAGCTAATCATTACCATCATACCAAGAATAGAGCTCAAAATAAGTATTGGGTATTCTATATTATATATTTTAAATGTTTTTAAATAAGTTGATGAAATCACTAAAACTAAAAAACCTCCAATTAAAGTTATAATTTTCATTAGCGAGGACATACTGTCAATCACAACACTTTCATTAAACAAAGTTTCTCGAGTTACAGAGAAAGTTTCATTTATTGTTATTATTGTTGTAATTAAAATAGCAAACAAAGATAAATTAAAAGTAATTTTAGAACTGTTATTTTTAAACACACCCAAAATAAGTAGAAACATAATTGATAGAGAAATAAAAATTTCAGGCAATATTAAATTTAAATTTTCCATATTATTTACTAGCCATATTTGTGTTATGCATATTAATTAGATCGGTAACAGAAACTTCAATAGTGTTTATTAATGGATCGGGATAAAAACCAAAAAATAAGATTGGTACAGCCAAACAAGATAAAATAAAATATTCAGATCTATTTAAATCTAACATTTTTTTAAGATCTTCATTAATTAATTTTCCAAATACTACTCTTTTATATAGCCACAACATGTATGCAGCTCCCAAAATCACTCCAATACTTGCTATAACAGCTACTAAAAAATTATCTTTGAAAGCTCCCATTAATATTAAAAACTCACCAATAAAACCACTGGTTCCAGGTAAACCAAGGGATGCTAAAGCAAATAACATGAACAATATTGAATATTTTGGAATTACAGAAACCAGTCCACCATACGTACTTATTAATCTAGAATGCATTCTGTCATAAACTACACCAACAGTTAAAAATAATGCTGCAGAAACTAATCCGTGGCTTATCATTTGAATTATACTTCCTTCAATTCCTTGTTGCTGCAAAGTGAATATACCTAAAGTTACAAAGCCCATATGCGCAACTGATGAATAAGCAATTAACTTTTTCATATCTTCCTGCATTAAAGCTATAAGTGAAGTAAATATTATTGCTATAACACTCAAGGTGTAAATTAATGGTGTAAATACTTCAGACGCGATTGGAAAAAGACCTAAAGAAAATCTTATAAAACCATATCCAGCCATCTTTAACAATATGGCAGCTAACAAAACAGATCCAGCTGTAGGAGCCTCAACGTGCGCATCGGGTAACCATGTATGAACTGGCCACATAGGTGTTTTAACAGCAAATGAACTAAAAAATGCTAACCACAATAGATTTTGATATTTTACATCAATACCAATTTCATATAGTTGAACCACGTCAGTTGTTCCTGTAATCCAATAAATTGAAATTATTGCAACTAACATCAAAACAGATCCTAACAGTGTGTATAAAAAGAATTTGAATGCTGAATAAACTCTTCTTGCACCTCCCCAAATACCAATAATTAAAAACATTGGGATTAATCCAGCTTCAAAAAATAAATAAAATACTAATAAGTCAAGTGCACAGAAAACACCAATCATGAAACTTTCCATGATTAGAATTGCAATTAAAAAATCTCTTAATCTATTTTTAACAGAATTATTTACAGATATAATGCAAAGTGGTGTTATAAATGTAGTTAATATAATAAATAAAATTGAAATACCATCTACTCCAACTTTATAATTAATTAATCCTTCAATCCATATTCTTTCTTCTATAAATTGGAAACTAGATGTAGATTGGTCAAAAGAAATCCACAAGTAAATTGAAATTAAAAAATTAACAACTGTCGTAAATAAAGCTACATATTTCGCAGTTAAGTTATTTCCTTCTTTATTTTTGGTAAAAAATAAAAATAAAGCACCAATTGTTGGTAACAATATTAATGATGAAAGAATAGGAAAATTCATTATTTAATTATTAAAAAAGTTAGTAATGCCGAAAAACCTAACAACATTACAAATGCATATTGATAGATAAAACCACTTTGAAATTTAGTTGCTTTAATTGAACATTTTTTTATGAAAGAAGAAATTCCATCAGGACCAAAACCATCGATTATGGTTCCATCACAAAATTTCCATAAAAATAGACCTAGATTTTTTGAGGTTCTAATAAACAACACATCGTACAACTCATCAAAATACCATTTGTTGACTAAAAAATTATACAAAGGTTTATTCGTTGAAACTATTGAATGAGGTAACTCTTTGTTTTTTACAAATAAGTAATAAGCAATTGGAATAGATAACAAAACTAAACAAGGTGTTAAAAGTAAAAACCATAAAGGTGGATGTTCAGTACTTAAAGGCTCTAAAAACTTGATAGACTCCGCCCAGAATAAATTCTCACCATGACCAATAAAAAGTCCTTTAAATAAAAAACCAGCAAAAACTGCTCCTATTGATAGAATAAATAAAGGAACAAGCATTACTAAAGGAGATTCGTGTGTTTCCTCTATCTTAATCTCTTTATTATTATATTCTCCATGGAAAGTTTTAAATATCAATCTCCATGAATAAATAGACGTTAAAAAAGCTGTAACTATTCCAATCCCAGCTGCATAGTATCCAGTAGTATTACCCCGTAAATAAGCAAATTCAATAATTGCGTCTTTAGAATAAAATCCCGATAAAAATGGGAAACCTGTTAAAGCAAGTGTTCCAATTATCATTAAAGTATAGGTATATGGTAACTTTTTCCATACACCTCCCATGTTATTTATATTTTGCTCATCTTTAAATGCGTGGATTACTGAACCAGATCCTAAAAATAATAAAGCTTTGAAAAATGCGTGAGTAAATAAGTGAAACATAGCAACATTATATGCACCTACTCCAGCTGCAAAAAACATATAACCAAGTTGACTACATGTAGAGTAAGCAATAATCTTTTTTATATCTGTTTGAACTAAGGCTACTGTTGCTGCAAAGAATGCAGTAGTCATTCCAACGATTGTTATAAAATTTAGTATTAATGGAGAATATTCGTAAATTGGAGAACATCTTACAACTAAGAAAACACCAGCTGTTACCATCGTTGCTGCATGAATTAGTGCAGAAACTGGTGTTGGACCTTCCATAGCATCAGGCAACCATGTATGAAGTAATATCTGTGCGGATTTACCCATTGCTCCAATAAATAAAAGCAAACATACTAAATCTATCGCTTTAACTTCAAAACCTAAAAAGGATAAATTTTTATCTACAACTGTTGGAATTTGTTGGAATACTTCTGAATAATTAACAGTTCCAAATAAATAAAATATTAAGAAAATTCCTAAAGCAAAACCAAAATCACCTACTCTATTTACAACAAATGCTTTTATTGCTGCAGCATTTGCGCTCTCCTTTTTAAACCAAAAACCAATTAAGAAGTAGGAACACAAGCCAACACCTTCCCATCCAAAAAATAGTTGAATAAAATTATCTGAAGTTACCAGCATTAACATTGCAAATGTAAACAATGATAAATAAGCCATAAATCTTGGCTTATGTGGATCATGAGACATATAACCAATTGAATAGATGTGAACTAAAGCAGATACAGAAGTTACTACTACTAACATCACAGCTGATAATGGATCAATTAACATTGACCAATTTACTTCAAGTGATCCAGAGTTAATCCATGTGGCTATAATAATATTTTCTTCGTACTGATTTACAATTACTTGATAAAGAACATAAATTGATAGAAGTGCAGAAATTGAAACGAGTGCACTTGTTATTATTTCAGAGTTTCTATCACCTATATATCTCCCAAAAAATCCAGAGATGATTGAAGCAATAAGTGGTAAAAATATAATTGATAGTTCCATGATCATCCTTTCAACTTATCAATTTCTTCTACTCGTATTGTTCCAGAGTTTCTGAAATAAACTACTATTATTGCTAAACCTATTGCTGCCTCTGCAGCTGCAACAGTAAGAATGAATAAAGTAAAAACTTGTCCTGCCAAATCACCTAAATAAATCGAAAAAGCTACTAAATTAATATTCACTGCAAGTAATATCAGTTCAATACTCATTAATATGACGATGATGTTTTTTCGATTTAGAAAAATACCAATTACTCCAATTGAGAATATCACTGCGCCTAAAGTTAAATAATGTCCTAAACCTATCTCAGTCATCTATTTTAACCCCCTTATTACTTTGAACTTCTAATACCT
The DNA here is from genome assembly GCF_001179925.1 of Candidatus Pelagibacter communis. GTDB lineage: Bacteria > Pseudomonadota > Alphaproteobacteria > Pelagibacterales > Pelagibacteraceae > Pelagibacter > Pelagibacter ubique_E. Next base: position 53,826 of record NZ_CVSF01000041.1, on the reverse strand, counting down.
CAACACCTTCACTTCTTTCTCTAGAAATTTGTTTGATATAACTTTGTTTTTTAACGCCAGATCTTTGTCTAAATGTTAAAACAATAGCACCTATCATAGCTACTAATAGGATCATTCCACTTATTTGAAACACATGAATATAATCAGTGTATAAAACCTGTCCTAATGAATGAGTGTTACTAATGTTTGATTGGGCAATTGAATTATTAATATCAAAAATTTCTGGTTTATATTTCCAACCTCCAATTACAATTATAATTTCTAAGAATATAAGAGTGGTGATGATTAATCCTATAGGAATATGTTTAGAGCTTTGTTCACCAGAAAACCATTGGTTTTTTTGTTGGGCTACGTTTAACATCATAACAACAAATAAGAATAAAACTGCTACAGCTCCAACATAAACAATTAGCATTATCATTCCCAAAAATTCTGCACCAATCATTATAAATAAACATGAAATGCTTATAAAATCTAAAATTAAAAAAAAAACTGAGTGTACGGTATTTTTGGAAGCAGTAACCATTATTGCTGAAATAATTGCTATGGTAGAAAAAATATAAAAGAAAATTGCGTGAGCCATTTTTGCTATCTATAAGGATTATCAGATTTTATATTAGCAGCTAATATATTCTCCCAACGATCTCCATTATCTAATAATTTTTCCTTGGTGTAATACAGTTCTTCTCTTGTTTCAGTAGAAAATTCAAAATTTGGTCCTTGCACAATTGCATCTACTGGACATGATTCTTCACATAAACCACAATAAATACATTTCATCATATCAATATCATATCTTGTAGTTTTTCTACTACCATCCTCTCGCTCTGATGATTCAATCGTTATAGCTTGTGCTGGACAAACAGCTTCGCACAACTTACAAGCAATACATCTCTCTTCTCCGTTTGGATAACGACGTAAAGCGTGCTCTCCTCTAAATCTTGGACTTATTTTACCTTTTTCAAAAGGGTAATTTATAGTTTTTTTTGATTTAAATAATTCTTTAATAGCAATAACTAAACCTCCTAAAAAATCAGTCATAAAAACGGTTTTTAAAAATCTTGAAAATTTCATTTAAGTTACTGGTAAAAGATTAAAATAAAATAAATAGCTTGCTGTTAAAATTACCCATATTAATGAAAAAGGTAAAAATATTTTCCATCCCAGTCTCATTAATTGATCGTATCTATATCTCGGAACAATTGCTTTTACTAGAGCAAATAAAATAAATAATAAAATTATCTTAAAAATTAACCAGACAGCACCAGGCAGTAAATTAAATGGATACAAATCTATTGGAGATAACCAACCACCTAAAAACAAAATAGATCCAAGTGCGCACATTAATAGTATATTTGCATATTCTCCCAACCAAAACATTGCATACATCATTCCTGAATATTCAGTTTGGTATCCGGCAACTAACTCAGCTTCGGCCTCTGGTAAATCGAAAGGTGGTCTATTAGTTTCTGCTAAAGCTGAAATAAAATAAATTATAAACATTGGGAATAAAGGTATTATAAACCACATATTCTGTTGTGCTAAAACTATGTCATTTAAATTTAATGATCCAACACACAAAAGCACATTTATGATAATTATTCCTATAGATACTTCGTAAGATACCATTTGTGCTGCTGATCTAATTGACCCTAAAAAAGGATATTTAGAATTTGAAGCCCATCCTCCCATAATAATGCCATACACTCCTAATGATGAAACCGCAAATATATATAGAATTCCCACATTAATATCTGCAAGAACTTGGGTTTCACTAAAAGGAATAACTGCCCATGCAATTAAGGCCAAAGTCATTGTTACTATTGGTGCTAAAATAAAAATAATTTTATTTGAACTAGCGGGAATAATTATTTCTTTAAAAATATATTTAAGAGCATCAGCTAAAGACTGGAGTAGACCGAAAGGACCTACAACATTTGGTCCACGTCTTTTTTGAACAAAAGCCCAAACTCTTCTGTCTAACCATACAATCATTGCAACAGAAACAAGTACTGGTACAAGTAAAAATAAGATCTTATAGACCTCTTGAAAAATTATGGCAAAGTAATCCATTTTATCCGTAAGTGCCTGTTCTTTTGACGCCTATTTTTGAATTATGACAATCAAGCATAGTTTTAGATGCTCGAGCTATTACGTTGGAAAAATAATAACTTTTGTAATCCACCAAAAGTTTTTCATTTTTAAAACTGTTATTTATTTCTATATTTGATTTTTGAAGATTTTTATTTTCTCTTTTTAAATTAATAAAGTTAAACATACTGCTTTCTAATTCATCTTTATCATTAAATAGTTTTCTATTATTCATAAATTCGGCAAGTTCATTAATAATTTGCCAGTCTTCTTTAGCTTCACCGGGAGGATAAGACGCTTTGTAAGATTTTTGTAATTTACCCTCCAGATTTGTAAAATATCCATTTTGTTCTGTATAAGCCGAACTCGGTAAAATTATATCTGCAATTTCAGCACCTTTATCTCCATGACTACCTTGGTAAATTATAAATTCATCTTTTTTTGAAAATTTTAAATCATCTTGACCTAAAAGATAAATAATTTCATATTTATGATTATTTAATCCATCAAACATATTTTCATTATGATTGATAATATTTAAATCTAAACTACCTACAGTAGCAGCATCGGAAGTTAATTTATTTAAAGAATTCCATTCGCTTGAAATTTTATTATTTTTTTTCAAATAATTTTTGATTAAATCAAATATATATTTTGCTGACTCTATTTTAAAAAAAGACTCTCCTAAAATAATTAAGGGTTTTTTTGTGCTTATAATTTTTTTAGATAAATCATTTCGACCTTGAAAAATATCAACAATAGTTTTTGTTTGTCCATCTAGTTTTTCATATGAATATGTTAAATCTCCCACATCATTTAAAGAAATTATTTTTGTATTGTTATTTAAAAAAGATTTTCTTATCCTAGCGTTTAAAATTGTAGCTTCAAATCTTGGATTAGCACCTATTAAGAAAATCAAACCGGCATCTTCAATACCTTTGATTGATGAATTAAATATATAATTTTCTCTTTCCGAATTATCTACATAGTAATTTGATGATCTGCTTTCATAGTTGCTTGAGTCTAAAGTACGATCAAAAAATTCTTTGAAAATATAACTCGACTCCATATTACTTAAATCTCCAACAAATCCAGCAATTTTATCTTTTGATGTATTTTCGATTTTTGATTTTATTATCTTAAAAACTTCTTCCCAACTAGCTTTTTCAAATTTGCCATTATATTTAATAAATGGAGTATCTAATCTTTGATTTAAGAGACCATCGCAAGCATATCTTGTTTTGTCAGATATCCATTCCTCATTTATATCTTCATTAATTATTGGTAGTACTCTTTTTACTTCCCAGTCATAAGTGTCAACTCTAATATTTGAGCCAACTGCATCCATTACATCAATCGACTCTGTTTTTTTTAATTCCCATGGTCGAGCTTCAAAAACATATGGTTTTGATGTGAGAGCTCCAACAGGGCATAAATCTATGACATTACCAGACAGTTCAGATTGTATTGATTTTTCAAGATAAGTTGTTATTTGCATGTCTTCACCTCTACCTATAGCTCCTAATTCTGGTACTCCAGCTATTTCAGTTGCAAATCTTATACATCTCGTGCAATGAATGCATCTTGTCATCTGAGTTCTAATAAGGGGTCCCATATTTTTATCTGGAACTGCTCTTTTATTTTCTTTGAATCTTGATTTATCAATCCCGTAAAACATTGACTGATCTTGGAGATCACATTCTCCTCCTTGATCGCAAACAGGACAGTCTAAGGGATGATTAGCTAACAAAAATTCCATTACTCCTTTTCTAGATTTTTCAATTTTTGGGGTATTGGTTTTTATGACCATACCGTCTGCGGCAGGCATTGCACATGACGCTATTGGTTTTGGGGATTTTTCCATTTCAACTAAGCACATTCTACAATTACCCGCTATCGATAATTTTTCGTGGTAACAAAATCTTGGAATTTCCACTCCAGCTTTTTCACAAGCTTGAAGAACAGTCAGCCCCTCTTCTATTTCTACATCAATATCATTTACTTTTAATTTAAGCATTTTTATCCAATAAGTGTTGATCAACTAGGTAAGGAATATTTTTATTATCTTTAACAATTGGATCAAATTTATTTCTTTTTTTAATTTCATCTTTAAAATGTCTTAATAATCCTTGAACTGGCCATGAAGAGCCTTCTCCAAATGCACAGATTGTATGTCCCTCTATTTGTTTTGTTACATCCATTAACATATCAACCTCATCCCTTGACGCCTCCCCTTTTGCCATTCTTTCTAACATTCTCCACATCCAGCCCGAGCCTTCTCTACAAGGAGTACATTGTCCACAGCTTTCATGTTTATAAAATCTGGCAATTCTTGCCATACACTTAATAATATCTTGATCTTTGTTAATAACAACTATCCCTGCTGTTCCTAAACCACTTTTTTCAGTCATCAATGAATCAAAATCCATTGTAATCGTATCACATGTCTTCTTGGGCAATAAAGGCATTGAAGATCCACCCGGAATTACAGCTTGCAAGTTATCCCACCCACCGATAACACCTCCTGCATGAGTCTCTATTAAATCTTTTAAAGGGACTCCCATTTCTTCCTCTACATTACATGGATTATTTACATTTCCTGAAATACAAAAAATTTTAGTTCCCGTATTTTTTGGTTTTCCCAACTTGGAAAACCATTCACCACCTCTTCTTAATATTGTTGGAACAACTGCAATTGTTTCAACATTATTAATAATTGTAGGACATCCATACAATCCTATTAAAGCTGGAAAAGGAGGCTTGAGTCTTGGTTGTCCTTTTTTGCCTTCAAGACTTTCAAGCAAAGCTGTTTCTTCACCACAAATATATGCACCAGCACCATAATGTATATAAATATCAAAGTCCCAACCTGTGCCTGACGCATTTTCACCTATGACTTTGTTTTCATAAGCTTCATCAATCGCTTTTTGAAGTTTCTGACCTTCATTATAGTATTCACCTCTAATATAAATATAACAGGTATGTACATTGACTGCATATGAGGCAAGTAAACATCCTTCTATTAATTTATGAGGTTCAAATCTTAAAATATCTCTATCTTTGCAAGTACCAGGTTCTGACTCATCTGCATTTATGACTAAATAATGTGGTCTTGAACCAACTTCTTTAGGTGCAAATGACCATTTCAATCCCGTTGGAAATCCAGCTCCTCCTCTTCCTCTTAACTCTGAAAGTTTTATTTCATTAATTATCCAATCTTTTCCTTTTTCACAAATCTCTTTAGTATTGGACCAATCACCTCTTTTTCTAGCAGACTCAAAATCTGAACCTAAATCATTATACAAATTTCTAAATATTCTATCTTTATCGTTAAGCATTTTTTATATCCAAAAGAGTCTTTCTATTATTTTCAGGTTCTGAGTTTAATCTACCTCTGTAAGAGCCTGGCTCTGGTTTTTTTCCAGAAATAATTTGGTCTAATATTTTTAAAGTTTTTTCTTTATCTAAGTCCTCATAATAATCATCATTAATCTGCATCATTGGTGCATTAATACAAGCTCCTAAACATTCCACTTCCATCCAAGAACAATTTTTTTCTTTAACAAATTCATTTTCATTTTCAGAAATTTTTTCCTTACACGCCTCAACAAGTTTATAAGCTCCTCTGATCATGCATGGTGTTGTAGTGCAAACTTGAATAAAATTTTTTCCAACTGGAGTTAAATTATACATAGTATAAAAAGTTGCTACTTCATAAACTTTGACATAAGGCATTTCTAAAAGTTTACCAATATACTTCATAGCTGATAATGGTATCCAATTATCATTTTGTTTTTGTGCTAAGTATAGTAAAGACATAACAGCGCTTTGTTTTTTTCCTTCAGGATATTTTTTGATAATTTTATTTACCTCATTCAAATTTTCTTCTGTAAATTCAAAATTATCAGGTTGTTCTTTTGAAATTTTTCTTAATGTCATCTGTCAACTTCTCCAAAAACTATATCTAAAGAACCCAACACAGCAGGAACATCTGCCAGCATATGTCCCTTGATTAAATAATCCATTGATTGCAAATGTGAAAAACCTGGGGCTCTTATTTTGCATTTATAAGGTTTGCTAGTTCCATCAGAAATCAAATATACACCAAACTCTCCCTTTGGAGCCTCTACAGCAGTATAAATTTCATCGTTCGGAACTCTATAACCTTCAGTAAACAATTTAAAATGATGAATTAATGCTTCCATCGATTGTTTTAATTCTTTTTTAGGGGGAGGACTAATTTTTCCATCTTGAGATTTGATCGCTCCTTTTTCCATTCTTGATAAACATTGTTTAATTATTGAGATGCTCTCTTTCATTTCTTCTATTCTACATAAATAACGATCGTAACAATCTCCATTTTTACCTACTGGGATTTTAAACTCTAATTTATCATAACAATCATATGGTTGCGATTTTCTTAGATCCCATGGAATACCTGAGCCTCTAATCATTACGCCTGTAAAAGAATAATCTAAGGCATCTTCTTTAGTTACAATACCAATATCAACATTTCTTTGTTTAAAAATTCTGTTATCTGTTAATAAATTCTCTAAATCATTAATGATTATTGGAAAAGATTCACAAAATTTACCAATATCCTCTTCTAGCCCTGCTGGTAAATCTTGGTGAACTCCACCCGCTCTGAAATAATTAGCATGTAATCTTGACCCTGAGGCTCGCTCATAAAATGTCATTAATGTCTCTCTTTCCTCAAACCCCCACAAAGAAGGTGTAAGTGCTCCAACATCAAGTGCTTGTGTTGTAACATTTAAAATATGACTCAATATTCTTCCTATTTCACAAAATATCACCCGTATATATTGAGCTCGTATTGGTACATCTATTTCTAAAATTTTCTCAATTGCCAATGCAAAAGCGTGTTCCTGATTCATTGGGGCTACATAATCTAACCTGTCAAAGTAAGGTACAGCTTGCATATAGGTTTTATTTTCTATTAATTTTTCAGTTCCGCGATGTAGTAAACCAATATGTGGATCAGCTTTTTCAACTACTTCTCCATCTAATTCTAGTATTAATCTCAGAACACCATGAGCTGCAGGATGTTGAGGACCGAAATTTAAATTTAAATTCTTAATTTTTTTTTTCATTTTTATCTTTTAGTTCTTTAATATATTTAGTTCCTTCCCATGGACTCTCATAATCAAAATTTCTATAATTTTGCTCTAATTTGACTGCTTCATTGACTACTTTCTTTTCATCTTCGCTATATCTAACTTCGGTGTGTCCAGTTAAAGGAAAATCTTTTCTTAAAGGATGGCCTTCAAAACCATAATCTGTCAAAATTCTTCTCAAGTCTGGATGATTTTTAAAATTTATACCATACATATCAAAAACTTCTCTTTCCATCCAATTTGCGGAAGGAAAAATCGATGTTAATGAGTTAATAACCTCGTTTTCATTTACGCTATAACTTACTATAATTCTTTGATTAAATTCATGACTTAATAACAAATAAACTAATTTAAATCTTTGACTTAATTCTGGATAATCAACAGCTGTAATATCAATTAATTGTCTAAATTTTGTGTCCCTATTTGTTTTTAAAAAAAGAATTACATCTAATAAATCTTCTTTATCAATTTCAATATAAACCTGATCGTGTTTTATTTCTGAATTATTTATTTTTGTCGTAAGTTCAGAATTAATCTTTTTTTCTAATTCATTTAAAGTATTCATAATTATCTGTTTAAAGAACCCTTGTTTCTTATCTTTTTTTGCAATTGTAGAATCCCATACAATAAAGCCTCAGCCGAAGGTGGACAGCCTGGGACATATACATCTACAGGAACTATTCGATCACAACCCCTGACAACAGAATAAGAATAGTGATAATATCCACCGCCATTTGCACAACTTCCCATTGATATTACATATCTTGGCTCAGGCATTTGATCATAAACTTTTCTTAAGGCTGGTGCCATTTTATTTGTTAAAGTACCAGCTACAATCATAACATCTGATTGTCTAGGGGAACCTCGAGGTGCAGCTCCAAATCTTTCTAGATCATACCTTGGCATCGCTGTCTGCATCATTTCTACAGCACAGCACGCTAAACCAAAAGTCATCCAGTGAAGAGATCCAGATCTTGACCAATTAATCAAGTTATCTAGTGAGGTTGTTATAAAACCATTTTTACCAAAATCTTCAGCTAGTTTTTTAAATTCGTCAGGAATTTTTTCTAATTTGTTATTCATAAAATTTATTTTATTCCCAGTCTAAAGCACCTTTTTTCCACTCATAAATAAATCCAACAGTAAGTATGAATAAAAAGATCATCATTGATGTAAAACCAAGTAAACCAATATTTCCTAAAGAAATAGCCCAAGGAAAAAGGAAAGCTATTTCTAAATCGAAAATTATAAAAAGAATTGCGACCAAATAAAATCTAACATCAAATTCCATTCTAGAGTCTTGAAATGGTTCAAATCCACATTCGTAAGCAGATAATTTCTCTGGATCTGGATTTTTTGGAGAAAGAATAAAATTTACTACTATAAATGCTCCACTTAATCCCAAAGCAACCACTAAAAAAAGTATAATTGGCAAATATTCTATTAAAAATTCTGGTAACATGCTGAGATATATATCATTTTTTATTGACTGATGAAGTGTAGTTAGGTCACATTATTGAAAATATACACTACTATTGAGAACGATTATCAACGTTAAATGTATTTATTTCCTAAAATCTAATAAGTGGCGGGAGTGAAGGGACTCGAACCCTCGACCTATCGCGTGACAGGCGATCGCTCTAACCAACTGAGCTACACCCCCACTTAAAAAATCATTTTGGTGGGCAGTAAAGGACTCGAACCTTTGACCCCCTCGGTGTAAACGAGATGCTCTACCAACTGAGCTAACCGCCCTTAACCAAAACAGTGATTTATATCTTTTAGTATGTTAAGGTCAAGATTTATTACTCGAGATAATATGCAGAAAATATTTAAAAACCACCTCTCCAATTATTTTTGGAGTTAAAATTGTCTTCCTCTTGTTTAGAAGTTGGTCTAAATAAATAATAAATTAAAAATATTAAGCCTAAAAATATGAATAAAAATTCCATGATTAAATAAATTTTTATTGGATACTTGCTTGAGATTTATCGTCTTTTTTACTTAAATCTACTTCAACCCATTCTGTTCTTTTTAATTCTTTGGTTAAAGCGATTTTTAAAACTTGATCAGCATATTCAACAGGAGTAATTTTTAGCTCATCGATTATCTTTTTTGGCATATCAACTAAATCTTTTTCATTTTCTTTTGGAATTATAGCTTCTTTAATTCCAGCTCGATGTGCTGCCAATAATTTTTCTTTCAAACCTCCAATTGGTAAGACTTGACCAGTAATAGTAACTTCGCCTGTCATAGCAATATCTTTTCTAACAGGTATATTTGTTAAAGAAGATACAATTGAAGTCACCATTCCAATTCCTGCAGAAGGTCCATCTTTTGGGGTTGCACCTTCTGGAACATGAATATGAAAATCTTTTTTCTCAAACAATGGCGGAATAATTCCATATTCTAGGCATTTTGATCTTACAAAAGATTTAGCTGCTTTTACAGACTCTTGCATTACATCACCTAACTTACCCGTAATTTGCATTCTACCTTTGCCTGGCATAGTTACAGTTTCAATCTTTAAAATTTCACCACCATATTCTGTCCATGCAAGTCCTGTAACTATTCCAACTTTATTATCAGTCTCAAGTTCTCCAAATTTATGCTTTGCTACACCCAAAAAGTCATTAAGATTTTCTTTAGTTATTTTGACTTCTTTTTGCTCACCTGAGACAACTTTTTTGACAACTTTTCTTGCTAGTTTAGAAATTTCTCTTTCTAAGTTTCTTACTCCAGACTCTTTGGTGTAATTTCTAATAACTTGTTGAATAATATCTGTATCAAGTTTCATCTCATTTTCTTTAACACCGTTATCTTTGATTTGTTTAGGTAATAAAAATTTATTTGCTATATTTATTTTTTCATCTTCAGTATAACCAGCTAATCTAATTACTTCCATTCTATCTAATAAAGGAGGAAGAATATTTAGTGTGTTAGCTGTTGTTACAAACATTACATCTGATAAATCATAATCAACTTCTAAATAATGATCATTAAATGAAGTATTTTGTTCTGGATCCAAAGCTTCCAAAAGAGCAGAAGAAGGGTCGCCACGATAATCATTTCCAATTTTATCTATTTCGTCTAACAAGACTAATGGATTCTTAGTTCCAGCTTTTTTCATCATTTGAATAATTTTTCCAGGCAATGAACCAATATAAGTTCTTCTATGTCCACGTATTTCTGCTTCATCTCTCATACCGCCAACAGACATTCTTACAAACTCTCTATTTGTTGCTTTAGCAATAGATTTTCCTAATGAAGTTTTTCCTACTCCTGGTGGACCAACCAAACAAAGAATTGGGCCTTTAATTTTATCCATTCTTTTTTGCACAGCAAGGAATTCAATAATTCTCTCTTTAACTTTCTCAAGTCCAAAATGATCTTTATCCAAAACATCTAATGCTTTACCTAAATCAATTGCAACCTCACTTTTTTTATGCCACGGTAAATCTATCATCCAATCAAGATAATTTCTTACGACAGTTGCTTCTGCAGACATAGGGCTCATATTTTTTAATTTTTTTAATTCTTGAAGACATTTTTTTTCTACCTCTTTAGGCATTTTTGCTTTCAAAATTGATTTATTTAAACTTGTGTTCTCATCTTTTCCATCCTCAATTTCACCCAATTCTTTTTGAATAGCTTTTAATTGCTCATTTAAATAGTATTCTCTTTGAGTTTTTTCCATCTGTGTCTTAACTCTACCTCTAATTCTTTTTTCAACTCCAATAATGCTAGTTTCATTTTCCATAATCTTAATAATAGCATTCAATCTTTTTTTAACGTCGATTGTCTCAAATATTTGCTGTTTTTCAGATATTGTTGCAGTTATATGAGATGCAATATTGTCAGCAATTTGTGACGGTTCTTTTAATTGTTTTATTGAATTAATAGTTTCATTAGAAATTTTTTTGTTAATCGAAGTTAGTTTTTCAAGTCTTCTAATTGCTGTAGCTGCAAGAGGATAAAGGTCTTCATCTTTATCTACACTGTCATTATATGGTGTATAATCACATATGATAAATTTCTCATTATCTTTAAAATCTAAAATTTTTACTCTCTTAATACCTTCAACTAAAACTTTAACTGTTCCATCAGGTAATTTTAATAATTGTAAAATACTTCCTTCACAACCATACATAAAAACGTCTGTTTTTTTAGGATCATCAATTTCAGAATTTTTTTGAGTAACAAGAATTATTTTTTTATCCTTTTTCATCACTTCATTTAGTGCTGAAATAGATTTGTCTCTACCAACAAATAAAGGTATTACCATGCTCGGGAATACCACTATATCTCTTAAAGGTAGAAGCGGTAATGTAATTTTGACATCCATAGATTGAATATGGATATTATATTAAATATTGCAATAGCTTTTTATAAGTTATTAAGGATATTAAGCCGCTGATGTTTTGTTATTTTTTGATTTTCCTTCATTATTTTTAGAATGAACTAAAATTGGTTGAGATTGACCTTTTACCGCTGAAGCGTCAACTATAACCTCCTCAATATTATCTTGACTAGGTAAGTCGTACATTGTTTTAAGTAAAATGTTCTCCAAAATTGATCTAAGACCTCTGGCTCCAGTTTTTTTACTAATGGCCTTTTGGGCTATTTCTTTTAGAGCATTATCTTTAAAAGTTAATTTAGCTCCATCTAATTTAAATAGTTCTTGGTATTGTTTGGTTAAAGAATTTTTTGGTTCTTGTAAAATTTTAATTAATGATTTTTCGTCTAAATCTTCTAAAGTTGCTATCATCGGCAATCTTCCTATAAATTCTGGTATCAAACCATATTTGAGTAAATCTTCTGGTTCTAAATTTTTCATCCACTCACCTGTTTTTTTATCTTGAGTATTTTTAACGTCTGCACCAAAACCAATTGATGTGCCTTTATCTCTTTGTGATATTATTTTATCTAATCCTGCAAATGCACCACCACAAATAAATAATATATTTGTTGTATCTACTTGTAAAAATTCTTGTTGTGGGTGTTTTCTACCCCCTTGAGGAGGAACGCTTGCAACAGTACCTTCCATAATTTTTAATAAAGCTTGCTGAACACCTTCACCTGAAACGTCTCTAGTAATTGATGGATTTTCCGACTTTCTGCTAATCTTATCAACTTCATCTATATAAACTATTCCTCTTTGAGCTTTTTCAACATTATAATCTGCAGCTTGAAGTAATTTCAAAATTATATTTTCAACATCTTCTCCAACGTATCCTGCCTCTGTTAAAGTAGTAGCATCAGCCATTGTAAATGGAACATCTAAAATTCTTGCAAGTGTTTGCGCTAATAAGGTTTTTCCACATCCTGTTGGTCCAACTAACAATATATTAGATTTTGCAAGTTCAACATTTTTACTTGTTTTGTTTTCGTAATTTAATCTCTTGTAATGATTATGAACTGCAACTGATAAAACCTTTTTCGCATGTGTTTGGCCAATAACATAATCATCTAAAACGGTACAAATTTCCTTAGGTGAAGGAAGTCCATCTTGATGTTTTACAATGGTATCTTTATTTTCTTCCTTGATAATATCCATACATAATTCAACACATTCATCACAAATGAATACTGTTGGACCAGCAATTAGTTTTCTTACTTCATGTTGGCTTTTTCCACAGAAAGAACAGTACAAAATATTCTTATTATTAGTGTTCATAGTTTTTTTAAACGAATCAGTTTAATTACTTTATTATATGAGACTCCTTGATATCAAGTTTCAAATTTTTAATCTTCAACATGTAGTGTGTTAAGACCTTTTTTCTACTACTTGATCAATTAATCCAAATGATTTGGCAACTTCTGCAGTCATGAAATTATCTCTCTCTAGTGCACTTTTTATTTCATCAACATTCTTGCCTGTATGTTTCGAATATATTTCGTTTAACCTTTTTTTTAATGCTAAAACTTCATTTGCATGAATTTCTATATCGGTTGCTTGGCCTTGAAATCCTGCTGACGGTTGATGAACCATTATTCTAGAATTCGGTAAAGAAAATCTTTTACCTTTAGAACCAGCAGCAAGTAAAAATGATCCCATAGATGCAGCTTGACCGATACAAAGAGTGGAAATTTCAGGTTTTATATATTGCATAGTATCGTAAATGCCTAGGCCCGCTGTTACTAAACCGCCTGGACTATTAATGTATAGATAAATTTCTTTTTTAGGATCTTCAGCCTCTAAAAATAATAACTGAGCCGTTACAAGAGACGCAACATTATCATTTATTTGCCCAGTTAAAAAAATAATTCTCTCTTTTAAAAGCCTAGAATATATATCATATGCTCTTTCACCTTTATTTGATTGCTCAACAACCATTGGTACTAAATTGCTCATGTGTTCTGAAATTTTATTCATAAATTTTGATTCGAATTGTTTATACAACTTCAGATTACTTTTTACTAACTTTTTTTTTTGAGGCTTTAGATTTAAAAGAAGTTTTGTTTGTTTTTTTTACTGTTGGTTTTGATTTGGTAGAGTTTTTTGTTTCCTTTTTAATACTTTGAGTATTAACCTCATTTTGAGACTCCTTTAAAATCTTTTCTGCCTCTACTTTTGAAATTTCTTTCTTATTTGATTTAGCTTTTTCTTTTATCAGATTAATGATCTTTTCTTCATAAACTGTTCCTCTGAGACTAGCAACTGCTGAAGGATTTTTTTGATAAAAATCCATTACCATTTTCTCTTGACCAGGCATCATTCTTAATTGTTTCTGGATTTCAGCCTGAAGTTCCTGCTCTGAAACTTTTATCTTATTTTGTTCTCCAAATTCGTTTAATATTAATCCTGTTTTAATTCTTTTTTTTGCAATTTCCTCAAAATTTTTTCTACTTTCTTTTGCATCTTTCTCAGACATACCTTTAGATAAAATCTTAATCTCTTCCTCAATTAAATTCTCAGGAATATCTTCAATTTTAAATTTTTCTAATTGTTTTAATATTTGATTTTTTGATAATCTATCTAATGAGTTTTTATATTCTTCAGTAATTTGATTAGATATTAATTTTTTTAAATCTTCAAGATTTTTTGCACCAAGATTTTTTGCAAATTCATCATTTATTTTTACATCTTCAGGTTTTTTTATAGAAATTATTTTACATGTAAATTTTGATTTCTTATTAGCTAGTTCTTTTTCTGGAAAATTTTCTGGTAAAACTGCTTCAACAATTTTCGTATCATCTTTCATGACACCAATTAATTGTTTATCAAAACCTTTTAAAAATAAATCTTTTCCCAAAGTAAGCTGAGTGTTTTTACCCTCACTTCCCTTAAAAGGTTTATCATCAACTGTAGCATTGTAATCTAATACAACAAGATCTCCTTCTTCAGCTTTTTTGTCTCGAGGAGCATCTTTAAAATTTGGTTGATTTTTTGCTATTTCTTTTATTCTTTTATCTGTCTCCGAAATATCAATTTTAATTGAGTATTGATCAAATTTAATATCTGAAATTGCTTTTATATCTACTTTTGGTAACTCAGTTACAGATAAAACATACTCTAATTCTTTATCTTCTCCATAAGTTTTTAAATCTAGCTTAGGTTGACCTGCTGGTTTAATTTTTTTTTCCTCTAATGCTTTTGTTGAAGTATCTTTTAAAACTTTGTTGAGAACTTCACTAAACACGGCTTTCCCAAATTGTCTTTTTAAGATCTCTCTAGGAACTTTTCCTGGTCTAAAACCTTTTAAGTTTACTGAGCTTTTAATTTCTTCATATTTTTCATTCATGTAAAAGTCCATTGTTTTCTTATCAATGAAAACTTTTACATCTTTATTCAATCCTTTTTTATTTTCTACGGTAACTTTCATAAATTATTTTTATGGTAGGGCGAAAAGGACTCGAACCTTCACATGTTGCCATATTGGTTCCTAAGACCAACGCGTCTACCAATTCCGCCATCGCCCCACAAATTTAAAGGTTTTATATATTATTGAAACTATTTGTCCAACGACAATTATTGTATAATATATTAATTTTCTTTTATAATATTACTATGATTATTTCACCCTGTATTAGTATTTGTAGGACTGATCCAAGCACAGGTTATTGTTATGGTTGTGGAAGAAGTAATGAGGAAAAAAAAATATGGAAATTAGAAAACACAACTGATGAATGGAAAAAAGAAAATCTTGAAATAATTAAGAAAAGACTTTCTGGATGGCAATTAGAAAGTTTTGAAGAGTCCTATACATATAAAATTGAAAATGGTATTTCTTTATTTAAAAAAGGATTAAAAAATGAGTAAAACTTCAATTGTCATTATAATTTATATTATTGGTCTTATTTTTGGAGCCTTAGTTCTTAAAATTTGGAGTGCAGATACAAGTATTTTAAAAGGTCTTTTAGGTTTAGGTTGGACAGCTTTACTTCTTATTGGAATATTTTTTGCTGAAAAAAATGAAAAAAATTAGACTCTTTATTTTGTTTTTTTTTATAACTATACCCTTTCAAAGTTTGAAATCAGAAATAATCATCATGAGCGCTTGTGATGACAAACAAGATGAATATTTAAAAAATGAATACATTCTTAATCTGACCGAGTTAATTATGACAAGAAATTACGTTTATAAAGAAAAAACATACCAAAAATACAAATTAACAGACTTGAGTGTTAAAAAATCTAATACTTACGTTAGAAACATATACGAAGAAAACGGAAAAATTTTGACACATAAACATGGTTATCCTCAATTTTATACTCAAATTTTATTTGAAAAAGGAAAACAGGAAATTTATATAAAAACTGTTTTAAATAATGAAGAAGGTATTTCAAAAATCTCAACATGTAAAAAAATCCAAAAATTTGAACAAGAAAGTTAATTTTTTTTCTTATTCTTTACAAAATTTCTCTTTTTAATTCCAAATCTATTATTAGTAATATTGCTTCTGTGCTTAGCGAAGGCTTGCTTTTGCGCTTGTTTCATTGCTCTTTTTGAAGACATAATATTCTAATAATCTATTTTTATAGTTCCTAATATATTAAAATTTTTGTCAGAAACAACTATTTCACCTGATGATGGGGCATAGTTTAAAACTTCAAATATTAATACATAATGTGTAACTAAGATTAAATTTTTTTCACTTTTAAATTTTTTAACATAGTCATTTAACATCTTAATTTGCTTGTCTTTATTTTTTACATATTCGAAGCTGAAAAAAGAATTTAAGAAACTATTTGTAGAAAAATTTTTAAAAGCAATTTTTGCTGTTTCTTTACATCTACACCATTCGCTAGACAAAACTTTATCTATGCTAATCTTATTTTTTTTAAAAAACTCACCAATATTTTTTGATTGTTCTCTTCCTTCATTACTTAAATTCCTTTGAGTAGAACAATCGTTTAAATTGAAATTATTAGGATCTCCACTTCCAGGTGCATACGCATGTCTTATAAATATTAATTTCCCCCCCTCCTCTAGTTGACTAAGTAATTTTTTATTTAAATCTGCTTTGATAGGTGTAGTTAAAGATATTAATATTATAAAAAATTTAAAAAATTTCATTTATGGATATTAAATTGAATAATTTAAACAAAACAATAATTAACTGTAAAAAATGTCCAAGACTTGTAAAATTTATCAAAAAAATAAGTACTGAAAAAAGAAAACAAAATATTAATGAAATTTACTGGGGCAAACCTGTTCCGGGATTTGGAAATTTAGAGTCAAAATTAGCTATTATTGGTCTCGCACCTGCCGCTCATGGTGGTACAAGAACCGGAAGAGCTTTTACTGGAGACAAATCAGGAGATTTTTTGTTTAAATGCTTACATGAAGTTGGGATTTCAAATTCTCCAATTTCAAAAAATATAAATGATAATTTAGAATTAAAATCTACTTATATTACTAATATTCTAAAATGTGTACCTCCAGAAGATAAACCACTCAATAATGAAATTTTGAATTGTTCGAGCTTTTTTGATGAAGAAATTTTAAATTTAAAAAAATTGAAAGTAATAGTTACTTTAGGTAAAGTTGCTTTTGATAATTGTACTAAACTATATAAGCAAAAATTTTATATTAAAAAAAAGTTTACTTTTAAGCATGGCAAAACTCAATTACTACCAAATGGTATAATAATATTATCAAGTTATCATCCAAGTCCTAGAAATGTAAATACAAAACTTGTTACAAATAAAATGATGGTAAATTTATTTAAAAAAGCAAAAAAACTTGCTAAGTTTTAATTGTATCACAAAAATAGGGTTCAAATTTTGAATATATTTCATCTGGAATTTTTACCGGCTTACTTTCTTTATTAACAAAAACTAGATGAATTTGAGCTTCAACAATTATATCTTCACCTTTTGTAATTATTTGGTTCATTAAAAAAGAAGTTTTAGTTATTGATTTTACAAAAGATCTTATTTTTAATTCATCCTCTAAATGAGCTGATTTTTTATACTCAATATTACAAGACTTAACAATTATTAAAGAATTGAATTTATCTTGTATCTTTTTGTTACTAAAACCTATCGAAAATAAAGCCTCAGTTCTAGCTCTTTCTAAATATTTTAAATAGTTAGCATAATATACCACCCCGCCTGAATCTGTATCTTCATAGTAAACTTTAATCTTGTGGAAAAAATTTTCATGCATAATAGGATTATATCAAATAATAATTTAATTTATAGATTGTAAGGTATAAAGATTAAAATGAATATTTTTGTAATTTGGTTAGTGTTAGTAATTGCTTGGAACTTTGGTTATCCTAAAGCTAGTCCGCTTGAAGATGTTTTAGTTGCGGTTATTTTAGCTTTATTTAACCTTTTTTTGAAAAAATACTTAAAATTATAATTAATTCTCTGAAAAATATATATTCTGATAATAAGCTATTGTTTTCATTTTAGAATTATCTGTATCTGACATTATAGCTAATCCATCTAGTTCATTTACATCTAGATCATGAAACTTTTTAAAATCCTCTTTTACATTAGCTTTAACAGTAACCCATTCATTAAGATTATAAATAGTAGTTGCTAAAACATTATCTATTGATTTCTTCGTATAAGGGCTAGGTGAATTAAAACCTATTTCGTTGTTGCTTGAAAATACATAATTTATTGCCCTATTTGATAGTGCGGTAGCACCTGTTTTTTTAATAGCAAAGACTCTAGCAGCAAAATCGTGTCCTTTTTTTGTGTTTTCTTTTATACCTGCTAAGTCTTTCTCAATTTTCCACGTAATATTTATAAATGGAGTTTTATTAAGATCAATTTTCAGTTCTTTACCTAAACCTGATGCTGCATTATCAGCCACAGCTTTAATAAAGTTACCATTCTCATTAGTTCCAACAGTATAGATTGTCTTATTATCTGCACCCCTTACTTTTCTAACCTCTAGTTGAGAAAGTTCTGTATCAGTAAAATCGAATACTTTTACCTCGTTAGCATGGATAATAATGCTAGAAAATAGAAGTATAATAAAAGTTTGAATTAATAAATTCATAAAATTTTTTTAAAAAAATTGTTAATACATCATTTTGACAAGATTTAAACATCCTAAAATCAATATTTACGCTTAAATCATAATAAATGAAAACTATTTCAATTTTTATACTGTTGCTTTACTGGTCAATCATGATTTTTGCTCCTGTTATGTCTAAAGACCTCAAAATGAGTAGAGCAAAAATAAACAATATAAAAATTTTAGATCAAAAACCCAGAGGTTAATAAGTCGAACGACCACCACTTATATCAAAAACAGCTGCCGTAGAAAAAGTATTCTCTTCAGATGACAGCCAACAAATTAAAGAGGTGAACTCCTCAACTTCAAGAAATCTTCCTCTTGGCACTTTTGATAACATTCTCTGAACATGTTCTTTGGTCATTTGATCTAAAATTCGCGTTTTGGCTCCTGCAGGAGTAACGGCATTAACAGCTATATTCTTATCTGCTAGCTCTTTACCCAACGATTTAGTTAATCCAATTGCTCCAGCTTTGCCAACACTATAAGCACTTGCGTTAGCATTGCCATCTTTTCCTGCAACAGATGCAACATTAACGATTCTACCATAGTTTTTTTTAATCATATTTGGAACTATTGCTCTACAACAATTAAAAGTGCCCATTAAATTTATATCAACAACTTTTTTCCACATTTCTATATCATATTCCCACAATGTGGCTGTTGGCCCTGTAATTCCCGCATTATTTATAAGAATATCAATATTTGAATTTTTTAAGATTTCATTAACACAATTCTCAACATCTTTATAATTAGACACATCTATTAAGTTAGAGCTTAAATTAGGATTATCTAAATCTTTTAAGGCTTTTTCCATCATTTTAGGATCGATGTCCCAGATAACTACTTTAGCACCGGATTTCAAAAACCTTTTTGCTATATCAAGTCCAAATCCTTGGGCTCCACCAGTAATCACAGCAGTTTTATTATTAAAATCAAAAGTTATTTTTTCCATAAAATTATTTTTTAGCTAAAAGATAATAGACAAATCCTGCAACAAACGCACCTATTATCCAAGAATAAGATTGTAAAAACATCAGATTAGAATTCCAGATAGTAGACGATGAAAAAATAAATCCAATTATAATTGAATATACTCCTTTTAAATGCCAACCTTTAGAAAAATAGAATGAACTTTCATGTGATATTGAGTGAATATCTTTCACATTTATAGTTGAATTATTTATAATATAATAATTAACAATCATAATCCCGGTTATGGGACCAAAAAAAGATCCAAAAGTATCGATGAAAGAAAGAATACCAATTTGACTTAATAAAGTTGGCCAAAAAATTGCAATCAATAATCCAAATAAACCTATAATATAACTGACTGATTTTATACTAAAACTTTTTGGCTTAAAGTTGATTAAAGAATATTGTGATGGAATAAAATTTGCTATTAAATTAGTCGATGCAGAAGCAACAATAATAAAAAATAAAACTGTAATAGTTATTTGTAAATTATTAAATTTGCCAATTATATCTGTTGGATTTGTAAATATTCTTTCAATATCATTAAATTGTTGTTTTAAAAAAACATCAGATCCCGAAACAATAAAAACTGCAAATAAAGAAAACAATAAAAGATTAATTAATAAACTAAAGTTTCCAAATTTTAATTCTTTCTCACTTTTAATATAACGAGAGAAATCTCCAAAACTAATAATAATAATCGAAAAATAAGCGAACATAGTTCCTGCAACAGTAATCATTGGAATGAGATTGCTATAATCTATAAAATTTTTAAAATTCAATAATTCTGTAAAAGCATTAACTGTTAGTTTTACATCTGACAATAAAATAAAAATCAAAAAAAATAACATACCAGAATAAACAAAAATCGCTGAAAAATTTATTATCTTTCTATTATACAACATGCCTTTACTAAAAATATAAATCTGAAATACTAAACATATAAATAATGAAACCCAGTCAATTAAATTTAATCCAAGTAAAAATGTAAGAAAGATATCTTTATCTAGAATAGATTTGTCGTAAGTAAAAAATAATATCCTAATTAAATAACTTATAGCTTTGGACAAAAAATATGTTTGGATACCAAACATAAAAATTCCAACTAGACTTCTTAAAAAACCAAAAAAACTAGCTCCATTATAACCTAAAGACGATCGTAATAATGTTGCGAATGGTAAACCGTATTTTTGTGATGGCATGCCAATTAAATTAGAAAAGAAATAAACTAAAATGGACCCTATAATTGTTCCAAAAAAAACTACAAAAAAACTTAAATCGTAAATTATATATAAAGAAGCAATTAAAGAAAAACCTATTATACTTTGAATGTTTACACCCCAAAAACAAAATAGATCTTTCCAATTCCAATTTTTAGAATTTGGGTTAACAGCAACCAATTCCCAATTTATATTTTTTTGACTGATTTTATTCTGACTCACATTTAAGATATTAAACTAATATTTTTTACTGTCCATATAAGAGCGTTGGAAGCCAAAGAGCAATTTTAGGAAATATAATAATTAAAATCAAACCAATGACTTGTAAGACCATAAATTGCATCATTCCATAGTAAATATCTTTAAGATCCCACTCTGGCACAACGCCTTTTAAGAAATAAGCCGAAAGAGCTACAGGTGGAGAAAGCCAGGCAGTTTGTAAATTGACTGCAACAAGAATTGCAAACCATGTGAGGTTAAAACCTAAAGCCTCAACTAATGGTAAAATTATTGGAACAATAATCATAACGATTGGTACCCATTCCAATGGCCATCCTAATAAAAAAATCATAACCATAATCATTCCAAGTATTAAGTATTTATTCATTTCCAAACCTAATAAGAATTCAGTTAATAAAGTGGGAGTACCTAATCTAGCAAATACAGCTCCAAAAAAATTGGAGGCAGCAACTAAGACCATAATTAAAGCTGTTATTTCTAAAGTTTTAACTAAAGCCTCTTGTAACTTTGAAAGGTTTAACTTTTTATAAGCTAATGAAAGAATCAATGCACCCATAGCACCACAACCTGCAGCTTCTGTTGGTGTGGCAAAACCAAACAAAATACTACCTAACGCTGCAAATACTAAAGCCGCTGGCGGAACTAATCCTAAGAAAAATTCTATCCATACATCTTTCATACTTGCTGCTCTCATATCCTCGGGTATTACTGGTCCTAACTTAGGATTTATCATGCACCTTATTGTAGTATATCCTGCATACAAACTTGCGAGCAGAATTCCTGGAAGAATAGCTGCAGCAAACAAGTCTATTACTGGAATTTCCATTATAGGTCCCATAACAACTAACATGATACTTGGTGGAATTAATATTCCCAAAGTTCCACCAGCTGTGATTGTTCCGGCTGCAAGTCTGACATCATAACCTGATCTATTCATAGATTTAGCTGCCATAATTCCAAGTATTGTAACTGATGCCCCAACTATACCTGTTGCTGCTGCAAATATTACAGAAACAAATAAAACCGCGTAATATAAAGATCCCTTAACTTTCGCCAGCATCATTTGAAAAGCTGAAAAGAGTCTTTCCATAAGTCCAGCTTGTTCCATCATGATTCCCATAAAGACAAAGAGTGGTACGGCTGCGAGAGTTTGTTCCGTCATTACCATAGAAAACTGGAGAGTCATTAAATAGAAAACTAATTTTCCAAAACCTAAATATCCAAAAACAAAACCTAAGAAAATTAAAGTAAATGAAATTGGGAAACCCACAAAAATTGCAAAAAGCATTACTCCCACTAGAATAAATCCCAAAATTGCTGGATCTATAAACTCAGCTATCATTTATTTTCTCCAGGCCATTCACCTTTTTTGGCAGCCCAATAACTTTTTAGTAATTCTGAGATACCTTGAATAAGTAAAAATATTATACCTATTAAAAGACATGTTTTAATTGGCCACATATAAGGCATCCAAGTAGTATCCATGCCTCTTTCTCCTCTTTGAATTGACTCTCCAACAAATCCTATTGTCATATATAAAAAAACTATTAGGCCTGGAAAATAAAATAATAGATACAACCAAAAATCTATTAGACCTTGGTTTTTTGTTTTAAAATTTCTATATAAAAAATCTGCTCTTATATGAACTCCCCTTGAAAGAGCGTACCCTGCTCCCAGCATAAACAAAGCTCCATATAAAAATCGACTTATGTCGTAAGCCCATATAGTAGGTGCTAAAAATAATTTTCTTGCAAGAACTTCGTAGGTCATTGCAAAAATTAATGGCATTAATATCCAGCAAACTATATTGCCAATCCGCTTACTAAATTTATCAATACTTAAAATAGATTTTGCCATCCATAGTGGCATATCATCAGGCATTTTTCCCGAACCACCTCGCCTTTCGGCGATCATTTCATCCGATATATCTAGTTTGCTTGGTTCGTCTACCATAAATTTTTAGTTAAAAAAAATTAGAGCGGACATTAAATTCCGCTCTAATTAAATCAAGATCTATTACTGATTACTTTAATGTTGCTGCGTGAGCCATTCCTAGCTTCGCATTAGACATTTGAGCACCACTCCAGAATGGAACAGCAATATCAGCAAATTCTTTCATCGAATTATAAACCTCGTTAAAGAATTTATTTTCTTTAGCATTCTTATTTAATGAAGCTTTTGCTGCAGCCATATATTCAGTGAAATAATCAGAAGGTGTATCTTCTAAAATTACTCCATGTTTAGTAGTTAGCTCTTGTAAAGCTTTTCCGTTTTCATAAATTCTGTAACTTAAAGATTTAGCTAATGAAGCATTAGCAGCAACTTCAAGAGACTTTTTCTCATGATCACTCATAGCTTTATAAGTTTTTCCAGTAATGTAAAAGTCAGCATTTACTACTACTTGGTGTAAACCTTGTAGATAGTAGTGCTTTAATACTTTTTGAAAACCAAATGTTAAGTCTGGTTTTGGACAGCACCATTCAGCAGCATCGATAGTTCCTGCTTCTAATGCTGGTAGAATATCTCCACCACCCATAGCAACAGATGCTATACCAATGTCTTTATATGTTTGTCCTGGAATTCCTGGAGGAGTTCTGAATTTATATTTTCTAAAATCAGCCATATCTTTAATTGGTTTTGGAAACCATCCCAAAGCCTCTGGTCCAACTGGTTGAATCATAAATCCTTTGATATCTCTACCCATCTCTTTCCACAGTTGATCGTATAATTCTTTACCACCACCATATTGGAACCAAGATAAGAAAGCGATATTATCAATACCTACACCACCACCAGCTACTGGCGAACCAAATAACATAGCCGCAGGGTGATCTCCTGACCAATAGTGAGTCCATGCGAATCCACAATCGATCAAACCTTTGTCAACAGCATCTAAAGTTTCCTTAACACCAACAACAGCTCCAGCTGGTAGAATTTCAAACTTTAGAGATCCACCTGTTAAAGTTGTTACGGTATCAGTGAAGTCTTTTAACATCTTAACTTCATCAGCTTTAGTGTTAAGTACTGTCTGACATTTAAGTGTTTTTGCAGCATTAGCATTAGAAATAAAACCTAATACTAAAAAAGTTGCAAATAACATTGAAATGATTTTTTTCATTATTTTTCCTCTTGTTAGTTAATTATAACGGGAGCATACAATCAGAAAAATAAAGGTGGCACAAGTGACAATTGTGAAAATAGAGTGTAAAGGTTAAAAAAATTAATTAAAAAAAACTATTCAACTATAGATGGAAAACTTTGATTTTATAATTATTGGTGCAGGTTCAGCAGGTTGTGTTCTTGCTAACAGACTTTCAGAAAATCCCAATAATAAAATTTTGTTAATAGAGGCAGGTGGCAAAGATAACAATCCATGGATACACATACCTGTTGGTTATTATAAAACTATGCATAATCCAAAAGTAGACTGGTGCTATACAACAGAGCCAGACGAAACAATGGGGAATAGATCTATACCATATCCCAGAGGTAAGACTTTAGGTGGGAGCTCTTCTATCAACGGTCTTCTTTACATAAGAGGTCAAGAACAAGATTATAATATTTGGAGACAATTAGGTAATAAAGGTTGGGGGTGGAATGACGTTTTACCTTATTTTATAAAATCTGAAAATCAAGAACGAGGTAAAAGTGAATATCATGGTGATAACGGACCTTTGTCAGTTTCAGATACGAGAATTAAATTAGATTTACTTGAAAAATTTATGGATGCAGCAGAGGAAAAAGGAATTCCAAAAGTAGATGATTTTAATAAAGGTGACAATTTTGGATGTGGTTATTTCCAAGTGACTGAAAAAAATGGATTGAGATGTAGTGCTGCTGTTGGATATTTAAATCCAATAAAAAACAGAAAAAATTTAAAAATTGAAATTAATTGTCATGTTCAAAAAATAAACTTTGAAGGTAGTAAAGTATCAAGTGTTTCATTTTGGAAAAATGGACAAACTCATACAATTGGTGCTAATAGAGAAATAATCTTAAGTGCTGGATCTATAGGTTCAACTCAAATTTTGCAAACTTCTGGTTTAGGCAATGGTGAAAAATTAAAAAATTTAGGAATAAATGTAATTAAAGAGCTAAAGGGTGTTGGTCAAAATCTTCAGGATCATTTAATGTTTAGACCTGTTTATAAAATAAGAAATATTAAATCTCTTAATAAGAAAATTAATAGTATTTTTGGGAATTTATTAATTGGTTTAGAATTTATATTTAATAGATCAGGACCTATGACTATGGGTGCAAGTCAACTTTGCTTATTTGCAAAAAGCGATAAATCAAGAGAAACTCCAAATTTACAATTCCATGTTCAACCAATCAGCACAGATAAATTAGGTGGAGCATCACTTCATAATTTTCATGCATTCACTCCCACAGTTGCAAATATAAGACCAACTAGCAGAGGTGAAATAAATATCATTAGTAGTGATAGTCGAGAAAAACCTAAGATAAAAATGAATTATCTATCAACTGAAGATGATAGGAAAGTTGCAGCAGATGGTTTAAGATTAGTAAGAGATATTGTGTTAAAGAGTAAAACTTTTAAAAAATATCAACCAGAGGAATTGAGACCAGGTTTTGAATTTGAGTCTGATGAAGAACTTGTAAAAGAAGGAAGTAAATTTACTCAAACTATTTTTCATCCTGTAGGTACATGTAAAATGGGAAATGATGATTACTCTGTTGTTAATGATAAATTACAAGTTCATGGAATACAAAATTTAAGAATTATAGATGCCTCTATAATGCCTAATATCACTTCTGGAAATACTAATGCTCCAACGATAATGATTGCAGAGAAAGGTGCAGATATGATACTAGGAAAATAATGCCAACAGACTTATTCACATTCACGCCTGAACAGATCACTATCCTAACTCAAATTATTCTAATAGATTTAGTTTTAGCTGGTGACAATGCAATTATTATTGGAATGGTTGCATCAAAATTTCCTTTAGAACAAAGAAAAAAAATTATTTTTTTTGGAATTGGAGGAGCTGTTATTTTAAGAGTGATTTTAACTTTACTAACAGCATACTTATTGCAAATAACTGGGCTTAGACTTTTTGGTGGAATTCTTTTACTTTATATAGTCTATAAACTTTATACTGATGTAATTAGAGGATCTGAACATAATGAGGATATTAAAGTTGATAATTCAAGCTTTCTTAAGGCTATTTGGACAATTTTATTAGCTGATTTTACAATGAGTTTAGATAATGTTCTTGGGGTAGCTGGAGCAGCTGGTGACCACTACGGTCTATTAGTGTTTGGTTTAGTTTTATCAATTGCATTAATGGCATTTGCGGCAACATTAATTTCAAATTGGATAAAAAAATATAAATGGATTGCTTGGGCAGGGTTATTAGCAATATTAATTGTTGCTATTGAATTGATTTACACTGATATTAAAATATTATTTTTATAATGTATTTAAAAAATTATAACCTTAAGAATAAGACAGCTGTGGTTACTGGTGCAGGAAAGGGTCTTGGTAGAGCTTGTGCAATAGCTTTAGCAGAAGCTGGAGCTAATTTAGTTGTAATAAGTCGAACTCAAAGAGATTTAAATGAAGTTTCAAAAAAAATTAAAAAATTTAAATCTAAATGTAAATCTTATGTGTGTGACATTACAAATTATAACGAAATTAAAGAAATTATTAATAAACAATCTAAAATTGATATCTTAATTAACAATGCAGGAAATAATATTCCAGAGCATTTCACGAAAGTAAAAACCAAAAATATGGAATATCTTGTCAAGATAAACACAATAGCTACTTTTAATCTCGCTCAATTATGTGCATTAAAAATGATTAAGTCAAAAAATAGAAAAAAAATTGGAGGAGCTATAGTAAACATGTCCTCGCAGATGGGTCATGTTGGGGGACCTATCAGAAGTGTTTACAATATGAATAAGTGGGGATTAGAAGGTTTAACTAAAGGTATGTCTATAGATTTAGCTAAATATAACATTAGAGTAAATACAATTTGCCCTACATTTGTTGTTACTCCAATGACTAAAAAGTTTTTAAAAAATAAAAAGTTTAAAAGAGAAACACTTAATAATATTCCTCTAGGAAGATTTGCAGAATTATCTGAAATAGCATCCGCTGTAGTTTTTTTAGCCTCTGACGCAGCATCTATGATTACGGGAACCTCATTATTGGTTGATGGTGGATGGACAGCAAAATAATTTCTAGATTATTTTTTTTAGTAATCTTTTTAACTTCTTCCCATTTAAAAGCTATAGAATTTAAGGGAAAATTTCTTCAAGGTCATTACATTATTGGAATAACAAATCCACAAGCTGAAATAATAATTGATAAAAAAAAAGTAAGAGTTTCTAATGATGGTTATTTTGTTTTTGGTATTGATCGAGATAGGAAATTTGACATAACAATTTCAAAAATTTTCGAAGGAAAAAAAGAAAAAATAATCAAGAAGGTTTTAAAAAGGAAATATAATATTCAAAGAATCGATGGACTAGAAGAAAGTAAAGTGACTCCTCCAGAGTCCGTTTATAAAAGAATTAAAGAAGAAAATAATAAGATTGGTGAAGCTAGAGCAATTAATTCTGATTTACCTTTTTTTAAAAATCAATTCATTATGCCTGTTAAAGGAATTATAAGTGGTGTTTATGGAAGTCAAAGAATACTGAATGGAAAACCTAAATGGCCTCATTATGGAATAGATATTGCCGCTAAAAAAGGAACAAAAATCAAGTCATCAGCAACTGGAGTTGTGACAATGGCAGAACCAGATCTATACTATACTGGTGGGACAATTATTATGGATCATGGTCATGGTATTTCTACTATATACTCACACCTGTCTTCTCTTAACGTTGAAGTTGGCGACGAAGTACTACAAGGAGATGTAATAGGTACCGTTGGATCTACCGGTAGATCAACAGGTCCACATTTAGACTTTAGAATTAATTGGTTTCAAACTAGACTTGATCCAATGTCGGTATTAAACTAACAAATATGAAAACATTAATTGATAAAACTTCAGATAAATTAGTAAAAGCATTTTTAACTAATAAGATAATTGCACCTATTCCATCTAAATTCACAAAAAAACTTAAAGAAGCTCAAAAATTAAGAAAAGCATGTGAAAGCAAAATTAAATTACCAATTGTTGGATTTAAGGCAGCGGGAACAGGTATTCCATTAATTAAAAAGTTCAAAGAAAAAGAACCTTTTTACGCTTCAGTTTATAAAAGAAATTTTTTAAAAAATGGTAAAAGTGTAAAAATAAATAAAGCCACTTTAGGTATTGAGCTCGAAGTTTGTTACAAAATTAAGAAATCTTTTTTTTCATTAAAAGGATCAATAACAATGAAAAATATATCAAGATATATTTCTCACATTGCGCCCTGTATTGAGGTAGTTGGTTACAGACAAAGAAAAAAAGGAATTACATCTTTTGGTGATTTATGTAGTGATTTTGGTGCAAATGTAAAGTTTCTGGTGGGAGCGTCAAAAAAATACAAAAGAATGAATGTTAGTAATTTAAAGACTAGTATTTCAAACAAAAAAATAAATCAAACTGTAAATGGTAATACAAACACTGTTTATATTAACCCATTAAATTCACTAAGATTTGTATTGAATAAAGTTAAAAAAGATAAAATTAATTTAAGTAAGGATTTTTGGGTATTTACTGGTTCGTCAGTTGGAGTTGTTCCAATTAAAGGAAAAGGTCTTTATACAGGTAAAATAGATAAATTAGGATCTGTTAAAGCAAGAATAAGATAGAAATGAAAACGATAATACTTTTAACTTTAGTAATTGTTATCGGGTGGGTTCTTTTTCGACCTTTTACTCGAAAAGAAATTGATAGATATAACGACAAAGACTGGCCTGATATGAATTTATAATAGTGCAACTGGCAACAGAGCTCCCAGTTTAAATTTCAGATCTAGCTCTTAATCTTTCATACATAAGTCTAGCTTTTACTCCAAAATCCAAAAAAGGTTGTGGTGGTAACCAAGTTGGCTTGGTTCTTGCCTCAATAGTTTCAATTTCTTTTGTGTTTTCATTGCTAGCCTTTATAGCAATTTGTTCACCAAATAATGTGCCTACTCCAATGCCTGAACCATTATAACAACCTGCAACAAATATATTTTCTTGAATTTTTTCAAAGATTTGAGAACTATTTCTGGTTCTAGAGACAATTCCTGACCAAGTTGATTGGATTATATCATCTGGAAATAGTGGAAATCTTTTTTTAATACCAATCTTTTGCTTTATAGATCTTTTTTCCAAAATAGATTTAGACATCTGGAATGGATTATGAACTTCTGCAGTATTTCTTATTAAAATTCTTCTATCTTTGGTCATTCTAATTGTTGCACCCATTGGTCTAACAGGTAAAACACCCCATTCTTTTGGTTCTCCAATAGATATAAATTCTTTTTCAGTTAAAGGCCTTGTCATACTAGCGGTTAGAGTTATTGGAAAATTATAATTTACTTTAATACCGAGTGATTTAAGAAATCCATTAGTTGCAAAGATTATTCTTTTTGTTTTTATTGAGCCATTTTTGAAATTACAATTTATTAAACCATCAATCTTTTTCCAGTTTAATAGCAATGAATTCTCATAAAGTTTTACATTGTCAGGCAATGTGTCAATCATTGCTCTTACTAATTTACCTGGATGCAATAGGATTCCTCCTTTTGTGTGAAGAGCAATGTTATAGAAGGTAGTACCTAATCTTTTTGTAAGTTCTTTTTGAAATAATAAATTATGCTTAAATCCTAATTTAGACAGAGTGTCTGAAAAATTTTCTAAGATATTTTTATCTTCAGTGTTTGATGATGCAAAATACTTTCCACTTTCGTTCCAATCACAATCAACCTGATACTCTTTAATGAATTTTTTAACTGCATCTATGCCTAATTTATAAATATCAGATTTTTTTTTATAATTTTCTAATTCTTTATTAGAAGTGAAACCATCATTAAGTGTAGTATCAACTAAATAACCTGAATTTCTTGAGCTTGCACCCTCACCTGCTAATTGAGCATCAACTAATAAAATTTTTTGATTAGGATAAAGCTGACCTAATTTTCTTGCAGCAGAAAGTCCTGTATACCCAGCGCCTACTATTAACCACTCGCAACTTAAATCAGAAGAAAGTTTTTGAATATTTGTTCTGGGATTGAGATCGTTTACCCAACTACAACAATTATCATTAACAACTTCCATAAAGAAAGATTACGATAATTGTTTACTATTTTAAAGATCTTAAGAAACTAAAGAAGGTTGCTTTTTCATATCTTCTTTTTTAATACCAGCAACTTTGACTGGTGCCTTCATTGCATCTCTTCTAAAAGGTTCACCAAGTTCTTGGTTCAGAATTACCTCTATAAATGTTGTAATACCTTTTTTTTGATCCTCACAAGATTGCTTAATTGCAGCAGTAGTTTCTTCCATAGTTTTAACAGTAACACCTTTTAAACCACACGCGTCTGCAACTTTAGCATAACTCAAATTTGGATCTAATTCTGTGCCTATAAAATTATTATCGTACCACAAAGTTGTATTTCTTTTTTCTGCACCCCATTGATAATTTCTGAAAATAACCATTGTAATTGAAGGCCATTCTTCGCGAGCACAAGAACTCATTTCGTTCATACTTATTCCAAATGCTCCATCGCCTGCAAAACCAATTACTGGAGTTTCAGGGCAGCCTATTTTTGCTCCTAGTATTGATGGAAAGCCATAACCACAGGGTCCAAATAAACCTGGCGCTAAATATTTTCTAGGCTTTTCAAAAGTTGGATAAGCATTTCCAATAGCGCAATTATTTCCAATATCACTTGAGATAATTACATCCTCTGGCATTCCAGCTTGTATAGCTCTCCAAGCTTGTCTTGGTGACATTCTATCTTTATCTCTCTCTCTTGCCTCTTTATTCCAAACTGTTCCTTTATCATCATCTTCATGATCTAAACTTGATAATTTTTGTAACCAAGCAGATTTTGTTTGATGAATTAAATCTTTTCTTTTTTGTCTGTCAGCATCTCCAGCATTCACAGATAATTTTTCTAAAATTTGCGTAGCAACTAACTTTGCATCCCCACTAATTCCGACTGTTACTTTTTTTGTTAATCCAATTCTATCTGGGTTCATATCTACTTGAATTATACTTGCATTCTTTGGCCAATAATCAATTCCATATCCAGGAAGTGTTGAAAAAGGATTCAGTCTAGTACCTAACGCTAAAACAACATCTGCTTTTGAAATTAATTCCATTGCGGCCTTTGATCCATTATATCCTAATGGTCCAACAGCTAATGGATGGCTTCCTGGAAAACTATCATTATGTTGATAACCAGAACAAACTGGCGAGTCTAACTTTTCAGCAAGTTTTTTTGTTTCTTCAACAGCTCCACCAATCACAACTCCTGCACCTGATAAAATAACTGGGAACTTTGCATTTGATAAAAGTTTTGCTGCTTTATCAATTGCATCTGCACCTCCACCTTGTCTTTCTAATCTTACAATCGGTGGTAATTCAATATCGATAACTTGTGTCCAATAATCTCTTGGAACATTTATTTGTGCTGGTGCTGAACCTCTAATTGCTTTTTCAATAACTCTATTTAAAACTTCAGCCATTCTTGATGGATCTCTTACCTCTTCCTGATAACAGACCATATCCTTAAATAAATTCATTTGTTCAACTTCTTGAAAACCACCTTGACCCATAGTTTTATTAGCAGCTTGAGGTGTTACTAATAATAATGGAGTATGATTCCAATAAGCAGTTTTAATAGGTGTAACTAAACCAGTGATACCAGGTCCGTTTTGTGCAATGACCATAGACATTTTTCCAGTGGCTCTCGTATAACCATCGGCAATTAATCCACCATTAGTTTCATGAGCAACATCCCAAAAAGTAATTCCTGCGTCTGGGAAGATGTCAGATATAGGCATGAACGCTGATCCTATAATACCAAAGGCATGTTCAATACCGCGCATTTGTAAAACTTTTACAAAAGCTTCTTCTGTTGTCATTTTTGTCATTTATAGAACCTTTCTAAATTAATATATGAATAATTTTTTTAAAAACTAATTGTTAATTTTTGCGATTAATATATAAGATTTCACAAAATTCAAATAAACAAATCGACACTATAATAATGGCGACTGACATCATAATCCACGACCAAAAAGATAATGTCGGGGTAGTCGTTATCGAAAAAATAACTCCAAAACAAGACTGTAAATGCTGGATTATGGAAAATGATAGCTCTACAACCATTCAATCAGTAGATGAAATCCCTTTAGGTCACAAAATAGCAATGGCCGATTTAAAAGAGGGAGATACAATTCTAAAATATGGTCATGATATTGGTAAGGTTGTCAAAGCAATTAAAAAAGGTGAGCATGTGCATGTGCACAATGTAAAAACTAAGAAGTGGTAGAAATATGGAAATTCCAAAAAGTTTTTTAGGTTATAAAAGAGAAAATGGAAGAGCTGGAACTAGAAATCATGTAATAATTTTACCTGTAGATGATATTTCAAATGCATGTGCAGAAGCAGTAGCAAATAATATTAAAGGGACAATTGCACTTCCTCATTCATATGGAAGATTACAATTTGGGGCAGATCTAGAATTACATTTTAGAACTATGATAGGAACGGGTAGTAATCCTAATGTAGCCGCTGTTATTGTGATTGGTATTGAGCCTAAGTGGACAAAAAAAATAGTTGATGGAATAGCAAAAACCGGAAAGCCAGTTGAAGGTTTTCACATTGAGCGAACTGGAGATATTGGAACAGTTATGAAAGCTTCAAAGAAAGCACAAGAGTATGTAATGTGGGCTTCAGAAAAACAAAGAGAGGAATGTCCAATAAGTGATCTTTGGATTTCTGTAAAGTGTGGCGAATCTGATACTACATCTGGTCTAGCAGCAAACCCAACAGTTGGAAATTTAATGGATAAACTTGAGCCACTAGGTGTTCATTTATGTTTTGGTGAAACATCAGAATTAACTGGGGCTGAAAAAGTTTGTGCAACAAGAGGCGCAACCAAAGAGGCTTCAGATAAATTTATGAAAACTTGGAGTGCTTATAATGATTTTATCTTAAAAGAAGCAACTGATGATCTTTCAGAGAGCCAACCAACTGCAGGTAACATTGCAGGTGGACTAACTACAATTGAGGAAAAAGCATTTGGTAATTTTCAAAAAATTGGAAATTGTAAATTTGTAGATGTGTTAGAACCAGCAGAGGAACCAAAAAAAGGTAAAGGTTTATATTTTATGGATACTTCTTCAGCAGCAGCCGAGTGTGTAACTTTACAAGCTGCAGCAGGTTTCAATATTCATCTTTTCCCTACAGGTCAAGGAAACATTGTCGGTAACCCAATTGAACCAGTGGTAAAATTAACTGCTAATCCTTTAACTGTAAAAGGCATGGGTGAACACATTGATTGTGATGTTTCTAAAATTCTTTCAAGAGAAATGAATATGTCTCAAGCTGGAGATAAACTTATTGAGACTACTTTAAAAGTTGCTAATGGAAGATTAACTTGTGCTGAAGCTTTAGGTCATAGAGAATTTGTTATGACAAAACTTTACAGAAGCGCTTAATAATCACTTAAAAAATGGTAGTTAAAAAATATTTGGTAATTATACCAGGTATAATTCTTGCATTTGTACTTTATACAATTTCGCAAGGTTTCAACAATATAATTGGTATTGAACTTTTAGGATATACGAAAAGTCCTATTTCTACTGCAATGATTGCAATTTTGTTGGGAATGTTTTTTGGTAATTTTTTTAAAATAAGAGACAGTTTTCAAAAAGGATTAGATTTTACAAGAGAGTACATTTTAAAACTTGGAATAATTTTTCTAGGCATACAGCTTAAACCATTTGAGTTTTTAGACTTTGGTAAAATTGCTTTTCCATTAATCATTATATGCATAATAAGTGTTTTAGTTGTTATTAAACTTTTAATAAAAAAACTCAAAATTCCGACTAGAATGGCTTATTTAATTTCAATAGGAAGCACTGTTTGTGGAACTACAGCGATAATGGCCACTGCACCAGTAATAAAAGCAAATAAAAGTGAAGTATCTTACGCGATAGCAAATATTACTTTTTTTGGAATACTTTCCATGTTGATTTATCCCTATTTTGCTAACATTTATTTTGATGGAGAGTCTCTTTTAATTGGCTTATTTTTAGGAACTTCTATTCATGAAACTTCTCAAGTAGCTGCTGCAGGACTTATATATGAACAGCAATATAACAGTCCTGAAACATTAAATATAGCAACAGTCACAAAACTTATTCGTAATACATTCTTAATCATAATGATTCCCCTTTTTGCATTTCTATATAACAGAGGTCAAACAAAGGAAAAAAATTATTCTATACTTAATATTTTTCCATATTTTGTTTTGGGCTTTGTTGGAATGATCATAATAAGAAATCTTGGAGATGAAATGTTTAACTCAACTTCAAACTGGATAGAGACAATAGAAATTATTAAACAATCATCTAAAATTTTTTTAACCATGGCAATGGCGGCCATAGGTTTGTCTACAAATTTAAAAGATATCAAAAGCATGGGATATAAACCATTTATTGTTGGATTTATCGGAATGCTTACAGTGGGGATAGTTTGTATTGTTACTATTGAAAGTTATTTAAAATTTTTTATTTAGCAGCTTTAATTAAGTATTTTTTTCTTAAATTAGATAAAAATCTTCTTATAAACGCTGCACCAATCCCCAAAATTACAGCAAACATAATAGAAAATAATCCATAGAAGAAAGGCATGTCTTTAGAAAATTCCTCAATAAATTTTGAAAAAAAATTTAAATCCGTGTTAGGGTTTTTTGTAATTTGATTTGAAATTTCATTAGCAAAAAAAGTATCATAAGCAATAGCTATACCAACTACTAATAATAAAATTGCTAATAAAGCTTTTAATCCTGAGCTATCAATTTGTTCTCCAAGTTTTTGTCCAACTTGAACACCTACAATAGAACCAACCACTAGTAATAAAACTAACATTAGATCTATCGAACCGTAATTAATTGAATGTAAAAAAGTAACTATTACACTTACAAAAATAGTAACAAATAAAGATGTACCTGGAACCAATCTTGTTGGCATTTTAATAATATAAATCATTGCAGGCACTAATATAAAAGCTCCACCTATGCCCATTATTGCAGCAATAAATCCAACAAATAAACCAATAATAATTGGTGTAAAAATACTTTCATATAATTTTGATTTTGGAAATCTCATTCTGAAAGGCAGTCCATGTATCCAGTAATGAACATGTAGTTTTTTTCTTTCAACAACGTTTTTTTTTGCCTTATCAATTTCACCAAGACTTTCCACTAACATTAAAGTTCCAATTATTGCGAGGATGTACATATAAGCTAAAGAAATAACTGTATCAATTTTTCCAATACCTTTAAAATAAGTAAAAGTATAAATTCCTAACGAAGTTCCTATTGCTCCACCTATTACAATCATAAAACCCATTTTATAATCTAAAGTATTTTTTAAATAGTGAGTTGTTGATCCTGAGACAGACGTAGCTAAAATGTTATTAGCTTCATTTGCAACTGCATATGCCGGTGGAATTCCCATAAAAATCAAAAATGGTGTCATTAAAAATCCACCACCAACACCAAACAATCCTGATAGAACTCCAACGATGGCACTTAATAAAAGAATTTCTATTGGATTAATGAATACTTGAGCTATGGGTAAAAAAACTTCCATTTAAAATAAAAATTATAAAATATAATTTATTTAAAAGTTAGAAAAGTTCCAACTAAGATAACACCCCAACAAGCAACTATAGCTGAAAAAATTCCTGTTTTAATATAAGTCGTTTTATTATTATTTATTTTTTGGAAAATTTTTATATTTGAAAGATGCATATATATTTCTGAATACACCCAGGGTAAAAATTGTCAAATAATAATTACTTAGAACGGTAATTTTTTTAAATTAATAGATCGTTGCCCCAAAGACCTTAATCTCTCCATCCTCAACTCCTAAAACTAGTCTTCCTAGGAACTCTCCAGGAATTTTCTTGTTTGTTTGCTTGATTAAAACAGTTATGTGTTCACCCCTTCTTAATGTGCCGAAAGGTTCATAAGTTTCATTGAGGTTAGTAATAAGCTCGTTGTTGGCCCACTGTTTACCCAGTTCTACTTCATTAGCTCCAAATAACATTTGTGTTGAAAAATCTCTTGTAAAACCCCCATAATCTTTAAGATTTGAAGATCTTACTAAGTTTTCCCATAAAGGTTTGCCTATAGTAAATATTTCATCATCAGATTTGGATAAAAGATCCATAGCTTTTATTCTTTAATATTGATTAAGAGGCTTTTTTCTTCTCGTTCTCATCAACTATATGATAAACAGGCACTTTTTCCATTGTGAATTTACCTGTTTTAGGGTCTCTTCTTGAAACTGTTAGACAGTGCCAGTTCTCATCATCAAGCTTCATATGGTCACCTCTATAATAATACCCAGGCCAACGTGTTTCTTCTCTAAATAAAGTATGTTCTGTTACACATTGAGAAGTTAAAGTTCTATGTTTTAATTCCCATGCTCTCATTAATTGATGATAATCTTCCGCGCCTACTTTTTCTAAGTCCTCTTGAAGCCATTCAAGAAGCTCTAAAGCTCTTTTTAACATATTTCCGTTAGTCATATAATTAGATGTAATTCCACCAACGTATTCATCCATAATTTTTTGAAGTCTTTGTAAACCTTGAATTGGAGAAATATAACTTGGTGAAACCGTTCCACCTGTGATTTCATTTTGAGCGATAGTATAAGTATCTAGTGGTTTATATACAGCAGTTTTAAAATTCTCACACTGTTTGTCTGATACATTAATTCCTTCAGCTTTTTTATCATCAATATATTTAACAGCTGCTTTTGCAGCTAATCTACCTTCAGTAAACGAACCTGATGAAAATTTGTGAGCACTTCCACCAACAGTATCACCTGCACCAAAAAGACCGTCAATAGTTAACATTCTATTATATCCCCAGAAATATTCTGGTGGTGATAAATCCTCTGGTCCACTTACCCAAGCTCCAGAACATGTTGCATGTGATCCCATAACGTAAGGTTCAGATGTAGTTAGTTCAGGATTTGTATATTTTGGATCAATATTTTGTGATGCCCAAACTACAGCTTGACCAACTGTCATTCCTAAAAAGTTTTCCCATCCAACTGTTTCTAAATGTGGATCTTGAAAAGCTTCTTTAGTAACCATGTGAATTGGTCCTCCACCTGCAGCCACTTCTTGTATAAATGCATGATTTCTTAAACAAGTAGGTGTTGGATGATGATCGATATACTCTCCTACTAACTCTTTAGTTTGGTCATACCATTTTTTCTCATAGTTTTCGCCATTAGCATTTTGTGTGTATGTTTTTAAATGTAAAAAATAAGCACCAACTGGTCCATAACCATCTTTAAATCTACATAATACAATTCTATTTTCCATTTGAGTCATTTTTGCACCTGCTGCAATTGGTAATGCATATGCAGAACCATTGCTCCAAGGAGCATACCAAGTTCTTCCCATACCTTCTCCAACTGCTCTTGGTTTAAATATATGAGATGCTCCTCCAGCAGCAACAATCACAGTTTTAGCTCTAAAGACATGGAAGTCACCAGTTCTCATATTAAAACCAACTGCCCCACCAATTCTATTTTCTTGAGCCTCATCCATAAGCAAATGAGTTATCATTATTCTGTTATAAATTTTATCGGCAGATTTTTTTGCAGCTTCAGCAACTATTGGCTTATAACTCTCACCATGAATCATAATTTGCCACTTACCCTCTCTTAGGTATCTACCAGTTTTTTCGTTTTTCATCATTGGAAGACCCCATTCGTCAAACATGTGAACAGTAGAGTCCACGTGACGAGCCATATCGTATCCTAAATCTTCTCTTACCATTCCCATTAAATCATTTCTTGCATATCTCACATGATCTTCAGGTTGGTTTTCATTCCATTGCATTCCCATATAACAATTAATTGCATACAGACCTTGAGCTACAGCTCCGCTTCTATCTATGTTCGCTTTTTCAACACAAACAATTTTTAAGTCTCTACCCCAGTGCCTTGCCTCGAAAGTAGCACCTGTACCAGCCATACCACCACCAACTACTAGTACATCGCATTCTTCGTAATGAGTTTTATGTTTAGCCATTAATAATAAACCCCTTTTTTAAAAGACTCTTTTGGAACAGATGGCAATTCTTGATTGGTATTCAGTCCCTCTGGTTCAGTGTAAAGTCTTTGAGAATTAATTTCTCCTTGATTAGGCTTATCACCTTCAGCAAGTTTTGGAATAAATTTACCCCATGGTTTTGTTGTAATTGGTGATACGAAATTTTTCTCAGTACCATTTCTGAATTTAATTTTCCAAGAGATAGTTCCTTTTTCTTCCTCTCTTCTAACTCTAACACTATGCCCCATTGGTGCAAAGTCAGCATAACCTCTCACATCAATAGCATGATTTGGACAAGCTTTTACACAAGAGTAGCATTCCCAACAAAAATTGGGTTCTATATTTTTTGCACGTCTAATATTTTCATCTATGTGCATTATATCTGATGGACAAATATCTACACAATGACCACATCCATCACATCTTGTCATGTATACAAAAGTTGACATAATTTTAATTTTCTCCTTTTCCTATTAACATATTAATAATGTTTTGGCTCTTCTCTTTTTATTCCTAGGCCAAATTGCTCAGGTGCATCTGCAGGTGGTGGAAGATTATCTCTCGAACCATCAGCTTCTGCTAAATTTTTTTGTATTGCAGCTCCAGGTTTATAAAACATATGTGCAAATTTAGACCAATAAACTCCACCAAATAAAATTAAATTAGATGCAATAAATAAAGTCAAAAATAAATATGATAAACCAGTTTGGCCACTAAATTGAGTGTATGACCAAGCTAAACCAAAAGTTGAGCATGCCAGTAATGCTAAAACAAATAGATCAGCTTTAATAATTCTATACCATGGATAAGCTTCTGCTGATACATCGACTCTCAAAAAAAACCAAAACCAATAACCTCCTAAACAAGTTAATATTGCTCCTACATGCCAAATGATCGACCAAGTTTGAGAATTTGGTTTATCAGCACCTGTGTAACAAAAAACTAAGATGGCAGAAGAAACCCAAAACAAAATTGTTCCGTACATTCCAAGGACATGTGCGAGCCTTCTTTTACCAAAACCCAATTCAGAAGTTGTGCCAATATCTACTACTGTTGTTTTGGCTATGACAGAAACTTTTTCTCCTACACCTAATTTTTTCGTAGCTGCTAATTTTGCTTTTCTTGCATTGTTAAAAAAATATGTAAGATTTTTATGGTGGATCATCTGAATTATCGTTCCAATAGCTATTAAAAGAATCATAGCAATGATAAAGGATTGCATTGCAAGTGGCGATACTGTTTCAGCTAATAAAGAAAAAGGATTGTTGTTTAACATTTCCGCCATTAGTTAAAATTAGAATTAGTTTTAAGTTTTATATATAGTTGAACTAATAGTTCAACCTCAAACTCAGGTCAATTTGTCTTTAATAATTGGCTATTTCTCTCTTTTATAATGTTGTTTTTTTGGGATCACAGATCTTACTCCTCCCTGGGGATTCTCAACATCACCTTCTCTTCTAGGAATCAAATGAAAGTGACAATGTAAAATAGATTGACCTGAAACTTTTCCAATATTAGTTCCTAAATTAAATCCTTTTACTGATGAGTCTTTATTTGTAATTTCTTTTTTTACAATTTTAATTAATTCATTACACGCAATCAATTCCTCATTAGATAAATCAAAATAATCTTTTATGTGTCTTTTAGGAATAATTAAGCAATGATATTCTGAGACTGGATATGAATCATAACTAGCATATGCCAGATCATTTTCATGTGCACATCCACTTTCCTCACTATTACAAAATAAACAAG
Source organism: Candidatus Pelagibacter communis (assembly GCF_001179925.1). GTDB lineage: Bacteria > Pseudomonadota > Alphaproteobacteria > Pelagibacterales > Pelagibacteraceae > Pelagibacter > Pelagibacter ubique_E. Next base: position 13,654 of record NZ_CVSF01000041.1, on the reverse strand, counting down.
GATTGTTTGGATCTTTCATTTGCTTAAAATCTATAAAAATTGCAATTTTTTATGACTAAGTCATATTGTTTTGAGAGAAAATTAAATTTTTTTTGACTTTTTCTTTTCCATTTAATTTCATTTATTGATTTTACTGATGTAACTCCTTTACCTGAACCTAAAAGTAAAATTTCATCGTAATTTTTAATTTCTTTTAATAAAATATCTTTCTTTATTATTTTTTTTATCTTTGATTTAAAAAATTTATAAGTGTTTCCCTGATAATAATCTTTTTTTGGTGTAAAAAATTTTTTATCTTTGACAAATAATAAATTCGAAGTTCCGGTTTCTAAAATCTTTTTATTAGACACAAGCGCAATATCTGATTGAGAATTATCCATTTTAGAAAGATATGATAGTATTTTTTTATATTTTAGGTTTTTAAATTGAGGCTTTTCTCTTTTTATTTTTGCTAACTTTAGATTAAAATTTGATTTTGATTTGACTCTTTTTCTTAAAGAAATTGATATAATTTTCTTATTTACGGCAATTCTAAGTAAATGATTATATTTTTTCTTTTTAGATAAATTTATATTTATTATTTTCAAGATATCTTCTTTTAAAGATTTTTTTTTTATCTGGTATTTTTTTAATGATAAAATTAGATTTCTTAAATGGTTATTAAAGAACAATATTTTTGCTGGTTTTCCAAAAATCCACATAGTTGTAAAGATTCCATGATCTCCCCATAGGTCATTGAATTCTATCTGTTTTAAGTCTTTAAGTTGATAAGATTTTTTTAATAAGTATTTTGCCATTGATAGTTAAAAAAGACTCCGGGTGAAATTGAAATCCATAAATTTTATCTTTATTATTTTCAAAAGCCATTGCAACTTTTGAAGTTAAGCATCTCATAGTTATCTCAAAATTATCAGATTTGAAAGGTTCTTTTAATTTTAATGAATGATACCTGCCTACTTTAAATAGTTTCCCTTTTTGAAATAAAGATTTGTTATTAATTACTTTAATATTTGATTGATATCCATGATATATCTTTTTTTGTTCAATAATTTTTGCACCTTCGCAATGTAAAATTTGTTGAAACCCCAGACAGATTCCTATCATCTTTTTTTTTCCTTTTAATTTTCTATAAATTTTTGAAGTAGTTGGATAATTCTTTGGATTACCAGGGCCCGGTGAAAAAACTACTGTTGATGCATGTTTAATCTTATTTTCATTAATCTTATTAAAATTATCACACTCAACTTTATCGAATAATGAAAGTTGATGTACCACATTATGAGTAAATGAGTCGTTATGATCTATGACATAAATCATTTAAATAAATCAATTAATGCTTTTGCTTTTATATAATTTTCATTAAATTCATGTTTTGCATTACTATCTACTACCACACCTGATGCAACAGATATTTCAGAAATATTATTAAAATTTAAAATTGATCTAATAATAATATTAAATCTCATATCTCCATTAAATTTGATATATCCAAAACTTCCAGTGTAAATATTTCTGTTTTCTCTCTCTTGATTGTTTAAAAGATTTAGTGTGTTTATCTTTGGACAACCGATGACTGACCCGCCTGGCATCATGGCCTTAATAATGTCAATGTTATTAATATTTTTTTTCAATTTACCTTTTATAAGACTGACATAATGAAAAAGATCTTTATATTCCTCAACAATCTTTTGTTTAGAAAGTTTAACAGATCCTACTTTACAAATTTTAGATAAATCATTTCTTTCCATGTCAACAATCATATTATGTTCTTTGGTTTCTTTAAGATTTTTTTTGAAATAATTTAAAGCTTTGAACTTATTTAAAGTTTTTGTTTTTTTAACTGTTCCAGCAATAGGCTTTGTAGATATATCAGAACCTTTCTTAGTTATAAGATTTTCTGGTGAACAACTGATTATTGAATAGTTTTTATCTCTTATCATAAAAGCTTCTGGAGCTAAATTTGTTTGTGATAACCTTGAAAAAAAATCAAGAGGATCAATTTTTGATTTTGTTTTATATTTAGTACAAATTTTAATTTGATAAGTTTCACCACTTTTTATCTTTTTTTTAAATTTATCGAAAATTTTTACATAAGATTTTTTGTTTATATTGATCTTAAATTTATTAGCCTTAAAATTTCTTTCACTTTTGTACTTAAGTTTATTAGTTATCTTTATCTTTTTTTCTGGCTTGTAGAAAATTCCTTTTGGAAAATTTGTGTTTTTTTGTTTAGGTATTTTAACATTAATCAAATTATTTAATAATTCATAGCCAAAAAAACCAATAAATAAGTCTGTATTTTTTTGTTTGTTCTTATATTTTTTGTTTAAAAAACTATTAACGTTTTTATTATTAAGAATAATCTTCTCGGAAAAGTTTGTATATAAGTCAAAACCTTTTTTAGATTTATAAATAACATAGGATTTTCCTGAATGGTGAATCTCTGCTAATTGTTTTTGTGTATTCAATTTATTCTGTTTTTAATCTCAAAACTGGTTCTTCTCTAATTGGTAGATGTATTATTGCTGCGAAAACAGATAAAGCAATTGCTAAATACCACGCATAATCATATGAACCATAAAGATCATGAAATAAGCCACCTAAATATGCACCAAAAAAAGATCCAATTTGGTGACTTAAAAATACAATTCCATATAACATGCCCAAATATTTTGTACCAAATATATGTGCCACAATACCACTTGTAGCTGGAACTGTTGAAAGCCATAAAAAACCAAAACTTGCTCCAAATAAAAAAGCACTAATGTTAGTTGCAGGTGTAAATATAAAAAGAATAATAGAGATGCCTCTTAAAAAATAAATAGCACTGAGAATAATCTTTTTACTCATTTTTGCTGAAAGATATCCACTTAATAATGACCCAAAAATATTAAACAGCCCAATTAATGATAAAATAGCGGCTGCAGTCCAATCTTCTAAGCCTCTATCTATAACGTATTTTGGTACATGAGTTCCAACTAAGGTAATATGAAAACCACAAACAAAAAATCCTGATACAAGCAGAATATAACTTTTAGTTTTAAAAGCTTCAATCAAAGCCTCTTTAAAAGATTGGTCTGAAGTTTTTTCTATTCTCTCGGCTTCAGATGGAGATCTTACAAAATAAGCAGCAACTAAGCCCGTTAATAAAAATAAAGTAAATATAAATAAAGTATAATTCCAACCATACTCTTGCAAAGAATAAGTAGTAAAAATTGGTGAAAGAAAATAACCAAAAGACCCTATAGCAGTGACGATACTCATTGCTATTGTTCTTGTTGATAACGGAAAATGTTTACCAACAACTGACATTGGAATACTTATTGCAGTACCGCCAAGGCCAATACCTATCAATAATCCCATATGAATTTGAAAAAAAATACCTGTATTTGGGCCAGTATATAAAAAATATATGCCTAAAGTATAAAATATAAATGCAGATATTATGGCGATGTGACCACCATATCGATCAGCTATTGCTCCAAAAATTGGGCCAGTTAAACCCCACATTAACATTTGTATTCCAATAGCTAATCCAAATGCGGTGTTACTAATATTTAAACTTTCATTGAAATCTATAAAAAATAAACCAAAAACCTGTCTTACTCCTAAAGAAATTAAAACAACAAAACATGCTGCAAATAAAGTTATTATTGCAGTTTTAGATTTAAAAAAATTTTCTATTATCATTTTAAATGTCTTAATGCTTGTTTAATATCTGCAATTAAGTCATTCGGATCTTCAAGACCAATATGGAGTCTAACAAGATGTTCGTCTTTCGCTAGATTCATATATTTTCTATTTCCTGTTTCTCTAAATTCTTGGTGTAAAGCCAAACTTTCAAAACCACCCCAACTATAACCATATCCAAAAAGTTTTAGTGAATTAACAAATTTTCTTACAGAGTTTATATTTTTTGACTTTATCTTTAATCCCATTAAGCCTGAAGCGCCTTTATAATATTTTTTCCACATTCTAAAATTGTGGGAATTTTTCTTATAAGGATAAAGTAATTTTATTTTCTTGTTTCTGGATAAAAAAGCAGCAATTTTTTTTGCATTTTCTCTGTGTCTATCTAATCTTACATCTAAAGTTCTCAAACCTCGAGTTATCAAATATGCATCATCAGGACCCAGTCTTAAACCTGTAATTTTTTCGGCAGCTTTTACTTTTGAAAAAACCTTTTTATTTACCGCTAAACTTCCTCCCATAACATCAGAATGACCAGAATAATATTTTGTTGCTGAAACAATCGACATGTCAAAACCAAGTTTGATAGGTTTTAAATAATATGGAGTACCCCAAGTATTATCCATAGCAGTTAAAATTTTGTGTTTTTTTGCTATTGAAATTATTTTTCCAAGATCTTGAAAATCAAATGTATTACTTCCAGGATTTTCTACAAAAATTAATTTCGTCTTTTTGGTTATATTTTTTTCTAATGTCTCAAGATCACTAGGATTATAAAAAATTGTCTTTATATTGTATTCTTTTAGAAAATCCTGAGTAAGAATTCTTGTGGGACTATAAACTGGATCTGCTGCAATAATTTCATCTCCAGGTCTTACAACACTAAATATGGCTAAGAAGACTGAGCCAAAACCTGTTGGAGTTGTAAATACATGATAACTTTCTTCAAGTTTAGTTAAAATTTTTTGTAAAATGTAAGTTGTTGATGTTCCTTGTCTGCCGTAATCATAATGGCCACCTATTGGATTTTTTATAGCTTTAGCTTGAGTTTTTCTAATATGTTGCATCGATTTAAAAATGATTGTCGATGCTCTTACAACTGGAGGATTTACAGACTGATTATGAAAGTCTTTTGCTGTATGTTTTAGAAAAGTCTTGAAAGATTTAGACATAAAAAATTTGAATACTTCATAGGACAATGCTATATCCCGCTGATAATTTCAATTAAATTATAACTAAAGGAGACTATGGGTTACCCAAAAAAACATAGAGGCCGAAGAAAACAAGGGTCTAAAAAAAGAAGAGCTAAAAGAAAAAACAAAAAAAAATAGTTCTATGGACCAAATCAATAAGGCCAAGTACATCAGTATATGGATTTTTATTGTTCCTTTTATAGCAGTTAATACTTGCTTAATTCTAATAACTCAATTTCATGAATTATTTCCTAATCATGAGGATATAATTCATAATACTATTCCATATTTTGATGGTGGGGCATCTATAAGCAGAACTGCGAGGCCTTATCCATCATGGTTAGTATTCAAACCTGCTATGTTTTTAACATCATTTCTACTTATCAAATATTGGCTGTTCAATAAAAGTATCGTTTCTTTTTTTGATAAAGATCATAAAAATATTAAAAAAATTGTTTATTTTGGAATTGCCTCAGCCATAGCTTTGACTATTCATTCAATTTTTTTAGGCATCAAATTTGATAATGATATTTATAAACTTTTCAGAAGAGTTGTTATGTTAATGTTCATCTCATTTGAAATAGTTGCTCAAGCATATTTAGTGATGACTTTGTATTCCTTTAGGGACAAACTTTTAAAATACATCAATAAAACTTATCTAACTCTTAAAATTTACCTTGTTAGCATCCTGATTATTGTGGCAACTATAAGTATTCCCATTATTAGTTTGCCAGGAGATAATGTAATGGGATTTAATGTAAAATATTTCAAACATGCTTTAGAATGGAATTATTTTATAGGAGTTATAACATTTTATCTTTTAACTTTTTTTATGTGGAAGAAGGTTGATTAATCTATAATCCAACCACCTCCTAAAACTTTATATCCTTGATTATCTAAATCATAAAAAACACAAGCTTGTCCGGGAGAAATTCCGTCCTCAAAATCATCTAAATTAACTTCTGCAGAATTTTCATTTTTAAAATTAACTTTTGCTCTTAATAATTTACCAGTTGATCTAACTTTTGCTAAAATATTTTTAGAAAATTCTTTTTTATCAACTAATAAATTTAAATTATTTATTTGAATATTCTTTTTTCCTAACTTTTCTCTTGGACCAACTATAATTTCATTTTTATCAGAATTAATTTTAATAACATATAATGGTTCTATATCTGAAACTTTAATTCCTTTTCGTTGGCCAATTGTAAAATTAATTATTCCATCATGGACACCAATGACTTTTCCGTCTAAATCTTTTATATTTCCTTTTTTTAAAGAGTCTGGTCTGAATTTTCTTATTACAGAGGCGTAATCACCATTTGGCACAAAACATATATCTTGACTATCTGGTTTATCTGCAACATTCAGATTTAATTTTTTTGCTATTTTTCTTGTTTCATCTTTTAACATTCCACCTAAAGGAAATCTTAAATAATTCAGTTGCTCCCTAGTTGTATTAAACAAAAAATAACTTTGATCTCTATTTTCATCAATTGCTCGATACATATTAGTTTCATTATTAAGAGTTATACTTTTTACATAATGTCCTGTAATTAAAGCATCAGCATTTAGATCTTTTGAAAATTCAAATAAGTCTTTAAATTTGACTGTTTGGTTACATTGAACACAAGGTATAGGTGTCTCGCCTTTTAAATAACTGTTAACAAAATTATCTATAACACCTTGTTTAAATTTATTTTGATAATATAAAATTTTGTGTTCTATATCTAATTTCTGAGCGACTCTTTTTGCATCCATAATATCTTGACCAGAACAACATTGTTTTGAAGATGCAACTTCTTTACTATTATCATAAAGCTTTAAAGTTATACCTAATACCTTGTACCCATCTCTTTTCATCATTCCAGCCACAGTAGATGAGTCGACTCCACCTGACATAGCTACCACAACTGTTGTTTCAGATGGTTTTTTTGAAAGTCCTATAGAGTTTAATTGAGAGTTCATTAATTGGTATTTATACTTATTTCTATTATAAGTTAAATAAATGATATTAGATTTTGAACCAGGTGACAAAGTTTATAATCCCGCAGCCAAAGAATGGGGTATTGGACAAGTTCAATCAATAATTAAAGAAAAAGTTACAGTAAATTTTCAAAATGCTGGAAAAAAAGTAATTAATTCAAATAATATTGAATTGAAAAAGATAAATGAAAGAAATTGATATTAAAAAATTAATTATAAGTTTAATAAGACCTTTTCTTAATGCGGGTGAGATATCTATAAATTTAAGAAAAAATGGTCTTACAAAAAAAATGAAGTCAGATAACACTCCTGTTACTAATGGTGATTTAGAAGTTAATAAAATAGTCAGTGACAAATTAAAGGAATTGACTCCTTTTCTTCCAATAATTTCAGAGGAAACATCTGAAAACAAATCTATTGAAAATCTAAAAGATTTTTGGTTGGTGGATCCAATTGACGGAACCTATGATTATATAAATGATTTAGATGAATTTACTATAAATGCAGGTTTAATAATAAATCGCAAACCAGCTGCAGGAATAATTTACGCTCCAGCAAAAAAAAGAATGTTTTACTCTTTTGGTGAAGGCCATGCATATGAATTAAAAAATAAAAAAGAAATTAAATTAGACGGTTCAAGAAATCATGAAAAAGATAAAATTAAATTTGTATCTTACTCAGATAAAATTAAACCAGAAATTCAAAAAATTTTTGATAAGTTAAATGTTAAAGAATATACTAAAATGAAAAGTTCATTAAAATTTTGTGTTATTGCCAGTGGAGAATATGATGGTTATGTAGCTGAACCAAGAGCTTGTGAATGGGATATTGCTGCTGGTCATGCAATTTTAAAACATTCAGGTGGTTCAGTAACTGATTTTGAAAATAAAGAAATTCTTTATGGAAAGAAAAATTTTGAAAACCCTAGTCTTATTTTAAAAAGTAAAAAATTGATATAATGGATGAACAATTAAGGATAATATTAATTATTATTATTTCAGTATCAATTTTTGGATTAATATTATTTGTATTTGTAAGAAATTATATCAAAAATAAAATTGACAATCTTGTTAAAGAGAAAAAAAAACTAAAGTAAATTTATTATTTTTAAATAATCTTCCTTTTTAATATCCATTACTCTTTTCGACGTTTCAAAATCAAAGCCATTTCTTGCTAATAGTGAAATATCTTTTTTGTAAAATAATGATCTATTCTCCTCAGTTCTAGCAGGTCCTACCCTCTTTTTTTTACAGAGTTTAATTGCAGAAAAAAAGTCTTGATCAGAATTTTCATACTTTATTTTATCAACAGTTTCTTTAATAAATTCGTCGTTGATGCCTTTTCCAATTAAATAATTTCTAATTTTATTAATTGAATTTCCTCTTTGTATCATACTTTTAGCTTTACTTTCTGAGTAAAATTTATCATTAACAAACTTACTTTTTTCTAGATCAGATAAGACAATATCTATTAAATTGTTAATATCTTGTTTTTTAACATTTGATACTGAAATTTTTAAATATTTTTTTAAAAGATAGGTTTTAAGCTGCTGTTTGGATGGAGCATATTTCTCTACATAAGCCAATGCAAAATTACGCATTTCTTCAACAGTTACTTTTAATGATTTTTTTTTGTTTCTTATAGGAATCATAATAAGATCTAATATAATATATTAGATAATGATCGAACAAATTTATAATTATTTTACAGTTGAAATGCTCTACTTTTGGGTAAACATTGGTGTATTGCCATTTTGGTTTTTAATTATATTTTTTCCTCAATCAAATCTTTGTAAATATTTGGCAACTTCTATATTTCCGATCTTATTATTAAGTGGAGCCTATGTATTTGTTTTGTATAAAGCATATTTGAGTTCATTTGATTTTATGGGAAACTTTAGCCTTTACTTGGGTTTAGACTACATTTCAAAACTATTTACAGATGAATTTTATTTATTAATGTTATGGATCCACTTTGTATCAATAAATCTTTTTGTAGGTGGATGGATTTTAAAAGATGCTCAAAAACTTATTATGAATAGATTGCTTTTGACAATACCTTTAATAATTACTTATTTGATAGGACCCATTGGTTTATTTATCTATTGGGTCATCAGAATTTTTTACGCTAAAAAACTTAGTCTCTATGATTGATTAAAGAAATATCATGAAAAAAATATTTATTAAACTTTCTAAATTATTAGGCTATGAACTAATTGATCAAAACGATTTTAAATCGCCAACTTTAAATAAAGAATTAAATGAAAATCTTTCAACATTAAATGAGAAATCAATAATTTTACCCCTCGGGGAGGTAAAAATTTCAAGAAAAGTTAATTCTGTTTTATTAATAGTTAGAATGAATACAGATATTGAAATTTGGGATCAAAATAAAAGAAGATTATTTGAGCAACCAAAAATAGAATACTCTGTTCGATCAATTAAATCACTGATAAATGCAAAAAATTATTGTCAAGCAAAATTACCAAATTTAAAAATTAAGACTATAATTATTGATGATAATTCAAACTCTGAAAATTTAGGTCGTGTGAAAAAATTATTAGACAATGATATTCAGATTATAACTCTAGATCACAAAAAATTTAAACCCAAGATAAAAAATCAAAAATCAAAAGAAACTTTTTCAAATCTAGCAAGTTTGTCACAAAGTTTTGAAATAGGAAAAAATGAAGGAGAAGATTTAATATTTTTTATTGAAGATGATTATCTTCATTTTGACTCAATGTTAGAAGAAATGATTATGTCATATGAAAGAATATCTTCTCAAATTGGTAAGGATATTTTTATGTGCCCCTCTGATTACCCATATTTATATATGGATAATAAAAAAGCTAATATTCTAATAGGGAGCAAAAGACATTGGCGAACAATAGATAAAACACTTTGTACTTTTTTGACTAGCAAATATTTATTGAATAAATACTGGGATAAATTTGAAAAAACATGTCAAGATCGTCATAATCCTTTTGAAAAATATATTAATGAAATTTATTTAGAAGAAATTTGTATCTCTCCAATAAAAAGTTTATCTTTACATTTAACTAATATCAATTCAAGTTATGGTCTTGCACCATTTATAAATTACAAAAAATTTTGGGATGAAAATAAATAAAAAAGCCCTCTAAAATAGAGGGCTTTATTGTTTATATTAACTAGAGGAAGCATTAAGGAACTCTTCGATGAGTAATCGCAATAATACGCAGAGAGCGAAGAGTCCCTTTATTGTTAACAATTAGTCACGTATCGCATAAGCAATTACACCTGTTTCAGTAACATCAGTACCTTTAGTTTCACCTTCTTTACTCAACCTTAGGCCGATAGTTGCTTTAATAACGCTAAAGACAATGTAAGCGACTACAAATACAAATATGTTTACTGATAACACACCAATTAATTGTGAGCTGAAAGCAGCATCTGAGTTTGTTGCTGGAACAATTAGTGTTCCCCAAATACCTGCAAACAAGTGTGCTGGTATTGCACCTACTACATCATCAATCTTTAATGTGAATAATAATTTAGTTCCATAAACTACAATCAGACCACCTACTGCACCAATTAAGATAGCTGCAAAAGGTGATGGAGCTAATGGTTCAGCTGTTACTGCAACTAATCCACCAATACATCCATTTAACATTTGGACAACGTCTGTTTTACCAAAATGTAGTCTTGTGATTATAGCAGCACCAATTACACCACCTGCTCCTGCTAAAAACGTATTCATGAAAATAGTTGAAACAGCAATCGCATCAACAGCAGTTCCCATCGCTAATTGTGAACCACCGTTAAAACCAAACCAACCTAACCATAAAATGAATACACCAATAGTTACTAAAGGAATTGAAGAGGCTGCAAAAGGCTTTAGTGGAGCTGGAGCACCAGACTTTGTAAATCTTCCGAGTCTAGGGCCAATAATCATTGCACCAGCTAAAGCAGCTGCACCACCGGTTGAGTGTACTAGAGTTGATCCAGCAAAATCAGAAAAACCAGCTTCTGCTAACCAGCCTCCACCCCACTGCCAACCCATCACGATTGGATAAATAATTCCTGAAAGAACTGCAGCAAATACGAAAAATGGCCATAATTTAATTCTCTCTGCCATTGTACCAGAAACTATAGAAACTGTGGTTGCACAAAAGACCATTTGAAAATACCAATCTGATCCATCTGAATAACCTGTATCAACAGCACTAGCATCTGACCATGGAATAAATTTACCAATATAACCACCTTCTGGAATACCATAGGCTAAGTTATAACCTACCATCCAGAACATAATTCCTGCAATTGAAAATAATCCTATATTTTTTGCACAGATAACGGATACACTTTTTGATGTAACCATACCTGACTCTAGCATTGCAAATCCAGCCGCCATAAACATAACTAGAAATCCACAAATTAAGAAAAGCAAAGTATTAAATATGAATCCAACTTCAGCAGAAACTGTGGTTTCTGCCATACCTGCACTACTCATGTTTAATAAAAAAATTAAACTAATAAGTGGTGCACTTATTATTTTTATTAATTTAGTCATAAGACCTCCCTGTAAAGGGAGTACTTATATTTTTTAATAATTTAAAAACTAACGCTGATTAGGAAAATTGGCTATGCAATATTTGCATATACAAACAGCCTTAATGCTAATTTTACGAACATTAAGGCTGTTTTAAAAAGAGTTATTTATTGAATACTTCTTTTAAAGCTTTTGCAGGTAAGAATTTTACCTTTTGTGATGCTGCAATTTGAATTTGCTCACCAGTTCTAGGGTTTCTTCCAACTCTAGCTTTTCTTTTAGCCACTTTATAAGTACCAAATCCAGCGATTTTTACAGAATCATCACCTTTTAAAGCATCTAAAATAGTATTGGTAATTGTGTCAAAAGTTCTTTCAGCATCAGCCTTACTTAAATTTAATGCCCCTGAAAGTTTAACAACTAATTGTTTTTTGTTCATTTTAGCTCCGGTTTTAGGTTATTTCTATCTTTCAAAAAAACCCCTAAAAATCAACCTTTTTTTTAGTTACTTAAATGTTTATAAACACAATATGTTGTATAATCTTTAATTAGTGTTGATTTTATTGGTTTTTTTAATTTTTTTTAATCTTAATTATTTAAACAAACCAAGATCCTTTAAATCATTAAATGTTGTAAAAAACATTAAAGATATCAATAAAAACATACCGATTCGAAAAAAACCTTCTTGCGTTTTTTGAGATAGAGGACGACCTAATACTTTCTCAAATGCATAAAACATCAGGTGACCACCATCTAGCATAGGAATGGGAAATAAATTTACTAACCCAAGGCTAATAGAAATATAAGCCATCATACTTATAAATGCTAAAACACCAATATCCGCAACTTGACCTGAAATTTTAGCAATTCTGATTGGTCCACCTAATTGTGAGGTGTCAGCTTTTCCAATAATCATGCCTCCAATATATTTAAGGCTAGAAATACTCACATAATAAACCTCATTTATAGCATGCAAAATTGCTTGTCCTGGACCAAGTTTTACATGGTTAATCTTATTGTTATAAGCCCCAAGTTTTATGCCTACAATTCTTTTATTAACTGAATTACCTAGGTTGTCCTCACTTTTAATCATTATTGGTTTTATTTTTAATAATATTTCGTCATAAGAACGTTTTACTTTAAAATCGATAAATTCATCTGTGGACATTGTAATATATTTTGAAACATCAAGGATGCTTTGAACTTCATTTCCATCAATTTCTAGAATAATGTCATCTTGCTCTAATCCTCCTGACATTGCAGGACTATCTTTTTGAACTTCATTGATAACTGCTGGAGTAAAGTCTTTTCCAATGAAAGTATAAATTGAGAAAAAAATAACTAAAGCTAATAAGAAATTAGCTAAAGGACCACCAAAAACAATCAGTGTTCTTTGATATAATGGTTTTAAAGTAAATAATTTTGCTTGTTCTGTCTCACTGTATTTTTTTAAAATTTCATCATGGTCAGCCTGAGAATATACATTTCTATCACCAAAGAATTTTACATAACCACCTAGAGGTATCCAGCAAATTTTCCATCTTGTGCCTAACTTATCATTCCAACCAATAATTTCTTTTCCAAATCCAATCGAAAAATCTGTAACTCCAACACCATATTTTCTAGCAAAATAATAATGTCCATACTCATGAATAAAAACCACAATTAAAATTAAAATAATAAAGGGTATTATGTATGTTATCATTGTCTTTTATTTTAATTGAATATGATTATATACTCAACTATCTAATTATTAATTTGTTGAATTAATGACGCAGTATTATTAGCCGGTTTGTTAACTTCTTTTGAAACCTCATGAAAAACTAAGTTTGATTTTTCACATTCTTTTAAAAACTTTGAGCCTGATAATTCTAAATTTAAATATCGATTCACATCTTTTTGATTTAATATTACTGGTTGGCGATGATGGATTTCTTTGATACTTTCAGATGCTTCTTCAGTAATTAAACAAAACTGATTGTTTTCAAATATAGCAGCAAAAAAGATTGGTTTTTTATCTTCTCTAAAAAAATAATGAGGTATTTTCTCATTTTCTTTTCTTTTCCACTCATAAAATCCATCGGCGACTGCCACACATCTAAAATCTTTAATTAATTTTTTAAAGGATACTTTTTCATCAATTGTCTCTAATCTTGCGTTAATCAAAGCTTTAAATTCTTTATCTTTTGCCCATTCTGGAATTAGTCCCCATTTTAAATTTTCTAAAGCATTACCGTTCTTATATTTCTTAA